>NZ_LR734871.1:0-56108 GCF_900010725.2 Planktothrix serta PCC 8927 | reverse complement strand
ACCTAAAAATGCTGGATGAATGCCCCCGCGGAGAGCGTAGCTTAACGGGGGATGAAATCCCACCCACTAACTCAGATGCGAAGTAACGATTTAATTCTACAAATCTTGGGTAAAGTGTGTTATAATAGTGGTCAACCCCAGGTCGAGGGAATTATGTTAGTTGTAGAAACTAAGTTAAAGAACGGCACTCCAGAGCAATATCAAAAGCTTGATGAAGCTATTAGGACAGCACAATTTGTCAGAAACAAATGCGTTAAATATTGGATGGAGAACAAAGGGACTACAAGAAATAACTTGCAGAAACTTTGCGCTGTTTTGGCGAAAGACTCTACAACTCCTTGGGTAAACAAATTAAATTCACAAGCAAGACAATCAAGTGCAGATAGAGCATGGCAAGCCATTTCTCGATTCTANAATCAATCCATCTTCACCTCCAGTGACTAAATATTTACGATCTTGACTCAGGGTAATACTAGGAATAGAACCTTGATGAGCGGGTAAAGTTCGAGTCAGTCCACTGGTGGTAATATTCCAAATCGAAAGGCTTCCGTTACTATTCCCAACAATAATATAAGGATAGGATAAAGCTAAGGCTAAAATTTCTCCTGACTCTTCCGTTAAAGTGGTGGCTAAAGTAAAAGAATTATTCACCGCAGCTATTGTATTAGAAGAGTTTGAGGGTGAAGGAGAAGAATTGAGATCGGGATTAGTTGTAATAGGTGCAGAATTATTTGGGGGAGTTGGAATTGAAGATAATCTCGCCGTTTTTCGCCAATCTGAAAAATAATTAATCGGAATTCCGGCGGAAACAATTTTGTCAGGATTCGTACCTAACTGAACAATTCCATTAACTCCAATTACCTTTCCTTCTGCATCTAAAATCGGGCCGCCACTCATCCCACTTCTGACTAAATTCGTGTAAACTAAACTATATCCTAAACGGGGTTGTTGACGTTCGCTGAGAGTGCCATTGGTACTTAAAAAAAGTCGCTGTCCTAGAGAACTCCCCGAACGGGGCCATCCAGCAACATACACAGAACTACCTGGAACAACTTGATTGGCATCAGCCGGAATTGCTACTCGATATCGTTGGGAACTACTAAAGGGAACCAGGGCTAAATCGAGGTTAGGAAGTTGTTGAATTAAACTATAATAAACAGAGTAGCGTTTACCATCGGCGGTGACAATTTCATAGTCTCCGACCCGATTAACAACGTGCCAATTGGTTAACACATAATAGGTATTTCCTTGTTTTTCGACAATAAATCCCGAACCGCCTTTCGGCCCATCAATTCTAACAGTAATTTCCCCAGCAATTGTATTTACTTCTGCGGGAGATAGAGCAATTTCTTGGGAAATAGGAATCACCGCCGGAACAGATTGTGGGAGGAAGAGAACCGGAATACCCATCAAGGGAATACTAAGGGCAATTGCACCCCGATTTTGATGAAAAAGCTTAACAATTTTTGAGAGTAAATTCATATTGAATTCAACAGATTAAACAATAAAAGTTTAGAAATTAGGAACCCTTGATATGATCAAGTTTAACGTAAGATTGGCGTTTATTGCTAGTGTCCTTGTTGCCACATTGTTTGGATGTAATTCAGGACAGTCTTCTTCAACGTCTAATTCAAGAATCCCTCAACGGTTTGTAGCCGTAACTCAAATTGTAGAACATCCCTCTTTAGATGCGACGCGAGAGGGAATTAAAGATGAATTAGCGGCGGCGGGATTGAAAGCGGGAGACAGCTTAAAATGGGAGTGGGAAAGTGCCCAAGGCAACCCTTCAACAGCAACACAAATTGCCAGTAAATTTGCTGGGGAAAATCCTGATGTTGTGGTGGCAATTGCCACGCCTTCTGCCCAAGCATCGGTGGCTATTGTGAGAAATATTCCGGTAATTTTTACGGCTGTTACTGACCCTATTGGGGCAAAATTAGTGAATAATTTAGAAAAACCCGGAGGGTTAGTAACGGGGGTAACGGATTTATCTCCCCTTGACAAACAGCTTGATTTAATTCAAGAAATCACGCCAACGGTGAAACGACTGGGAGTGATTTATAATGCTGGGGAGGCGAACTCGGTTTCTTTAATTGAATTATTGAAAACAGAGGCTACAAAACGGGGATTAACGGTAATAGAAGCGACGGCAAATCGTTCGAGTGATGTGGCAACTTCTGCCCGGAGTTTAGTAGGAAAAGTCGAGGCTATTTATATTCCAACGGATAATACGATTGTGTCAGCGTTAGAGTCGGTGATTCAAGTGGGAATTGACAATAAAATTCCGGTTTATGCCGGAGATACGGATTCTGTAAAACGGGGGGCGATGGCGGGATTAAGTTTTAATTATTATCAGGTTGGACGACAAACCGGAAAGTTGGTTTTGCGGGTTTTAAATGGGGAAAGTCCCGGTAATATTCCGGTTGAATCGGTGGAAAAATTAGAGTTATTTATTAATCCTAAATCTGCAACAGCAATGGGCGTTAAAATTCCTGATTCTGTGTTAAAAAAAGCGGATAAAAGGATTGAATAAATTTAGAATGGGCTTCGCCCATCCTCCAGGGATAACAGTTACCAAGACAGTTAGAAAGTCTTTTCCTTCGTTGTTCCCTGTTCCCTGTTCCCTGTTCCCTGTTCCCTGTTCCCTACTCTATTTTAACTAATTTGAATTAAAGGTAAACGGACAATAAAAGTTGTTCCGATGCCAATTTTACTATCCAGCCAAATATCCCCTCCATGAGCCTCCACGCAATGTTTAACAATGGCTAATCCTAAACCTGTACCGGGAATCGAACCTACATTTTTAGCGCGGTGGAAGGGTTCAAAGAGTTGGGAAAATGAATCCGCAGGAATACCAATACCTTGATCTTGAATACAGAAGTGAATCATCTGATCTTGAATAATCACATTAAATTGAACACTCTGGGATTGAGGAGAATATTTAAGAGCATTTTCTAATAAATTAATTAAAATTCTTCTCAATAATTTGGGATCAACAAATACGTCTTTAACAGATAAGTTAAAACTCAGATTAATTGGAGATTCATCTGTGCTATCGAGTTGCATTTCTTCAAGCAGTTGCCGACAAAAAACCTCTAAATTAATCGTTTTGGGTTGATATTGGAGTTGACCGGAATCCGCCTCACCAATTAATAAAACTTCATCTAATAATTGAGCCATATTTTTACTAGCGGATCGAATACGCTGAAACAAAGTAACTTTTTTATCAGCAGACAATTTCTGCTCATAATCTTGTAGTAATACCGTTGAAGCCAAAATTGTATTTAAGGGATTTCTAATATCATGGGAAATCATCGAAACAAACTCAGATCTCATTTGATTTTGTTCCTGAGCTTTCACTAATTCGTCAGTTCGTTCTTGAACCCGCATTTCTAATGTTTGATTCATCGCTTTTAAACTTTCTAAATTATGCTTTCGTTCAATCGCATATCTGAGAGAACGGACTAAAACACTGCCATTCACCTGTCGTTTAACTAAATAATCTTGTGCCCCTTGACGCACGGCTTTAATTGCCAATTCATCATCATTGGTATTCGTTAAAACGACAATGGGTAAACTAGGAACTTGTTCAATTAAACGGGCTAAAGATTCTAACCCTTGACTATCCGGTAGGGTTAAATCTAATAAAACCACATCAAAAATAGAGTCATTTAATTGATTGAGAGCTTCTCCTAAGCGTTTAACATGAACCAAACTGAAGGGCTCACCTAGAGAATCCTTCAGTAATTCTTGTAATAATCTGGCTTCAGCTAGGCTGTCTTCAATCAATAAGATTTTCACTGAACTAGCAGGCCTCATCGTTGAATCGCTTCCCTTCCTCTTTAAAGAGGAGAAAGATGAAGAAGAATGGACAGAATAAAGAACTTCAGAACTCGAAGGAATGGAGGCTTCAGAATAGCAGGATAAACCTTCTAACTCAGTCGAATATCCATAGTAATTTTCGGGTTTTTTCCCTGTTCCTTTATTGTTCCAAATTTGCCTCATTTTCTATCCTTCTCCTTCTCCAAAAGATATTTTAATCACAGGGTAAGGTGACAGTTTTTAGCCAAAATTCTTCAATTCCTCGAACAATTGTAAAAAGTTGGCTCAAATTTCGGGATTTGGTAATATAACAATTGACATGAAGGTTATAGCTATGATGGATATCTTCTTCATTGTGGGAAGTCGTGAGGACAACGACCGGAATTCGTTTTAAGCTTGGGTCAGCTTTAATTTCAGCGAGTACCTCACGCCCATCTTTTCGAGGTAAGTTTAAATCCAAAAGAATTAAATCGGGGCGAGGCGCGTCTGCATATTCCCCTTCTTGACGAAGAAATGCCATCGCATCTACCCCATTTCTAACCGTTACAACTTCATGAGGGAGTTGGCTATCTTTTAATGCTTCTTGGATTAAACGGATATCCGCTTTATTATCCTCGACCAAAAAGATCGTTTTGGATTTTTCGTCCATTTCGGCGCTCACGTTCGCGTCCTCCTACAGGAATTGTAAAATAGAATGTTGATCCTTGATCGAGTTCAGATTCGACCCAAATTTTCCCCCGATGGCATTCAACAATTTTTTTACAAATTGCTAATCCCATACCCGTTCCGGGGTACTCATCTCGCGTGTGTAAACGTTGGAAAATAATAAAAATTCGTTCAGCAAATTGTGAATCAATGCCAATTCCATTATCCTGAACTGAGAACAACCAAGCATCTTCAATGCGTTGCGCCCCAATATGAATTTGTGGCGGTTTTTCACTGCGAAATTTAATCGCATTTGCAATTAAATTTTGGAATAATTGCATTAATTGGGTACTATCGGCCATTACCGTTGGCATCGGATCATGGGTAATAGTAGTCCGGCTTTCAGCAATGCGTTTTCGCTGGTTTCCTAAAGCTCGATTTAAGGCCGTTTCAACTTCGGTAAATTGAAACTCAATGCCCTGCATATCCACTTTAGAATAAGCTAAAACATCATCAATTAGGGTTTGCATTAAACTCACCCCTTCAACGGCATAGGTAATGAATTCTTTGGCATCCTCATCTAGGGCTTTTTGATAGCGCATTTCCAACAATTGTACATAATTTGCCACTTGATTTAAGGGTTCTTGCAAATCATGGGAAGCCACATAAGCAAATTTTTTCAACTCAGCGTTAGACCGTTCTAAATCATGGGCTAACTGTGCTAATTCCTCCGCTTGTCGCAGTACAATATTAATAATGGCTTTTCGCAGTTCTAAGGCGGCTTTAATTTCTACCTGTTTCCAAGGTAAAGATTTTAAGCGCACGGTTTCTTTCCACTGTTCAAAGGATTTTCGAGGAGACAAAACCACTTGACCTTCCGAGTGGGTGGTTTCAAAAGCCTGTTTAGGATTTCCCCCCCATTTCACGGTTTGGATAACTTCAGGACGGAACCAGATCACATAATTTTTATTAGAAATGGGAATGGCTAACACCCCACTGGCGACCGCTTTAAACCGTTCAGCATCCGAATAAATTATAGGCAAAGAATCGGTATAAAAGGCTTCTTCTTCACTCTGTTTTCGTAACCATTGAACTAAGAAATTTAAGTCTTCTTCTGAGGGGGTTTCTCCAATTAGGGTAAATTCTCCCCCAAAGTAAATTGCTGCTCCTTGAGCATTAGTTAAATCTAAAAGATTGGGTTGATGTTTAATTAAACCATCAATAAAGTTTTCTTCCTGAGCCATATAATCAATCAAGGCCGATTGAATATTGGTTAATTGAATTCGATAGTCATAATCTTCGGTTTCTTCTCGTTCAGAAAGTTCAGAAAAAATCACTCGTCCTAAAAATTCGCAAGCTTTCCGCAGTTCATAGGAAACATATTTAGGGGTGAGATGATGACAAGCAATTAAACCCCAAAGTTTTCCTTCTTTAATTAAGGAAATCGTTAAGGAAGAACCGACTCCCATATTGTTTAAATATTGGAGATGACAAGGGGACGCACTGCGAAGAATTGAACAGGTTAAATCGGTGGGTCGATGGGTCAGAGGATTGGTTGCTGGAAACAGTTTAACGGGTTGTGCAACTGCATTTGGAATTAAACGAATCCAATTAGAACTAAACATCCGTCTCGCGGGTTTAGGAATATCGGACTCAGGATAATGTAGCCCTAAATAGGGTTCCATTTCTTCCCGTTTTTCTTCTGCAATGACTTCCCCATGTCCATCTTGATCAAATTTATATAACATCACGCGGTCAAACCCGGTGACTTTTCGGACTTCCCGCACAATAATTTGACAAAAATCTCGTAAATTTGAGGAGGCTTCGAGTTGATTAATAGAAACTCTAGCTAAATGATAAAAACTCAGAAAGGGAATATTTTCTTGTGAGGTTGCGGGTTCTAGTTCCAGAATCAAATAACCTTCTGAGTTGCGATGAAATACCCCATCAAAAATCACATAATCATCGCCTTGAATTCGCATCCAAATTTTAGTCGGGTTGATAAAATCGAGGTTATTTTGTTTTAAACCCGTTTCAATCCGTTCCATTTGGACGGGATCAAGTAAATCTTCTAAAGTGTTATGCAGCATAATTTCAGGAGCAATTCCTAAAATTGATTCAATATTGCTGCTAACTTGCAAAATTCTCAGGCTGGGTTCTTCTAAAACGAACAACACCCCATGAGGTTGAATTTGGCTTAAAATGTGGATAGGTTGTTCATCCAAACTTCTTAAGCTCAAACGATTATCCTGTTCATCTATATCTACCATAACGATTCTCCTGAATTCATATTAACCGAAAACTGAAGCTAATCTCCGTGCAGAACCTCTCTTTATCCGGTTTTGATCACTGCCTTTCCTCAGATTCTGCATCAACTGTTTTATCCCTAAATTGGAAAAGGAAACAGTTATTTATGGTGAATTCCTTAGTGTTTTGAGAGTTTTAGAAAATTTTCCTTAGCAGTTATGAACTGTTATTTCCTTAGTATAGCATTTTATAAATCCGTCAAAACAAGTTGAAATAATACTAATTTGAGATATTTCCCTATAATTCTTTATGTTTGTTTAAAAAACTATACATATTAACAGTAGGAGTCAGGAGTTATATAGCGCTACGCATTACGGTTAGGACATTTTTAAACCCTAAAACCCTTTCAATTCTTACTGTTCCCTGTTCCCTGTTCCCTGTTCCCTTTAATTCTGGAGAAATTCTGACTTTTTCATTGATTAAAAATTAGTGGCATTAATCCAGGGAATAATCGATAGATTTCTGTGGCTAATATTGCAGGGCCAACAATCACTTCATTTTGTTTTTTCTCAACCGCATTCCAAATCGCTTGAGCAATATCTTCCGGTTGACTGACCCAAGTAGAGGCTAAAGCTGAGTCCAGGCGTTGACGAAGTTGTTCAATTTCTAACTGATTTTCTCCTCGAAATTGGGCTCGTTCCATAAAATTACTATTAATAATACCCGGATGAACGGCACAGACTTGAATTCCTTTTTTAGACAGTTCTAATCGCAAGGATTCTGTTAATCCCGTCACCGCATATTTACTCGCACAATAAGCCGCCATTTGGGGTATAGGCATTTTCCCCGCAAAGGAACCGACATTAACAATTGTTCCCTGTTGTTGTTGTAAAAAATGGGGTAATAAAGTCTGAATCATATTGACATAACCAAAAAAGTTAGTATTCATTAATTGATGCCAATCTTCTAAGGTTGTATATTCAACGGATGCGGTTAAACAAATTCCAGCATTATTAACGAGAATATCGATAGTTTCATAATAATCTAAAGCTTTTTCAACTAAATATTGAACCTGTTCGATATTTGTAACATCCGTCGGAATGGCTAAGGTTGAAACCCCTAATGATAAAACTTGATCAGCAACCGCTTCTAATCGTTCCGGTTCCCGTGCTGCTAAAATAACATTGTAGCCCTTCTGTGCAAACAATAAAGCCGTTGCTTTACCCGTTCCTTGAGAGGCTCCTGTAATTAAAACCGTTGGTGTCATAGTAATTAAAGAATAAGATTCTACTTTATAGGGTAACGCATAAATCTACAAATGTGGAGATTAAGCGTTAAACTTTAGAGATCAATTTTTATCGGGAATAGAGCATAAATGCGACGTTTTTCTTCAATCTCTCCGGGTTTAGTTTGGGGGGTGGTTATTGTTGGGGTAATGGCGATTTCAGTCGGTTCAATTTTAGTTCGGCTGACGCTGAATGCTGCGGAACAAAGGGGAATGGGTTTTAGTTTAGTAATGGCAGCTTCACGGCTAAGTTTGGCTTCTATTATTTTATTACCAACGGGGTTTAAAGTTCAATGGCGATCGCTTTCTCCCCAAGCTTTAATCTATGCTTCCGCCGCCGGATTTTGTTTGGCGTTCCATTTTGCAACTTGGATTACCTAAAAATGTTGGATGAATGCCCCCGTGGAGAGCGTAGCTTAACGGGGGATGAAATCCCACCCACTAACTCAGATGCGAAGTAACGATTTAATTCTACAAATCTTGGGTAAAGTGTGTTATAATAGTGGTCAACCCCAGGTCGAGGGAATTATGTTAGTTGTAGAAACTAAGTTAAAGAACGGCACTCCAGAGCAATATCAAAAGCTTGATGAAGCTATTAGGACAGCACAATTTGTCAGAAACAAATGCGTTAAATATTGGATGGAGAACAAAGGGACTACAAGAAATAACTTGCAGAAACTTTGCGCTGTTTTGGCGAAAGACTCTACAACTCCTTGGGTAAACAAATTAAATTCACAAGCAAGACAATCAAGTGCAGATAGAGCATGGCAAGCCATTTCTCGATTCTACGCTAACTGTCGAGATTCATCAATCAGAAAGAAAGGATTTCCTAAGTTTAAAAAGTACAGTAGGTCAGTAGAATATAAAACGACTGGATACTCGCTTTCAGATGACAGGAAACAAATCACTTTCACCGATGGATTTAAAGCGGGAACTTTTGACCTGTGGTGCAGCCAGAAAAACTTAGTCTATTACTCATCTCAGCAGATTAGGCGAGTTAGAGTAGTAAAAAGAGCCGATGGATATTATTGCCAGTTTCTGATTAACTATGACCGAGAAGAAAAGCATGAATTCACTGGCTCTGTAGTAGGAATAGACTTAGGGTTAAAAGAGTTTTATACCGACTCTAATGGCAACACAGTAGAAAATTCTCGCTTCCTAAGAAAGTCGGAGAGACGCTTAAAAAAAGCTCAAAGAAGGCTATCTAAGCGTCATCGAAAAGGCTTCCGTGAGCGTCAGCCGAACGGACAGAAACAGTCCAATAACTATCACAAGCAACGGCAAAAAGTAGCTAAATTACACTTAAAAGTTTCTCGACAACGTAAAGACAGAGCTATCAAGGATGCTCTGGCGTTAGTCCAATCTAATGATTTGGTAGTTTACGAGGCTTTGAAAGTATCTAATTTGGTGAAAAATCACAAGTTAGCAAAAAGTATTAGCGATGCTTCTTGGTATCAATTCACGCAATGGGTGAATTATTTTGCCAAGATTCACAAGATAACTTGCATTGCTGTACCACCACAATTCACGACTATTGATTGTTCGGTTTGTGGGGCAAAAGTTTATAAAACATTGAGTACGAGAACTCATCAATGCCCTGATTGCCAAACAGTTTTAGATCGAGACTGGAATGCGGCAATTAATATTCTTAAAAAAGGGTTGAAATATTTGGGAGCCGATCTCAACGGTACTGTTGGGCAAACAGAAACCGACCCAAACGACTGGGGAGAGTCCGGCCTCTGGGTCTTTAACAGAGATGTTGAAGATTTAAGTCGTCTCGTTGAGCCAGTAATCTCAAGAAGTGATTCTGGGAGAATCCCCCGTCGAGCGCGAAGCTTGACGGCGGGAGTATGTCAATTCTTTATCCTATACTTCCATTGCAGCTTCGACAACATTAGTCACAACAACCCCGATTTGGGTGGCAATTTTATCAAAATTTTGGTTAAATGAAAAACTCTCTCCCCTGAAAATTATCGGGATTGGAATTGCTTTTTTAGGAGGAATTATTATTGGGTTTAGTGATACTGAAGCGGGAGGTTTTTATTCTCATCCTTTACTGGGGGATAGTTTAGCTTTAATTGGAGCTTGGACGGTCAGTTTGTATTTAATGTTTGGGCGAGAAGCCCAACAACGGGGGTTTCCCCTTGGCGGTTATGTCATCGTTGCTTATACCGTTGCTGCGATAATTTTATTACCCTTACCGTTAATTTTTGGGGTGGGTTATACCGATTATCCTTCTATCGTTTATGTCTATCTTTTATTAATGGGAATTTTCCCTCAATTAGTCGGTCATACCAGTTTTAATTGGGCGATTAATCAAATCTCTCCTACTTCCGTCACCTTGGCAATTTTATTTGAACCGATAGGAGCGAGTTTTTTAGGCTATTTATTCTTTAATGAAGTTCCGCCTGTAGCGGTATTAATTGGGGGGATAATTATTTTAATGGGAGTGGCGATCGCTGTGATTAATTCTTGATTAAAATTAGAAATATAGGGCGGTGCGTGCGCGTGGCTTACGCACCCTACCCTTGTTTTTATCTGTTATTACATTTGACTCTTTGGCTTTCTATATTTTCATTCCGAGGAATTGTGCTTAAATCCATTCCCGGTTGATAAAGTGTTTTTGCATCCCAGAGTTTAGCTCCATCTAAGTTAGCCCCGGTTATATTGGTTTTAGCATCAAAAATTACCCCGCTTAAGTCTGTTTTACTTAAATCAGCCCCACTCAAATCAGCCCCACTTAAGTTAGCATCGACAAAATTAGCATAGGGGAATTGAGCATCTTTCAAGTTAGTATTAGAAAGGTTAGCACAGGTAAAATAAGCACCTCGGAAGTTCCCGCCACTGAGGTTAGCATTACTCAGATCGGCTTGTCGTAACTGAGCATTAACTCGGCTTTGATTACTTAAATCTGCTCCTTGTAAATTACATCCTTGACAAGAACGAGCTTGACCCTTTAAAAAAACCGCCGGATCAGTTGTATTAAATTGAGCAACTGTTGGTGCTACAAAAACAACAGGCGCAAATAAAGCTAAAATTGCTAATTGTTTATATTTCATTGATCATGAACCTAAATATTTTATGATTTAATTGTTAACACATAACTACAAAAATGTCAATTCTTAAGTTAAAATGAATCCGTGAGTTTTAACTTAAATCTAAAATCAATTTAATGAGATTGGGGATCTAAAGCATCCCTTAAACCATCCCCTACTGCATTGATACTCAAAACCGTTAAAAAAATCGCTAACCCTGGAAATAATGCTAAATAGGGGGCGGTTTCTAAATAATTTTGAGCATCATAAAGCATTCTTCCCCAGGTGGGAACATCGGGGGGAAATCCTAATCCTAAAAAGCTTAATGTAGATTCTGTAATAATTGCAGTTCCGACCGCTAAAGTCGCTGCTACAATCACCGGACTTAAAACATTAGGAAGAATATGTACCCAAATTAATCGCTTAGAGGATGCACCGATAGCTTTAGCTGCGGTAATAAAATCTTGTTCTTTTGTAGTTAGAAAACTCGCCCGAACTAATCGCGCCACTGACATCCAATTTAACCCGCCAACAACGATAATAATTAATAGGAAAATACCCGTTTCTGGCCCTGCAATTTGTTTGAGGGGTTCTCGAAATAAATAAATTACTAATAATAATACAGGTAATTGGGGTAAGGAAATAAATAAATCTGTTAATCGCATCAGTAAACTATCAATAATTCCTCCATAAAATCCTGCGATCGCCCCAACTAATGTTCCTAACAAAATTGCTACGACCATCGCCGCCACACCAACAGTTAAAGAAACTCGTCCTCCGATTAATAAACGGGCTAATTGATCCTGTCCTAAATCATTTGTTCCTAAAAGATGTTTCCAACTCGGAGGAGAGAGGGAGTTAACAAAATCAATTTCTGTCGGACGAATCCCATAAATCCAAGGGCCAATAATCACAGCTAAAGTAATTAATAACAGAATAATTGTTCCTAAAAGGGCGATTTTATCTCGTTTAAATTGTCGCCAAGCAGTCTGAATTAGGGTTCTAGGTTGAGACGGTTTAATTACAGTCATATTTATCCTTCGTTATTGATATTGAACTCGCGGATCTAAGAATCCATATAAAAGATCAGCCAATAGATTAAAAAGTACCACTAAAATCGCATAAACCATTGTAATTCCCATAATTACGGGGGTATCACTACGAAAAATTGAGTCAATTAATAACGCCCCAATACCCGGAATTCTAAATACTTGTTCTGTGACTAATGATCCCGCAAATAAACCGGGAATTTGTAAGGCGATTAAAGTCACCACCGGAATTAAAGCATTTCTTAAAATATGACCGTTAATTACATTCAATTTTGGTAAACCTTTCGCATAAGCGGTGCGAACATAATTTTGATTTAACTGTTCCAAAAAGGAAGACCGAATAAACCGCATTAAAATTGCAGCTTGATAGAAGCCTAACACACAAACGGGCATAATAGACTGTTGGATTTGTTGCCAAAAGGTTTGTAAATTAGTCACTTTTAAGGTACTATTATAAATGAAGGGAAACCATTTTAACTGCACACTGAAAACAATAATAAACAGTAACCCCGTAAAAAATGTTGGTAAGGAAAACCCAATAAAAGAAACTGTTGTTATGATTTGATCTAAAACAGAATAGCGTTTTAAAGCCGAAATAATCCCCAACGGAAAGGCGAGTAAAACCGCTAAAAGGTAGGCTAATCCCATAATCCATAGAGTTGTGGGTAAACGTTGTAAGATTAAATCTAAAACTGGGCTGCGACTGGTAAAGGAATAGCCTAGATCTCCTTGTAAAAATGCGAAAACCCATTTTAAATACCGGATCGGAATCGGTTGATCTAAACCGAGCGATCGGCGAATATTTTCTCTGACTTCGGGTGTAATTGAAGGATTAGTCGCAAATTCTCCCATCGGATTACCGGGGGCTAATGCTAAGATTAAAAATACCACAAGACTAATCGCTATTAGGGTGGGAATTGAGGTTAGAATGCGGTTTATGAGGTATCGGGTCATGGTGATTTTAACATATTAATCAAATAAAAGATAGCCCTGAAGGGCTTACTACGGGGCTTACTACGGGGTCTTTTTCCAATCTTTAATATTCCAGACGGTTAAATCCCAAGGGGTTAAGTTTACGCCTGT
Source organism: Planktothrix serta PCC 8927 (assembly GCF_900010725.2). Lineage (NCBI taxonomy): Bacteria > Bacillati > Cyanobacteriota > Cyanophyceae > Oscillatoriales > Microcoleaceae > Planktothrix > Planktothrix serta. The sequence continues at coordinate 42,942 of NZ_LR734871.1, read as the reverse complement.
TAATTTTTGATTAACTCCTTCTACTTCGGCGCGATGGATTAAGGGAATTACAATATTATTATTGACTAATATATCATTCATTTTAATCCAGATTTGTTTTTGTTTTTCGGGGTCAATTTCAGTGGTGGCTAGTTTCCAGAGGGTATCATATTCTGGATTACAATAGCGAGAAAAATTATCCCCTGTCCAGCTATTTGCTTTTTGAGGAATTTGATCACAGGTATAGGTTTTTAAATAGGCGGTGGGATCAGGGTTCGTATTTCCGGTAGTAAATAATTGTAAATCCGCCGCAAATCGTTCTGTGGTATCAGGATTAGCAGGATCACCGGAAAAATATACACTCGGATCAATACTTTTGAGTTCGACTTTCATCCCTAATTGTTCTAAGGATTGTTTAATCACTTCTTGGGTTTTTTGGCGCAATGGGTTGACGGAAGTTTGAAAAACTAAATTCATTTCTACCCCATTTTTATCTCGAATTCCATTATTATTCGTGTCTTTCCATCCCGCCTCATCTAATAGTTTTGCTGCTTTTTCTAAATCAAATTGATATGTTGTATTAGGAGACACTACTTGAGGCGGATTAACCACAAAGTTAGACGTAGGTTTCCCTAAAATTCCATAGAGTTGATTCGCAATAATCTCTCGATTAATGGCTAAACTCAAGGCTTCACGAACTTTAGGATCGCTAAAGAAAGGATGGGGAAATTTTAAACTGGATCGTTCTCCATCAGGGGTGGTTTTATTGGGATCGGTTTGATTAATCATAATCCGTTCCATTAACGTCCCAAAATTAGAAACAATTTTCCCTTTTCCTGCTGATTCTAAGGATTTTAAAATATTAGATTCAACTTGAAGATTATAGGAATAATCTGCATCTCCCGTTTGTAAAACAGCCCTAGCAGCAGAAGTTGCATCCCCTCCCCCTTTGAGTTCTAGCCGTTCAAATCCTAACTGTTTTGCTTCTCGAAAATTGGGGTTGGCTTCATAAACAACTACATCCCCAGGTTTGAATTCTACGACTCGATAGGGCCCTGTTCCCACAGGTTTTAAATTCCCCGGCGCTTGTCGTGAATTTTCCCCATTATAGGATTCAAAAATATGGCGAGGTAAAATCATTCCTTCCGTTCCCACAAACACCGAATACCATCCTGGTGTCACCGCTTTAAAGTTGATTTTTATCGTGTGATCATCAATTTTTTCAATATCTTTAATAATTTCATAAGTCCCGGATGTGGTAGTTCCAACTTTCGGATTAGTAATAAATTGATAGGTGAAAATCACATCATCTGCGGTAAAGGGAGTTCCATCAGACCATTTTACATCTTTTTTGAGTTTCCAAGTCACTGATTTACCATCTTTCGCAATACCTCCATTTTCCAAAGTCGGAATTTCTGCGGCTAAGAAAGGAACTAATTCTAATTGATGATTAAAACTGGCTAAGGGCTCTAAGGTAATCCGACTGGCTTCGGAATCTTTGAACCCGGTTGATAAATGGGGATTGAGAATTGTTGGCGCTTGCCAATATAATAGTTTTAGGGTTTTTTCTGGGGGTTGCTGATTGGAATGAGGGGGATTAGTTGAGGTAGAATTTGGGGAAGACCCACAGGAAGTTAGGGTTAAACTAATCAGAGAAATGAATAGATAAAACCGATAAAAATTGATATTAATTAAACGAAAAGGCGATCTCGTCTGGTATTGAATAGGTTTCATAAAAATTTCAAATTAACCGTAAACTACCGGAGTCAGGCATTTATACCTCTATTTAGTATGACTCCATTGCCCAATTTCGTTAATTTTATTACAAAATTTTACAGAAACTCCCCTTACACTTGACAAAAGCGTAAGGTTTTGCATTGTGAGGACTAGATTATGGGTCTGATCCACCAAGTTGAAATTCGCCAACTCAACTCTATGAGGTCTGGGATGGTTGAATTTTTCACCCCCCAAACTAGCGATGAAACGATGACGGTACAGGTCGAGGCGGGTGCGGTAGAGCAGTTATTTGTCCATCGTTTTCAAACTGATCAATTATTAGTTGTCCGGGGTCAATTTGTCCTGGTGATTTTACAAAATCGTCAATATCGCTATATTCCCCTAAGTGATCGGGTTCCAACTGTGGTTAAAATTCCTCCAGGAGTTCCTCACGGTGCGATTAATCTTAGTGCTGAACCCTGTTTAATGGTGAATGCGTTACTGCGACATGGAGAACCCCATGAACGAGATTATCGCCCCTTAAAACCACCTTTTCCCTACAATTTAGTTGCGGTAAAACAGGCGTTAGAACGTTTAGATTATCCCCTAACGGCTTAATGTGAGGTTAGGAATATTGGGGGTGATAGGTTGATAAAATGGCAAGTTATTACCTCTTTAACCCCCTGAATTCTTACCCTTGATGTAATTAATTAAAGGGGTGACTTTTAACTATTCCTGAAGGAATAGAAGCAATTAATTGACGAGTATAGGCTTGTTTGGGATGGCGATAAATTTCCTCGGCTGTCCCCATTTCTTCAATTTTTCCTTGATTCATCACAATTAGGCGATCGCTCATAAATTTAACCACACTTAAATCATGGGAAATAAAAATATAAGTCAAATTAAATTCTGATTGTAACTCTTTCAATAAGTTCAAAACCTGCGCCTGTACTGACACATCTAATGCTGAAACAGATTCATCACAAATAATAAATTTAGGATTTAATGCTAAGGCTCTCGCAATACAAATCCGTTGGCGTTGTCCTCCTGAAAATTCATGGGGATAACGACGCATTAAATCAGGATTTAATCCCACTCTTTCTAATAAATAAGCGACGCGATCGCGTTTTTCTTTAACATTCTGTCCCACTTGATGAATAATTAAAGGTTCCATAACGGCTTCCCCAATACTGATTCTCGGATCAAGAGAACTAAAGGGATCTTGAAAAATAATTTGCATATTTCGTCTGACCCAACGCATTTTTTGATTAAATCGTTGTTGATTATGGTAATTTTTTATTCCACTCCATATAGAAGTTTCTAAAGGGGGTGCAGTAATATCCTGACCTTCAAATAAAACCTGACCACTCAAGGGTTTAATTAGTTGTAAAATCCCTCTGGATAAGGTACTTTTTCCACATCCTGACTCTCCCACTAATCCTAATGTTTCCCCTGGATATACCTCAAAAGAAACATCATTAACCGCCATTAATAACCGTTTTGTTTGACCCAATATTCCAGGTATTTTAAAAGCAACTCTTAAATTTTTAACCGCTAAAATCGGATTATCTGAGGGCAAACTCGATAAAAATGCTTGAGAAGTTAAGGAAATATTATTATAAATTTTATTTCTGTCTGTGGAGGTTTTTTCTCGAATTTCTACCTCTCCCGTTTCTAGGGTAATAATATCCATAAAATCAGCAACCGTTGGCAAGCGATCCGCAGGACTATCTAAAGTAGGACGACAGGCTAATAACCCTTTTGTATAGGGATTTTTAGGAGCCATAAAAATTTGCTCAAGGGTTCCTGATTCTACAATTTTTCCTTGGAACATCACCGCTACTTGATCGGCAATTTGAGCGACAATACCCAAATCATGGGTAATAAAAATCATCGCCATTCCTCGGCGTTCTTGTAACTCTTGAAGTAAGTCTAATATAGTGGCTTGGACGGTGACATCTAAAGCAGTTGTAGGTTCATCAGCAATTAATAAAATCGGGTTACAGGATATTGCCATGGCAATCATCACCCGTTGCAATTGTCCCCCCGATAATTCATGGGGATATCGATCCAAAATTGCCCGTTTTTGAGCATTAACTTGTTGAATCACTTCCCGTTTTCGGGTGCGTTTATCTTGTAATTCCTGGGGAGAACGAGATATTGATTGATGGTTTTGTTCTTCTAATGCTTGCTGCATTAATTCATCATCACTGGGGAGTAATTTCACTTCCTGTAATAATGACGCGGCTTTCCACATTGCTTGTTTGGGGGATAGCTGTTCATGCTGCATAATTGCTTCTGTCAATTGAAACCCAATTGTAAACACGGGGTTAAGGGAGGTCATGGGTTCCTGAAAAATCATGGAAATTTGACCGCCTCGATAGGTTTGTTTTTGCGTTAATGACAGTTGCAATAAATTAACAGGTTGAGAATAGGGACTATAATCTTCAGATTCAGGAATTTGAAACCAAACTTCTCCCTCTACTTTAGCTGTTGCTGTTGGCAGTAACCCCATAATTGCCAATGCTGTTACTGATTTTCCTGAACCGGACTCTCCAACAATTCCCAAGGTTTGCCCCCGTCCGACCTGAAACGAAATTTGATCAACGGCGGTAACAATTCGTTCATCGGTTTCAAACTCAACCCGCAGATTATTCACATTCAGAACAACATATTGCATGGAAGTTACCGCCTCTATACATTTTTATATATTGAATCAATTTAACAGAAGATGGGGAAATAGGGGATAAAATGGGGTCGCACTGACCCGAAAAGATTGCATCAATGAAATTTTCCTCAAAAGCAGTGCGAGTGTCCTCACTCGCTAATTTAATCTATTTTATTGGCTCAAAAGCTGCATAAAGCAGTTAATATATAAGAGCAAGAATCACTTCCACAAAAAGTATGAAGCATCTTGAAAGTATTACAATTCATCAATTTAGGGGGCTACGAGATGTCAAGTTAGAGCATCTTGGACAGGTTAACTTGCTGGTAGGTATCAATAATTCTGGGAAAACGAGTGTGCTTGAAGCTCTATCTATCTATTGTCATCCTTTAGATATTAGGGTTTGGTTAAGCACAGCTAGACAACGAGAACAAGAAAATCGAAGATCGCGTACTTCTATACTTGATTCATTGCGATGGTTATTTACGCATTATTCCCTAGCTAACCAAGCTCAATATATAAAAGAGACAATTCTAATTTCTAGTCAGGGCGACTTTCCGATTAAAACAATGAAAGCTAGTTATAAAGAGATGGAGGAAATATGGCTATCGGAAAAAAATAATAAAACAAATTTAGCCGCAAGTCAAGATGAGGAAATCATTGATTCTGATGAACCCATGCTTGAAGTTGATGAACTTCCCGGCATCAGAAAAGGAATCGAATTAAATGTAGAAATAGAGTTAAATACTAATCAGGCTAGTCTATTTCCAGAGCTTGATAAAATGGCTGAAACCTTTCAACTATGGGAAAATGATATTCTATATAAACTTCATGGTAAGCATAACCCTAGTTTACTGACGGCAATCGTTACTCCATCTTCTCATCGTTCAGATATTGGTCAGTTTCGGTTACTTTCAGAAGCAAGATTTGAGAATTTTAAGTGCGATGTATTAGAATTACTACAGCAGATAGATCAAAATATTTCTGACATCGAAATTTTATTGTCTCCTGAATCAATCGGATCACGATTCAATATTTATATTCAGCATGAAAAGTTGGGACTTGCACCCGTTAGTACCTTCGGAGATGGGATTCGTCGTTTACTTCATATTGCCCTAAAACTTGCCAGCGTTAAAGGCGGAGTTCTTTTAATTGACGAATTAGAATCTACAATTCACACTGAAGCACTTCAAAGTTCATTTAACTGGTTGGTTAAATGGTGTAAAAAAATGGATGTTCAGTTATTTGCAACAACTCATAGTTTAGAAGCGGTTGATGGTTTATTAGAGGTCACGGAATCTGCATCAGATTTAGTATTATATCGTTTAGAACCTAAAGAAACAAAGACTTTAGTGATTAGACATGATTGGAATCGATTAAAACGTTTAAGAGAAGAACAAGGTCAGGAGGTACGGTAGTGAGTCGATATGCTTTAATTGGGGTAGAGGGAAATCATGATCAAGCTTTTTTAGAAAAAATTTTGCGTAAGTTGTTAGGGTTTTCTAAATTAGAGAATGAACAGATTAATCAAGATTTATTTTGGCGAAAATTTATCCCTATATATCCACCTAAATCCTTAAAACTACATATTAGGTTAGATATGCCAACAATTTTGTATAAAGATGATTTATTAGTTGGTATCTATGCAGGGGAAGGCAGTAAATTAATTCAAAACTTAGGTGATAAACTCTCTAATATTTCTGATTATTCTAGCTCGTTATCAGCTTTTGGTATTGTAGCCGATGCCGACAAAAATATACCTAATCAGGTTGTAACAACATATTATAATGGATTAAAAGAATATTTTCCAGATTTTCCAAATCAACTTAATGAAATGGGTTTTGTAACCGACAGTAAACCTAAATTGGGAATCTATATTTTACCGGATAATACTAATAAAGGTGTACTTGATACTCTATTATGTGCTTGTGGAGAAGTTGTATATCCTGAATATATGCAGCGAGCTAAAGACTATATTAATCAGTTCTCTGAAATAGAAACTAAAAAGCTAGGTTGGAAACCGTTTGATAGAGAAAAAGCTACAATTGCGACTGTAGTAAGTGTTCTTAAACCGGGTAAAACTAATACAGCTAGTATTGCTGATAATAGTTGGATAAGCCTTGACACACAAAATCAGATTCCTGAACTTAGCAACTTAAGTAATTTTTTAGTCAGATTGTTAGATTTAAAAAGTGTATCTTAGGATTAAGCGAGTTGAAAGTCCCGTCCTCGAAGAACGGCTTTTTATTCATAGTTTAGTCTATCGAGGTTTGTAAGACTACAGCTTAATTCCTCGGATAATAACTTGTATTGGCACTTGCCATAAATTTTCTAAACCCCAAAGATATTGGAGATAACTGAAAAAATTTAAGAGGTTAAAATTATCCGTATTGACTATTCTGGAATATTGGAAATATCTCATTTTTAAACGATTTAAGGCGGTATTTGTTTTACCCGTTATCATTTGATATTCCTGATGTTCAAATTGAGAAATTGATAATTTTTTGAGTTCGGGCAAAATTGAGGATGAGATGGGTAAATTGAGAATTTCTTGTAACTGCATGATTCTCGATTTTAATTGTAAGATAAAGCGGTATTTTTGCGCTAATATTAGCAGTTGGTCTTGATCAATTTCCGAGGGGTAGGACTGAATAATAATCGCAGCATCTGTTAACCGACTAATAGGCGAAATTAAATTCGTTAATCCTCCAAAAACACAGGTATAAAATAACTGGTCAGTTGCCGATAAAATATAAACGGGAAAATCGTTGACTTGAGTTAATATTGCATTCTGCCAAAACTCCGTTTCCGCATTTTCATTAAAACCATCCGCGAAAAGATGCCAGCGCAGACTTAAATATTGCTTAGATTCATTTTCAAATCCAATATAATGACTAAAGGGAACAGTGGGATTAGAAATTTTTTCTTTTGCTATCCAACCCAATTCTTGTAATAGCTTTATAGCTGTTAAAACATCTTTTGAGTTAATCAAAAAATCGAGATGATCAATATAACGTAGACCATAATCTTGATAATAATGCAAATTTAAAGCCGGATCTTTAAGCAGCATGATTTTAATATCAGCCTCTTGAAAAGAACCTAAAATAGATCGGATTTTTTGAAACCAAACTTGGTTTTCAACCCAGGCACGTCGGTAAACTCCCTTAAGTCTGCCAATATATGAATCTGTGACATTATGAGCCGATAAATTGCGATACAGTAACGGTAATAACCGATAAGAGTCTTGATCCACATCGTCAATATTGACCAATGTTCTCCATTTTTGCCAGGAATTAATGGCGGCTTCACCTTGTAAAAGTGCGGCTTGCAATAGTAATTGTTGCTCTTGATTAAGATTAAAATTCATGGTGTATCTTTAATTAATTACGGTAATTGAATCCCCGGAATATTAACTCTAATTCGGTAAACTGAAGTCCGAGCGGTGATATAAAGACTTTGCCAATCTTCATCTCCCCAAGCACAATTTGCGGGACGTTCTGGAGTGACAATTGTTCCTAAATGATTACCCTCAGAATCAAACACCCACACGCCTCCGGCTCCAGTACAATAGATGTTTCCCTGGACATCAATTTTCATCCCATCCGGTGAACCGGGTTCCTCGATATTCATATCGTGAAAAACACGACTATTCGCCAGTGTACCATCAATTTTGACATCAAAAACTCGGATATGACGACATTGTGAATCGTCAATATAAAGCTGTTTTTCATCCGGTGAAAATGCTAAACCATTGGGTTTATAAAAATCATCGGCTAGGAGAATGATTTCTTGATGATCTGGCGGAATTAAATAAACACCTTGGATGGGTTGTTCCTGTTGTTCAGGTTTAATTCCATAGGGAGGATCAGTAAAATAAATTGCACCGTTACTTTTAACAATAACATCATTGGGACTATTGAGTTTTTTGCCTTGAAATTGATCGGCTAAAATCGTAATTGTACCATCTTTTTCGGTGCGGGTAACTCGGCGCGTCCCCTGTTCACACGCAATTAATTGTCCTTGTTTGTCTAGGGTTAAACCATTAGAATTATGACTAGGTTTTCTAAAGGTTTTTACCTTCCCATTGGGAGTTAACTGCACAATTTTATTAGCAGGAATATCGCTAAAGAGTAGATGCTTTTCTTCAGCTATCCAAATCGGCCCTTCAGTAAACTGAAATCCGGTAGCTACACGATCAATCTTTACTTCTTTAGGAAAGAGAGTTCTAAACCCTTGAGATTTGGCTTCTAATCGACCGGATGCTAATTTTTTGGGAAAAATCGAACCTAGTTGTTTTATCTGTCTATTGACCCATTTGGCGATACGCAACATTATATTTCATCCAAATAAACAGTGCTTTTTTATTGGGGTGGCTGCTGAAATACACGATAATGAAATAACGATAATCCCCCATCAATTTTAATGATACTACCAGTAGTAAACCTGGAAAAATAATCAGAAGCTAGATAAACAGCTGCTCTGCCGATATAACAAGGATTAATAGAACTTTTATTCAGGGGTGTATACTCGTGGCTGAATGGATTTCCTTGCTCATCTTCTACAACCCAACCGGGAGCAATTCCATTTATTCTAATTCCGTAGGGAGCAAATTCGACCGCTAATTCTTTGATAATCATGCCTAATGCTGCTTTTGAAGAACTATAACTAGGCCAACGGATAAGTATTTCTCCATGTATAGAAGTTAGGAAAATAATAGAACCCTGAATAGAATTACTCACCATCATTTTGGAGATCGATTTGGTAAGGTACATTGGCCCAAAGATATTGGTTTGAAAAGTTTTTTGCCATTCTTCCAAATTCAAGTTATTTATCCCGCTCGTTTCAAATTGAATGCCTACATTATTGACAAGAATATCGATTATAATTTTGTTTTCATCCAAAATGCTATATAAGCGATCAATATCTTCAGGCTTTAATATATCTGAAACAAATCCTTTTACCTTAACTAAATAAGTATTTAATTCTTTTTCTAACTTTAAACATTCTTCCTCAACAATATCGGTGAAGAAAATATTGGCGCCTTGTTTTGCCATTTCAATCGCAATACTTCTACCAATATTTCTTGCGGCTCCGGTAATCAAGACATTTTTTCCAGCTAAAAGCTGATTATCTAAAACAACCAAAGGCTCTACTGTTTTGACAAAAACTTTTGGTTTGAGCGTAGGCATCGGATTGAGGAAGGCTTTAGATGCAGCTTTGAAACGAGTTTTAATGTTGTTTAGCCGAGTTTTGAAATTCATATCCGTCAATCATAGCTCATTTCAATAGCCTAACTTTTAGCGCGGCGACGGTCTAGTGATGCTTTCAAAATCTGAAGATATTCAGTTTGGTATTCGCGTTGTTTAATTCCCTTATTGGTTTCATGCAGTCGCCGCTTGGCTACTAATTCGGGTAACATCATCGTCTGGAGTCCTAGCTCTGTAACACGAATCTGCCAACTAGCAAATTCGGCTATTTTCCACTGAGTTTCAAATAAGCCAACTTCAAAAAAAGACTCCCGTTTGATCAGCAATGCTGAGGGAATATGTCCTGGTACTAATTTAGGAGAAACCTGTAGTTTGGCTTTCAGATTCTCGGCCAAGTCTTGACTAATAAACTGTTGAACCTGTCCGTATATGACATCAAGATTGGGGTTATTTGTAAATGCTGCCATTTGGTTGGTTAATTTATCTTTTACCCAAAGGTCATCTGCGTCGAGAAAGGCAAAAAAATCGCCTTTGGCTAATTCTATGCCTCGATTACGAGCCGCCGCCGTACCGCTATTGGCTTGAAAACAGTATTGGATTGTAGTACCAAAGCGCTTTGCTACTTCTGCACTACCATCAGTTGAACCATCATCTATTACAATAATTTCTAGTGGCTGATAAGTTTGAGCTAGTACGCTTTCAATCGCTTCTGCTAGATACTTTTCACAGTTATAAACTGGAATAATGACGCTGACTAAAAAATTATTTTCCATTCGCAGATATCCTTTTACTTAATTGTTAAAATTTGTCGGAGCAATTTGGCTTTTTTTAAGATATTTTTGGAGTGTTAGGAGGCGCACCCAAGTATTCATTAATAGTTGGCATTCCTGGCAATACACTACGGGGAGAAGTTCCTTTTTTTCTGCACCTATCAAGATGTTTTTTAAATATCCTAACGAACCCCAACTCAGTTAAAGTTTTCCCCACAGTCATATTTTCCCGGTGCTTTCGATAAAACAGCGTTACCTGCTTTAAGACAACCTTAGATATACTATTTTCCCAGGCTCTAATAAACCAATCAACATCTTCTGCATAGCGTAGAGATTCATCAAATAAGCCAATTTTATCAAAAACTAATTTACGATACAATCCGCTCCCTAAGTTAATGTAATTATAGGGATGATACTCTTTTTCAAATATCTCTATATTGTCATTTGTCAAGTGAGAAATTTTCAGGTTTTGGATTAATCCTTGTACAATTTCTACTGAGGGATTATCTGCTAAGTAATTTGCTTCCAGTTTCAGTTTATCATCCGACCAGAGATCGTCAACATCTAAGAAGGCAATTACGTCACCATTGGCTATTTTTATACCGTGATTACGAGCCGCTGCTGGCCCACTATTTTGCTGATAAATATAGCGGATACAGTCTTTGAATTGGGCAGCTATTTCCGCAGTTTTATCTGTCGAACCATCATCAACTACGATAACCTCGATTGGTCGATAGGTCTGTGCCAAAACACTTTCGATTGCTTCAGCCAGATAGCGATCGCCGTTGTAAACTCGTATGATTACAGATACAAGAGATTCATTTTCCGCCATTACTCTAACTCCTTTTTAACTACTTTAGAATTGCGTTTACGCTCAAGAGACTTTATTTTGCTCCGACAATTTCTGACATTTCCATTTGATCGATTTCCCTATCGTAAATTTTAAGCATTGTGCCACCATCTTCATTAACTAATTTTCTAGAAAATGGCTATAATCTGTTGTGTTAATAAAATCTACCAATTCTTGATAGTTTTTGATGTCATTTGATAGATGGTTACTAGAAACTTTTTTTAAGTTAGTTTTGATAGGATTAGATTCAATCTCCAAATAATCAAAAATTTGATCTAAGGTTTTTTGATGATTATCTGCTTTTAACAGATCCGCAGCAGAAACCGCTAATACAGGCCCTTTAAACGGAAGAAGGGGGATTCCTTGTTTTTCAAATAAATTCAGTATTCTAACCAGTTCACCACTCAATAAAAGGCTTTTGCGAGTATTAAACTGAAACTCTATTTTTAACTTTGTCAAAATCGGTTTGGGAACAGATTCTGGACAAATGGCGTTTAGGTTTGAGTACAAAAGTGGCATCACCTTATGTTGATTTGCCATCTGGATTAACTCTGCCCAATCTATATTCTCTTGCAGTAGAATTTTCAGTCGCTCTCTGCTTTTGGTGTCTACCTGAGTGTTAGCACAAATTAGCAATATTTCTAATTCAGGCTGAATTCCTACCGATGAAGACAAACCCGTTGATTTTAGTAACATTTGACTCCAATTGTCTGGCTATAACTTCATTAGTAACCTAAGTTATGGATTAACGCAAGTTGTGAGTAATACCTATCTAAATTCCCCTTGCTCAGAATACTATTTCCAAAAAAACTGTAGACCTAGAGCTATTTCCCTAAAATTAATCACGGGAATAGAGAGGCTAATAAATTTTCTCTAACTGCCTAAAATCTCGTTCCACTTCTGCCCATAATGCCCGATTATGGGGATCGGTTTTTAACGCTTTCTTTAAATAATTTCTAGCTTTTTCTACCTGCTTTTCTGCAATTAATTGTCGTCCCCAACGTTGATAGGAAATGGCTTGCCATTGGCGAATTTCGGGGTCATGGGGAATGCGTTGGGCTAACCCTTCAATTAAAGCGATCGCACGGGGAAAACGCTTATATTTTAATAGATTTTGTAACTCTAAATAAGAACTTTGTTTAATTTTTTGTTCTTCTTTTGTTAATTCAACATTAAATTGAATCGGTGGACTTTTAGCTGTAATTTTAACTTTTGGAGCTTGATAATGAGAAAATCCCGACTGAGATCCTCCGGGTTTAGTCGAAGCCGTTACAGGTTCTAATTCCGCTTCTGGTTTGGCTACGGTTAACAAAAATTTATAAGCTTCTGTGATCGCCATAAACTTGTCTCTGGCGGCTTCATTCCCCGGATTTACATCAGGATGATATTGTCTGGCTAACTTCCGATAAGACGATTTCACCGCCTCTAAACTGGCGCCGAATCTTAAGCCTAATTGTCGATAATAATCTGTTGTATCCATCACTAATTCTATCAGTGACTTTGATCAATATGGGAGGGGAAATAGAAAAACAATTGGAGGGTGAATTGGTGGGTTTTGCCCACCAATTGTTGTGAATAATAAACGGTTAACCTGCGGTTAATGCCACCGGAACCCGTTCTTCAATCACTTGGTCAATTAAACCATAATCCTTCGCTTCCGGGGCAGAAAGGAAATAATCTCGATCCGTATCTTTCTGAATTTTTTCCAAGGTTTGCCCGGTACGACTGACTAAAATCTCATTCAATAAGCTGCGGATTCTCAAAATTTCTCTGGCTTCAATTTCGATATCCGTTGCTTGACCCCTTGCCCCTCCTAAAGGTTGGTGAATCATAATCCGAGCATGAGGTAAAGCCAAACGTTTTCCGGGGCTTCCGGCCGCTAATAAAAACGCCCCCATTGACGCAGCTAAACCCACACAAATTGTAACCACATCGGCTTTAATGTATTGCATGGTATCGTAAATCGCCATACCTGCTGTTACCGATCCCCCCGGAGAATTGATATACAAATAAATGGGTTTATTAGAATCCTCCGCATCTAAATACAGCATTTGGGCGACAATCCGATTTGCTAACCCATCGGTGACTTCTTGACCCAAAAATAAAATTCGTTCTACACCCAAACGGGTATAAATATCAATCCATCTTTCGTATTGACTACCCGGAAGACGATAAGGAACACTCGGAATCCCAATAGGCATAGCTTTACCCCTTTTGAAGTTAGATGAATTTTAAACCGTTGCCACCAATGAAGGTAGTTCTTTGCGACTTTTTAACACCCGGTCAATCAAACCATATTCCTTGGCTTCATCCGGCGTTAAATAGAACATCCGATCGGTATCTTTGGTAATTTTTGCCACCGTTTGTCCGGTACTTTTTGCCAAAATTTCTAACATCGTCCTCTTGTTATCAAGAACTTCCTTCGCCCGAATTTGAATATCCGTTGCTTGACCTCTTGCCCCACTTTTGGCTTGATTTAAAACAATGGTGGCATTCGGTAAACTTGCCCGAAAACCTTTAGTTCCGGCTGCTAAAATCATGGCAGCAGTTCCCATGGCTTGACCAATACAAATGGTATGAACGGGAGGTTTAATATAGCCGAGGGTATCGCAAATAGCAAAGGCCTCCGTTTCAAACCCAATTGCATCCCCTCCATACCAGGAAGTTCCCGTCGAGTTGATGTAGAAATAGATGGGTTTCTCTGGATCGTCAAACTGTAAGTAAAGCAGTTGAGCGATAATCAGTTCAGTGACATCAATCCCCACTTGACGTTTGATGTCATCGGACGAATACAGGGGAAGTCCCAGATAGACAATCCTTTCCTTCAATAGAAGGGATTCCAAATCTGGGGGGGGAGTCCGAATCGGGCTATCGGTGTAAGAATATGCCGATTGCACAGCTTGAATGGGTTCTCTCATGAGGAATTCTCATCCTTAAACTTATAAAAATAGTAACGCAACTCCAGGTAATCCTATGAAAGTCAGTTTGCAAGCGATTCTTAGCGATCCCAACTTCGATGTCTCCCAGGCTACGAGTCAACGTCAGCTTGCGATCTCCATTTCGGCCTTTCCTTCTCAAACTGATGCTGATGTCCCTTTGAATTTGTGCCTGATCTTAGATCATAGCGGTTCCATGAGTGGAAAACCTCTGGAAACCGTCAAACAGGCGGCGATCGAGTTAGTGGATCGATTAAAACCCGGCGATCGCATTTCAATTATAACATTTGATCATCGTGCAAAAGTATTAATTCCCAATCAAGATATTCAAGATTTGGAAAATATTAAATGTAAAATTAAAGCCTTAAAAACATCCGGGGGAACGGCCATTGATGAAGGCCTAAAATTAGGCATTGAGGAATTGGGCAAAGGCAAAGCCGAACGAATTTCCCAAGCCTTTTTATTAACCGATGGCGAAAACGAACACGGTGACAATACTCGCTGTTTAAAATTAGCCCAACTCGCTGCTACTTATAACTTAACAATCAATACCTTGGGATTTGGGGAAGATTGGAACTCCGATGTCTTAGAAGAAATTGCTGATGCAGCCGGGGGAACTTTAGCTTATATTGAACATCCTGAACAAGCGTTAGATGAATTTAGTCGTTTGTTTAATAAAATGCAGTCGGTGGGGTTAACTAATGCTTATTTACTCTTGGATTTAATGCCAAGTGTGCGGTTAGCTGAACTCAAACCCATTGCCCAAGTTGCCCCTGATACGATAGAATTACCGATCCAAAAAGAAGGAGATAAATGGATTGTCCGTTTAGGGGATGTGATGAAAGATATCGATCGGGTGGTTTTAGCTAATTTATATTTTGGTAAATTTTCTGAAGGAAAACAAGCGATCGCCCAAGTGCAAATTCGTTATGATGATCCATCATTAGACTTACAAAATTTATATTCTGATCCGATTCTAGTAGAAGGTAATTTTGTCAATTCCTATCAACCGAAATCTGATCCCTTTGTTCAACAACAAATTTTAGCTCTAGCCAAATATCGTCAAACTCAAATTGCGGAAACGAAACTCCAACAAGGCGATCGCGCTGGAGCAGCAACGATGTTACAAACTGCGGCTAAAACCGCTTTACAAATGGGAGATAAAAGCGCAGCAACGGTACTTCAAACCAGCGCGACAAAATTACAATCTGGGGAAGAATTATCGGAAGCTGATCAGAAGAAAACCCGAATTGTCTCTAAAACCGTTTTGAAATAATACACTTAAACATTACTCCTCACACCTAACTGCAAATCATCGGTTTTTGTGGGGAGTAAAAATAACTCTCGATCCCTTGTCCCCTTATCCCCTTATCCCCTGTCCCCCTGTTCCCTGTTCCCTGTTCCCTGTTCCCTGTTCCCTGTTCCCTACTCCCTACTATAATTAAATCGAAAAAGGGATTGACAAATTTCCAAAACCATGACAAGATTAATAATTGTGCGAATAAATCAATAAAAAAGCGGAACTGGCGGAATTGGTAGACGCGCTAGATTCAGGTTCTAGTGTTTGCAAAGACTTCCGGGTTCAAGTCCCGGGTTCCGCATCTAACAGGTAGGGGCGTGGTTTCCGCGCCCCTATTATCGTTTAGGAATCAGGGTTTTATGTTAACCAGTCTGCAAAATCCCTTGGTGAAGCAAATTCGCAAGCTCCACCAAGCTAAGGGACGAAAAGAACAACAGTTATTTTTATTGGAAGGAACCCACTTAGTCGAAGCAGCCTGTGCGGTGGAATATCCGTTAACAACGGTCTGTTGTACTCCTGTTTGGCAAGAGCGTCATCAACTCCTATCGGAGGTTTTAGGCCAGTGTTCCCAGCGCTTTGAATTGGTCAGTCCAGAAGTATTGGAAGCGATCGCTACAACCGTTCACCCCGATGGAGTCATTGCCTTAGCGCCTCGAATGCCCTCTAAACCCCACACCCTTGAGGGTTTAGGCATCGCCTTAGAAACTGTGCAAGATCCTGGTAACTTAGGAACTATTATTCGGACAGCCACCGCCGCAGGTGTAGACGGGTTGTGGTTGAGTGCCGATAGTGTAGATTTGGATCACCCTAAAGTTTTAAGAGCCTCTGCGGGCGCTTGGTTCCGCTTAAATAAAACAGTATCTTCGAGTTTAATGGCTGATATTACTAATTTTCAGCAACCAGGATTACAAATTGTAGCGACTGTTCCCCAGGCTTCTATTTCCTATTGGGAATTAGATTTTACTCAACCGACCCTGATGATATTTGGCAATGAAGGCGCTGGACTGTCTCCCGACCTTCAAGCCTTAGCCCATCATCAGGTTCAAATTCCCTTACAGCGAGGGGTTGAATCCCTGAATGTTGGGATTAGTGTCGCCCTGATGCTCTATGAAGCTCAACGCCAAAGAAGAGGGGTGTTGACGGTTGACGGTTGACGGTTAACAGGTGTCGGGTTTCAGAGTCGGGCTGTTTCATGTTTGAAAATTATGGAGGAAAAGTAGGCTGTGAATTTTGAAATCCGATTGATTTGATTCTTGATAATCTTTTTGGCTGTTTCCCTCTCTTGCTACACTGGGAACGATGAACATCTCAATATCGGAGGATTCTATTTGTGGACTGGCGAGTTCGTGCAATTCGTGGCGCAACGACGGTTTCAGAAAATTCGGTTGCAGCCATTCGAGAAGCGGTCATAGAATTATTAGATGAATTAGAAACCCGTAATCAACTTGATCCTGATGAAATTATTAGTCTGACTTTTTCTGTTACTAAAGATTTAGATGCTATTTTTCCCGCCGCGATCGCTCGTGAACGTCCCCTTTGGCACAATGTTCCTTTATTAGATGTTCAACAAATGCACGTCGAAGGCAGTTTAGAAAAGTGTATTCGCTTCTTAATTCATCTTAACTTACCCATCCAAACTCAAGTTTATCATCCCTATTTAAGAGGGGCAAAAAACCTCCGTCCCGACTGGAATTTAACTCCTGTTCATCATTCTTGAACTTCTTGAAAATTGTTGACTGTTGACTGTTGACTGTTGACTGTTGGCTGACAACTGAGACAACCAACAACCAACAACCAACAACCAACACAATTTAATCTTTTTCGGTTGCTAAAGACACAGAAGCGGGTTTGCGATCGCGCCACCAGGCTAACATTGTACTAGCAATAAAAATACTGGAATAAGCCCCGGCAATGAAGCCCACTAATAATGCTAAAGCAAAATATTTCAGAGTTTCACCCCCAAACAGGAAAATACAAATTAAGGGCAACAGAGTCGTTAATGTGGTGTTAATGGATCGAGTTAAAGTTTGTTCTACTGCCTCATCCACCACTTGATTAATATGAAGTTCGGGATTTCGGGCAATCACTTCTCGAACCCGGTCATAAATCACCACCGTATCATTAACAGAAAATCCCACAATTGTCAAGAGGGAAACCAAAAATAAACTATCAACTTCTACACCTAAAAACAAACCTAAAATTGAAAAAATTCCCAGTGTAACCAGAACATCATGGAATAAAGCAACAAAGGCAAAAAAGGCATAATCTAACTTAAACCGAAAGGTTAAATAAACCGTAATTCCCGCAAAAGCTAATAATAAAGCCGTTAATCCCGATATAAAAATTTGACGGCCAATGGTGGGGCCTACGGTATCAATTTGAATTCCTTTCGGGTCAAAGACTCCGATTTTTTGACTTAAAGCATTTTGTAGGTTTGAACGTTCTTCAACGTTTAAATTTTTTGTCCGAATAGAAACAATTTGCTTATCTTTTTGACCCGAATCTTTATCTAACAGTTGAATTGAACTATTCGCTAATCCTTGAGTCGCTAAAACTTCCCGAACCTCAGTAATCTCAATCGGGCCGTTACAATTATTGGGAACAGAACAATCGAGTTCTAACTGAAGACGAGTTCCTCCCACAAAATCTAAAGCCGGACGTAACGGTGCGCCAATATCCGGGCGAGTCCAAGAAATCCCCATAGCAATGATTCCCGCTAGAATAATTGCACCGGAAATCGCCCACCATAAATTGCGTTGTTTAATAACACTAAAAGCCATAAATTTGTTAACTGTTGAGGTGTTGACTGTTGACTGTTACGGGCGGGGGAACCCATCGNTTTAAGCTTTTAGCCTGAAATTTATTTCAAGGCTTTTGGCGTTAAGTTGACACCGATGGGGGGAACCCCGCCCCTACGACTGTTCCCTGTTCCCTGTTCCCTGTTCCCTGTTCCCTAATTACTAATTACTGATTTTTTCACAACATTGGGACAGAAAAATTCCGGTTTTCTTAACTCTGGGAAATCAAGAACTAGGAAAAGGAAACTGCGACTACAAGTAATTGCTGTTAACATACTCACCACCACCCCTAATCCTAATGTCAAGGCAAATCCTTTGACTAATCCTGTTCCAAACCAAAATAGGGCAATACAAGCAATAACCGTAGTTACATTACCATCTAAAATGCTACTAAACGCTCGATAAAAGCCCGATTCTACAGAACGATAAAGGGTTTTTCCCGCTTTCAATTCTTCACGAGTGCGTTCAAAAATCAGAACATTAGCATCCACCGCCATCCCGATACTCAGAATAAATCCCGCAATTCCGGGTAACGTTAAAGTCACACCCAATAAATTAAACAGAGCTAAACTTAATAACGCATAAATTAATAAGGAAAAATCCGCTATTAATCCCGGTAATCGATAATAAACTACCATGAAAATCAGGACTAAAATTAAACCCGTTACCCCAGCATAAATACTGCGTTGAATACTATCTCGTCCCAGGGTAGCGCCAACGGTACGATTTTCCACAATTTCCACAGGAACAGGTAAGGCTCCACCCCGCAATTGTACGGCTAAAGCATTGGCATCTTCGGCGGTAAATCGGCCTGTAATTACGGCTCGACCTCCGGTAATTCCCGTATCCGCAAAATCTACCGGCACCGACGGAGCACTTAATAAATCATTATCCAGAAAAATACCAATTGTTCGTCCAGTTCCGGCTAAATTTTTCGTCAGTTCCGCGAATTTATCACCTCCTTCAGGACTAAAGACTAAACCAATATTCCAGTTTCCTCCTCCTTGTACGGGTTCAGGATAGGCATCTTTTAAATCTTGTCCTCGAAGAAGAGGGTTATTATAGAGTTGAGCGATCGCTTCATTACTCTTATTCAACGATTCAATAGCGGTGGCTAAAGCTTGAGAATCTGCCTTTTTTTTAGCGTCTTCAATTTGTTGTTTAATTCCTTGTTGGACTTGCAATTCCACTGGAAGTTGTTGTTCCGTTCCCGGTTTTTGTTCTCGGAAATCTAATTGCGCCGTTCCTCCTAAAACTCGTTCTGCTTCTTCAGGATTATTCACCCCAGGTAACTGCACAACAATTTGATCCTGTCCCACCGTTTGCACCACCGCTTCGGAGACTCCCAGTTCATTTACCCGGTTTTCAATCACACTTTGAACCGAGGTTAAAACCCGTTCATCAATTGTTGGAACCGCTTCTGAAGGTTTTAATTGAATCGTCAGTTGAGAACCTCCCCGCAAGTCTAAACCCAAGCGGAAGGGACGATTAGCAATGACAACAATGGAGACGATAATCATCACCAAAATCAGAATTAAAACAGAACGTTGTTTTCGCATTTTAATCAGTAATCAGTAATTGGTAATCAGTAATCAGTAATTAGTCAAGAAGTAGACAGTTGATTAACTCTTAACTCTTAACTCTTAACTCGTACAGACGCGCCAGGGCACGTCTCTACACTGATAACTGATAACTGATAACTGATTAAAATTTCTTACTCATAATTTTTTGAACCCCTTCAACAATTTGCTCCGGTTGCACAATAGTTAGTCGTTCTAAAGCACCATTATAAGGTGTGGGAATATCTTGAGACGCCAATCTTAATACAGGTGCATCCAATTCATCAAAAAGACGATCATTAATTGAAGCGGTAATTTCTGCCCCCAGTCCCCCGGTTTTCATACATTCTTCAACGATAATCACCCGATGGGTTTTGCAGATGGATTCACCAATCGTGTCAAAATCTAAGGGTTTAAGAGAAATTAAATCAATCACTTCAGGATCATAACCTTGTTTCACCAAAGCAGGAACCGCTTGCATAACATGATGACGCATCCGAGAATAGGTCAGAATCGTGACATCTTTCCCCTGTCTCACCACTTCCGCTTTATCAATCGGGACAATATATTCTTCGTCGGGGATATCTTCTTTAAGGTTATATAACAGAACGTGCTCAAAAAACAGAACCGGATTATCATCTCTAATTGCCGCTTTCAGTAACCCTTTAGCGTTATAAGGAGTCGAACAGGCGACCATTTTTAGCCCTGGAACAGACTGGAAATAGGATTCTAAGCGTTGAGAGTGTTCCGCACCCAATTGACGCCCCACACCCCCAGGGCCACGAATTACCAAAGGCATTTTAAAATTGCCTCCAGAGGTATAGCGCAACATCCCCCCGTTATTGGCAATTTGGTTGAAGGCGAGTAACAAAAACCCCATGTTCATCCCTTCAATAATCGGTCGTAACCCCGTCATTGCAGCCCCAACAGCCATTCCGGTAAAACTATTTTCTGCAATGGGAGTGTCTAAAACCCGCAAGTCCCCATATTTTTCACAGAGGTCTTTCGTGACTTTGTAGGAACCGCCATAGTGACCCACATCTTCCCCTAACACAAACACTCTGGGGTCATGGGCCATTTCTTCATCGGTTGCTTGTCTCAGGGCATTAAAAAGTAGGGTTGGTGCCATTGCAATTGTTGATAAGCAAGTGTGGATCACAGCTAATCTTACCAAAAGATTGAGTTTAAAGCCTCCTTATTCTAATTATGCTTTTTAGGTTTGAGTCCCACTAGGGTTTGGGAACTTTCCTCGCAACGACCTATCAAGCGTCATTATTACCGATTCTCAATATGGGCGATCGCACCTCGATTTTCCCACAAAAGCGATCGCACAACTAGGTTGCAGAAGGCTTAAAAACGTAATATAATAGCATCAAAAACTGTTTAATCTTGTCTTGCAGTAAAACTGTCAGCACCCGGCTCTGAAGAGACGCGGTTTCCAAACTTTCCATTTTTTTATTATGAATAGTCTATTATCTGAACAAATTTTACCCCTAACTATTCCCGAAAAGCTTCAATTAATAGAAGAAATTTGGGATAGTGTTGTTATGGATGCTGATCAAATTCCTTTAACTCAATCTCAGAAACAGGAATTAGATCGGCGTTTAGCATCTTATCAAAATATTGAAAATAAAGGCAAATCTTGGGAAGTCGTTAAGCGAAGAATTATTAAAGATGACATATAAAATTAAAATCTCAGAGGAAGCTGAATTAGATTTAGATGAGGCTTATTATCAGTGTAACAAGGTTACAAGCTATCCAAAAATGTTATAATGATCTGGAGTTTATTATTAAAGAGGAATGTGCAATGAGAATTATCCAAACAAAAGGAATAGTCAACAATGGGACAGTAACGGCTACAATTCCCCCTGATTTTAGTAATGGAGAAGTTAATTTAGTGATTTTAGCTGAAAATGAACCTGATGAACTCGAATTTATGCGTCAAATTGCTAGAGAGAAAGGTTATGATTCTAAAGAAAAAATTCTTGATTTAATTAAGCAAGTTAAAAGAGAAATGTTAACAGAGAAAGGACTAATTTAAAAATGCTTGAATTAAATAGATTATTCCTTGATACTAATATTTATATTATAGGAACTCAAGATATTAATTCAGATGAAACTAAAATTTTTAAAATTCACTTGTTTTCATGTTAAGCGTGATCCTCAACTGTGGAAAAAACGAATAAGAGCGATCGCACAAATAGGTTGCAGAAAGTCTAAAAACGTAATACAATAGTATTCAAAACTGTTTAATCTTGCAGTAAAATTATGAAATTATCAATTGATGACGAAACTACAAAGGAAATGCTGACAGAAATAATGGTAGAAATTATTAAAACAAGAAAAGATTTATTTTATGATCTTATCCTAGAAGCAGTGGAGGAAATTTCTCTAGCTAATGCCATTAAAGAAGGAAGACAAGATGATTTTGTTTCTGAAGAAAAAATATTTGCTTTATTAGATAGTGAAGATTAATGAAAATCAAATTTGAATCAAGATTTGAAAAAGATTTAAGGAAAATTAAAGATAAAAAAGTTTTATCTGAGTTAAAGCAAATAATCATTCAATGTAAAACAACAGATAACCTATCAGAAATTAATCATCTCAAAAAATTACAAGGTTATGATACATTCTATCGTATCCGTTTAGGCAACTATAGAATAGGGATAGAATTGAGTGAAGATACAATTATTTTTACTAGATTTTTACATCGAAAAGATATTTATAAATTTTTTCCTTGATTAATAAAAATGTATGATTGCCAATCAATAAACATAATTGTACAGTAGTCAATTAGCGTTAAATGGTGATTCCTAACGAATAACTTTTATAATTACCCACTCTACAAACTCCCTACATTCCCAAGCGCGATCGCACCTCAATTTCCCATCCCCAAAAAGCGATCGCACCTCAATTTCCCCCTAACGACTGAACTCACCTTCCACTATAGATTTTGCGGTTTGATCGAATGCTTTAGCCTGCGGTCGGGTGCGGTGATTTGTTAGACCATCGCTTAATTGGTAACTTAACCAATCTATCTTTGTGAGCCAGTTGCTTCTGTTGTAAGTCATTAAAAATCGCTCTCAAATCATATTGAAACGATTGAGCGTATTCTTCTCTATAACTGTGAATTTCATCAAGAATTTCATTTTTATACATAACTAGACCTCTAGGTTATATCCACTAAACTCATAATAAAAAAAATGGGAAGTTTGGAAACCGCGTCTATAAGCGAGCGCGGAGGAAAAACGACTCAGGGGAATTTATTCCCCTTGAATATTGGATTGGGAATCGACAAAAATTGTTGTATTTGCCGATTCCCGGTTTTTTGGGATTTCTCCCACTCCTATTGCTAGGGTAATGTTAGCTTCGCCAATGTTATCGGTCGGTACTATCTCAAAAGCACGGTCTTACCCCTCGTAAAACTGTTTAACTTTCAAGTTTTAGAGCTTGGGACTAGCTTCGCATCCCAAGGTAAGAACTTTAACGCTTCCCGATAACGTAGCCAGTTAAGGCTAAGGCTGGTCAGCTATCCAAATCAGAGGCATGAAGCCCCGTCTCTTCAGAGCGGGGTGCTGACAGGGTGTGCAAATGATTGGCAACACATAACCCAGATCGGAACTAATCTGCGCCAGCTTGCGCTGAATTTGGGCATTTGCCATGTGCCTACAGTTCCAGGTTAGCAGATAATCTAAGCTATAGACGGTTGCTAGTGCTATGTGTAAAGAATCGTTGGATGCTTTTGAAGGTAGATTGCTTTTGAGCTTTATTTTGAGGGTTTACGGGGGGATTAGCACATTACACTTCGTTAACGCATCTTACAAGATCGGCGATCGCACTTATTATCAGAGAGTAGCCTAGCTTTGTGGTGAACCTGGACGAAAGGTTGGGGAGAAATGCAATTTTGAAATCTCAATTTAAACATACTTAACAATTGGTTGTGGACTGTTGCTAACGATCTCCCGTATAAAAACCATTGAACTGAATTATCGGGTTGTACAAGCCCAGGTTTCAATTTTGCAAGTCCCTGTACCACATTCAGTTAGAGCATAAGCTTGGGCTTGTTCAGGAGTGCTCGCCCAACCCCAACCGAGGTTTCCTTCTGGACTCTTAGCTACCGCACCACAGGCATTTTTAAACCAAACCTGGACTTGACAATCGGATTTACCGCATTCTCTCAATGCCTTTTGTTCGGCTTGTTGTCGAGTCGGATAATCGTAAGCATAACCCCAACCTCCCGATGCTGAGGTTGCGATCGCTCCATAATGATCCGGTTGAGCTAGGGCGACCCCGGCCATTAAACCTTCAAGGATAAAAACAGAAGCACTAATTAATAGAAAAGGTTGTTTTATTAATTGTTTTTTCATTCAGTTTCCGCAGCATTTTGTAAGGGTAAATAAATCGTCATAATGTTCCTTTGTTGAGGGCGCTGTTTAACAACGAGTTTCCCTCCCAACGCATGAAATAGATTTTTTGTTACCGCCAGATTCAGGCTTAAACTTCCGGTTTCCGGTTGGAACATTAACAACGGCCCTATTGATTTTAAGGGAGATTGGGGAGATACCGCAAATGTAGAATCACCCTCTTGTTCCGGTTGGGGATGGGATTCTAATTGTAACTTTAACTGATGTCCGGCTAATCTCACCCCGACTTGAATATGGCTACCATCGGGAAGACTACGGGTAAAATTTTCGATCACTCCCGTTAATACTTGATCCAGCATAGTAGGATCACTGATCACAGTCGGTAATTTCTGGGGTAAAATCACCTCTAAGGTTTGGTTACGCTGACTCGTGTGTTTTTGCCACCGAGGAAGGCTACTTTGAAAAACATCTCCTAATGACATTGCTGTTAACGGTAGAGGTTTCTCTTGATGATCACCTTGGCTGGAAAAGTCCCGTTGTTCTATTTCTAACTCAACAGCCCGGAAAATGAGGTTAAAGCGATCAATTTGGGTTGTACATTCTTGATCAATCATTTCTAAACGCTTACGAACAACTTCTGGCGGTAAATCTGGCCGTTTTAAGAGCAATCGTGTTAAGGTACGAATTGTGGCTAAGGGTGTCCGCACTTCATGGGCAATTACTTGTAATAATTCGACTTCCGCCGCTTGAATTGAATTCTCCAAAAGGGTTGTTTCTGGGACGAAAGCCGAGGATTTTGAACTAATTTTTTCAGCGACTTTTGCTAGGTTAGGAACGGTAATCTCAACGGGTTTTAAGTTATTTTTTAACGGTCTTAATTCTACTTTTTTTTCGGGATCTAAGCCTATATTGTTTAACAATAATCGGCTAAATTTCATGACGGTTTTATAATGGGGTTCAATGGGTGAAAATTGGGCAATGCTCTGCTCTAATTGGGCTTTTTGTATTGCTACTGACCTTCCTAACTCTCGGTTTGCTGTTCCTTGAATGAAATCCATGCGATCGCGCAGCATTAATAATGCTTTTTCAATAATATCAGGATTAAAGGAAAATAGAAAAGCTGGGTTTCCGGTTATATCTTGACCCAATACCATAACTAAACTAAATTGAGTTGTTAAAACCAAACAAAACTGTTCTTTCACTAAGGGATCTTTCCCATGTAAAGGACAGGCTAAGGTTTGAGGGATGGATGTGGAAGTTCCCTCACAAGCGGGAAGTAAAGCCAGAGGATGGCGTAATTTTAATATTAATTCATCCCCCAGTTTTGAGAGATCCGAGGTAAAAATTTGAGTTGCAAAATGAATGGCTAAATGGGGATGAATTAAAACCGGAACTGGGCCAGAAATAATTAATCCTAAACGAGATAATGAGTTAGAATCAAGGGAATTAGCCTGATCAGAATTCGGCGAATCAATTTCTAAGGGTTTAAAAGGATGAGAATTGGAAATGATATGTTCTGATATTGAATCAGTATTTAATCGAAGTTCTTCTAGTAGATAATTGATAGATTGAACTCCGCTATACCATTCTTTTTCGGCTTTTAAATATCGTTGAACCCCAGAAGAAAGATGGGAATTATTGTTGGAATTACAGGAGGATTTAGGCAAAGATGAACAACTTAAGATATGGGTTTCATCTTGAGCTAAAAGATCACTGAGCGTAGGTAATAATATTTGATTCATCATTATGCACCAAAACAAATTGTAAAATATAGAAATAACTTTTAGAAATAAATCAATCTCACCAAACCCCTCAACAAGTGCGGTTTGTTCTGCTCAGAACTTACGCACTCAAGTGTCATGCTGAACGACTGATCGTGAAGCATCTCAGCCCTCTGTGAGATTCTTCGCGGAACTCAGAATGACAGAATTTCGTGGAGAGTGCGTAAGTCCTACTGCTTTCAGAATAGCCAAATTTGTCTAATTCGTACATTCGTAGAACCGAACCCCCTAGGGGGGAGTTTACCCTGAAGGGGAACACGTTAACCGTCAACAGCCAACCGTCAACTGTTAACAGTCAACAACCCCAATATGATGCAAAATAGGGAAATACAGTCAATATTGCTGACCATTATGCCCAGTTTGCTTGCTGATGTGAAGAATCTGTTAGCCGATTTAATGGCCCGTTACCAATCCCAAGTAGATTATTTGGCAATTCGTTTGGAGGAAGCGGAAGAAACGGATATTTTATTAAGAGGAGATCGGATTGAAACCTTAAGTGAAGGACTTTCTATTGGGGGACAAGTCCGAGCTTGTTATCGAGGAGGATGGGGGTTTGCTAGTTTTAATCGACTCTCTACCCTTGAAGATCGGATTACCGAAGCGATCACCGCAGCAAAACTGATTGGGGATGAAGAAACCCTGCTCGCACCAATTCCTATTATTCAAGATAGCTGTACCTTACCCTTAACGGGAACCGATCCGCGTCAAGTTCCCCTCGCTCAAAAAAAAGAATTATGCGATCGCTACGGCCACATTCTTCGCAGTGTTGACCCCTGCATTGCCACGATTTCTGTCCGTTACAATGACAGCACCCAACGGTTAATTTTGATTACCTCTGAAGGAACCTTCTTAGAACAATCCTGGGTGGATATGGAAATGCGGTTTGCAGCCACCGCCAGAAATGGGGACACCGTACAAACGGGACGAGAAACCACAGGTTCGCGTAAAGCTTATGAAGATTTAACGAATTTGGATGAACAAGTTCGCAGTGCGGCGCAACGGGCCGTTAATTCCTTAGCTCTCCCCCCCGTTAAAGGTAATGTTTATACCGTTGTCATTGACCCGATTTTATCCGGTTTATTTGTTCATGAAGCCTTTGGTCATTTGTCTGAAGCGGATATGACCTATGAAAATCCTGATATTTTAGAAGTCATGACTTTGGGGCGTCAATTTGGCCCCAAAAACCTACAAATTTTTGATGGCGCCGCCCCTCCTAACCATCGGGGAAGCTATAAGTATGATGATGAAGGAACTCCGGCGACCACAACCCAACTGATTCAAGATGGTGCTTTAGTC
The DNA here is from genome assembly GCF_900010725.2 of Planktothrix serta PCC 8927. Taxonomy (NCBI): domain Bacteria; kingdom Bacillati; phylum Cyanobacteriota; class Cyanophyceae; order Oscillatoriales; family Microcoleaceae; genus Planktothrix; species Planktothrix serta. Next base: position 15,721 of record NZ_LR734871.1, on the reverse strand, counting down.
GGTCGCCTTCATTCGCGTGAAACGGCTGGAAAATTAGGAGAAGTCCCTACGGGAAATGCCCGGTGTTTAAATTACCATTTTCCTCCCTTGGTACGGATGACTAACACCTGGATTGAAAGGGGGGATACATCTGTTGAGGACTTATTGAGTGATGTTAAAGAAGGGGTTTATGCTCGCAATTGGTTAGGGGGAATGACCAATGGCGAAATGTTCACATTCAGTGCGGGGGAAGCCTGGATGATTCGCAATGGTAAACTGGCAGAACCTGTTCGAGATGTGACGTTATCGGGAAATGTGTTCACAACGTTGGCAGATATCGAAGCCATTGGTAATGACTTCTACTGGGATGAATCGGGGGGTTGTGGAAAAGGGGGACAAAACGGTTTACCCGTTGGCTGTGGAGGCCCTAGTTTACGGATTCGCAATGTTGTCGTCGGAGGAGAAGCAATCGATTAACAAGAAAGAATCATCCCTGAAATTGATTAAATCCGTGAAATCCGTGAAATCCCTTATCATCCGTGATCAGTTTTCTCGTCGTCCATCACCCGGTTTGGGTGCTTTATCACTGGGGTCTTCTCCCGCACTGTTATGATTGGCAACTTGCATTTCATAACTGTTAATAGATATCAGGGCGCGTCTGGATTGGGAAGACTGAATCTGTTCTGCATCAAGCTCTTGAATTATTTGATGTTGAGGGTTCACACTTTGAGGTAAACCCACAACAGCACTGATCATTAACACAGCAATGAAGTTAGACATTTTGGGATTAGGTATTTAGGCGGCTATTTTTCAATACCAATGCTTTAATTCCCTATCCGGATCGTTAATAAAATCCTGATTAATAATCCCTTCATAAAATGGCTGCGAAAAACCCGTGAATTCAGACTTTAGACTTGCACAATTTTTAAAGAATCAAGGGGTTTACCGCAGGAGATTAAGATAGAATCTTGTCAACACCAACTGAAGTTCTGCAAATAGAGAACAGTGGTAAATTTTTGTAGATCTTATTAAGACCAGGGTTTAAAAAAATGGAGTGAGTCTCCAATACCCAGAAACAAACCAGGCTTATCCTGTTGTTTTTTAACTCACTCCTGAGCGGTTTTAATCATGATCATTAACGTCCACTGCCTCGGTGAGGAGCGGCTTGTGGATCAACTTCTGGATTGCTTTGAGTCGCAAGAACGGCTGTTACTTCGCTAGTGGGCGATAAAGCAACATTAATAGGAGTAGAAGGGTGATGATTCATGCCAACTACTAACAAAGTAGAAAGTAAAATAGTGTTGTAGATTCGCATAACAGTTGTCCGTTTTAGAGTGTCCATTCTCTAATACGGGTTGACTTAAATTGATCCGGTAAAAAAGGAAAACTTTCCAAGAATTCCCTTTAAGTTTAATGATTGTGTTATAATTAATAGAATTAATATTGTGATAAAGAATGGGGTTAGCGATCGCAATTATGACGGCTCAAGAACAAAAACATCCTCAATACAATACAGACCGAAAGATTGTCTTTAGTCTTTTAGAGCAAGAAGCAACAGAATATAATCTAGTGGAGTTAGCTCGTCTAAAAATTCGTTATCGAGGTTTTCCGGGTGCAAAGGATATTCAAAATGATTTAGAAAAAATTTTACAAATTTGGGGATATACAGACGAAACCTTATTTGAAAAAACTCGTCAAATTCACGCCACTGGCCAAATTTATCGGAGGAAAAAGACTGATCAAGAAGATTGGATTTAAAAGTTCTATTCTTGCTTCTTCATTGTCGAGATCGGACTTTCCGGGTGAGTGCAGGTCTATGGACAATATCAGCCGTTAAAACTTCCCCGATATTTCTGTAGGTTTTGTGACGGTTTTGTGTAAATATGGAAAGGCTGTCTGATCAGAGTGTCCGTAATACTTACAGACTCCAGTATCAGAGAGTTGGAGAGGAAATACTAGGTTGGAATCTATGAAGGTTGGCGATCGCGTTTCTGTTAAAACATCTGTTATCGTTTATGTCCATCCCCAACATCGGAATCAGGAGTTTGATGCTCAGGGATTGACAGGAAATATTGTATCTATTATTACCGATTGGCGGGGAAGACCCATTAGTCCTAATTTGCCTGTTGTCGTCGATTTTGGCGATAAATTTAAAGCTCACTTCCGAGAAGATGAGTTGGAATTGATACAATAGTTTCACAAAACAGGAGACAGGAGGATTTTCGATCAGTTGTTTCTCCGAGTCTCCTCTGCTATTTTCCACCTAGAAACCAGCCGAAAATATTAATATCGCCTCGCATTTTTTCGATTTCTTGACGGTGGCGTGCGGCTGTTTCATAATACCAATTGCAGTATTGAGTAAATTCTTCCCGATATTCAACTTCTTGGTGAAATTCACGGGTAAGTTGATGCGCTTTGAGAACTTCCGCCACAGGTTGATTCGGTTGTTGAACAATCTGTTCCCATTCAAATGACATGATTACATAATTCTGAATTGAGGAATACTGTCACGTTAACATAGTTTGTTGACGGTTGACGGTTGACTATTACCTATTACCTATTTCTATAACCAACCTCGCCACCGATAAACTCCTAATCCAATATATTCTTTTAAAGCTTGAGTCGTTTGATGGAGAGAGAGGGTATCGGGTATCCAACTGAGTAGAATTCCTTGCCAAGTTTTTTGAGCTTGATTAATTTCAGAAGGAATCATTAAAAAGTCTGTTGGTGCAGGAATGACATTCATCCCTTGACGCTTAAAAATTAAGAGCGATCGCGGTGTGTGTAAAGCAGATGTGACTAATAAAATCGGCCCTTGGATATTTTTTTCTTGCAAAATTTTTCCCACATTTACAGCATTTTCATAAGTATTTAATGAGGTCGGATCTTGTAAAATTGCTGTGGCGGGAACACCCATAGCTTCAGCAATTTTCGCCATATCTTCAGACTCAGGATCGCCCCCTCCTTGCCAGTTAATTCTTCCTCCACTTAAGATTAACCAAGGGGCTTTTTTCTGGCGATATAATAATGATCCATATAAGATGCGATCGCCGGCTTCCCCGACATCTACCCAAGGACGGGGCGGTAAAGCCGGTTTTGTTCCTCCGCCTAAAACCACAATTGCCGCAGCATTAGGAAGTTCACCATTAGGAACATTTTGGGATTCAAGCGATCGCACTAATCCTTGAGCAACTCCCCGACTACTTCCTAACAGTAAAATTGCTAAGGCGAAACTGATAACAGCACCTGTCCATCGGGGATATTTCCACAGAGTAAATAAAGCCAAAAACATTAATAAACAACTCAATCCCAAAGGATAAATAAATAGAGGTAAAAGTTTAGATAAAAATAGAAACATAGGAAAGTATTCATAAATTTTTTTTGACCATTTAACTTTTATTTCGTTTAAAAATCCAACCTAAAAGAGTTGTGGCTTGGGTCGGACGGGGAGTTGCTTTAGGTGGGGGTGGTAATAGCTTAGATTTAGCTAGAATACCCGATAAATTATCGGTAATTACCTCAATTTCAAAAGGTTCAGCCTGTTCTGGTGTTTGGTCAATTTGCCACCATTTCACTAAACAGGCGACAGACCATCCTGAGATCATACCTAATCCTAAACTGGTGAATAATGAATCTCCCAAAGCAATAAAGCAGAGAGTAAAAAATAATCCCGTTCCAAATCCTGCACGAAATACTAATGCTGATTTTAACATAAAATTTTCCGGGTTGAGGGGATCTTAAAATCCTTCCTGGGAGGTCAAATTTTAATAAAGATTGCAAGCAATTGGAGAATTTTCACCAGAAAAACATGGGAAGGATTGAATTTAGTTAACCCTCCAGAGCCAGTTGAAATAGGTAAACCTGTTTATCTTGACTCAGGTAACGTAGTCAGTTAAGACTTGGGCTGGTCAACTAACTGAAGCTAGAGGCATGAAGCCCCGTCACTTCAGTGCGGGGTGCTGACAGGAAATTAGGGAGGAGTTCATCGGCTTATTTTTAGCATCCTGTTCCGCAAATTCAACATTTTGATAGAGATGATTGATAATTTGAGTTCCCTCTACCGTCAAAGATAAATAATGCAAACCCGTTTGAATATATTGAGCCACAACATTTTTAAAAAACTTGGGATAAGCCTGTCTAATATGATCAGGCTGGTGGTATCCAAACTGTTCATTGATTCCGGTTTCTTTAAATTCTTGAAATAAATCCGGCATTTTATTCAGATACTTCGGATCAGCTAATTGACCAATTAAATCCGCCGCGCGAATTAAACCGGGATAATCCGTTGTATCTTGATGTTCTTGATCATTGGGAACCGGAAAACGAGTTAACTCAATATGGCGTTGAATTGTGGGAATATCAATTAAAGAATTCTGCTCAAAATATTCTTGAACAAACTGTTTTCCCCGATCAATATGATAAGGGGTTAGGCTGGCGTCTGTGGCTTCATGTGATAGTTGAATCATTTCTCCACATTGTCCAGTGACATAAATTCTGTCTGGAATTCTATCTTGACGACAAATGCCTTTAACATAGCCAATATCATGACAGAGTAAACCAATAATAGTATGCACCCAGGTTTGAGGAGAAACATTTTTTTCACAGAGGTTTTTTCCCTGCAAAATTGCTTGTCCAGACAAGGTGACTAAAATTGTATGTTCAACATTGTGATAGGGAGCATCACTTTGTAAAATTTGATGCAAAGCAAAGTCAGCCACTTCCACCATCAGATCAACATAATCGAGTTGTTGCTGACCGTAGGCTTGATAATAACCTGTATATAAACGATGAATGCAGTCTTGAATCATAAGAGTTTGAGTTCGATAGCACATATAGAGGGTTTTCCTTAAAGATAGAGGGGATTTTCCATTCAATTGTGATCAAGAATGGATTTACTTATATGTTGATTCAATTTGAACCGAATGAAAACCAGAAAAGCTCATTAGTTTTGCCAAATTTTTACCGATCGGTAAAATCCCCCCAGGCTAAGTTAATATTTTATCCTGAATTGTCTCCTTAAAACCTCATAAAACCTCAGAAATATTCAGGAATTACCAAGGTTAAATTGACTTTTATCACAATTCTCTATACACTTTCAGTGATTTCACTCACACCGGGATCAAAATTAATACTTATAATTTAAAATGTACCTGTGCGTAAAGGGTATAATGGTCACGGATGGGAGAGGTTTGTGCAAAAATCTTGATTAAAATTGTAACATCATCAGTTTGATCACAGTATTTATTATGAATAAACTAAATATATTAGAGCGAGACTATGGATGCTAAAGCAGCACTAGAATGGATTGATCAATTAATTTTTGAACATCAGGGTAAGCATCTCAATGATTTAGAAAGGGAGGTTTTTATTGGCTCTTGGGAAGGGAAAAGTTACCCTGAAATTTATCCTTTAAATCCTAGCTATATTGAAAAATATGTTGGATATAAACTTTGGCAGAAAATCTCTCAAACTTTTGGAGAAAAAGTCACAAAAAAAACGATTAGAGGAGCAGTAGAACGCTATCAAAACCAAGATAATTTTGTTCAGTTGAGTGAAATTCCCAGGGAATTGCTGCAACTCTCACCCCATTGTTATCGAGTATTTATCAGTCACGGAAATACTGAGTTAAATATTCATTTTGCACAGCAGTTAGAAGCGGTTTTAATTCAAGTGGGACATTCTGTATTCCTAGCAGCTTGGGAAGTTACCCGCTCTCAACTCAATCAACAGGAAACCGATTTTTTAGCTGAAATTGATACAGAATTAAAACACTGTGACTATTTTATTTTACTGTTATCCCCTCAGTCAACCCTTAGTGAAATGGTGATTGAAGAATTGCGTCAAATCCGAGAATTACAAGATACTCATCCTCACCGTTTACCAATAATTATTCCAATTTGGGTGAATTGTCCGGCAAATTTAGCCTTAAATCATGATCTAAGAAGTTATTTATTGGGAACCGTTCAACGCACCTGGACAGGTCAACAAGATACGACTTTAATTATACAAGAAATTCTGGTTTTTTTGCAAGAGTCTATTCCCGAATCTCCACAGCAAAATTTACAGTTAAATTGGGATGAATCTGAACTCGAAGAACATCTGAATTTAGCCATAGAATCCCATCAACTATCCTCAGTTTCTTCCCTTTCAATTAAACCCATTTATTCCTCGGAAATTCCCTCTCCCCTTCCCGTAGCAGAACCGGAATTACCCAGTGGACAAGTCCGTTTAGAATCTGCCTTTTATATTAAACGGGTTCCCCATGAAGATCAATGTTATCACGAAATGATCCATCCCGGCGCATTAATTCGTTTAAAAGCACCCCGTCAGATGGGGAAAACTTCACTAATGGCGCGAATTTTAGAACAGGGACGGGAACAGGGTTATCGCACGGTTCCTTTAAGTTTTCAACACGCCGATAAATCGATTTTTACAAACTTAAATCATCTGTTACAATGGTTATGTTCTAAAGTAACTCGCAAGTTAAAATTAGACTATCACGTTCCTGATTATTGGAGTAATACCTTTGGGAGTAAAGATAATTGTACGGCTTATTTTGAAGATTATTTATTATCAGAAAGTAATACTCCTTTAGTCCTAGGATTAGATGAAGTAGATCGGGTGTTTCAATATCCGAATATTGCTGATGATTTCTTTAGTTTACTTCGAGCTTGGTATGAAGAAGCTAACTATGGGGGAGGAGATAGTGAACTGTGGGAAAAACTACGCTTAGTGATTGTTCATTCCACAGAAGTTTATATTCCTTTAGATATTAATCAATCCCCCTTTAATGTGGGTTTACCCATTGAATTAACCGAATTTACCGCAACTCAAGTTAACGAGTTAGCACACCGACATGGATTAAATTGGGGAGATATTGAAGTCGAAACTTTAATGAGAATAGTAGGTGGACATCCCTATTTAGTTCGAGTAGCACTTTATCATCTGGTTCAATATTCCATGAGTTTAGAACAATTCGCAGAAATAGCACCCACAGAAGCCGGAATTTATGGCGACCATCTCCGCCGACATTTATGGAATTTACAACAACATCCTGAATTAGCTCAAGCTTTTTATCAGGTGGTTTGTTCTTCTCAACCTGTGGAATTAGAATCAATTTTAGCGTTTAAATTACATAGTTTAGGTTTAGTTCATTTACAAGGAAATGAAGTCACTCCTCGCTTTGAGCTTTATCAAAACTATTTTGGTCATCGTTTAATGATTAAAACCTAATAATTTACTTTAATTATATGAATTTAACATCTACTTCAAGCTATCATTATAAAGTTGGTGGACATTTATCTTTAGATACTCCTAGTTATGTAATTCGACAAGCAGATCGAGACTTGTATGAAGCCTTAAAAGCGGGAGAATTTTGTTATGTTTTGAATGCACGTCAAATGGGAAAAACCAGTTTACGAGTCAGAACTTTACATCAACTCCAAGATCAAGGTTTTGCTTGTGCGGCGGTAGATTTAACAAAAATTGGTTCCCAAGATATTACACCTGATCAATGGTATGCGGGAATTATGAGGCGTTTAGTCACCAGTTTTCGGCTTCCCATTCATTTAAAAGCTTGGTTACAGGAACGAGAATTTTTACCCCCCATTCAACGGTTAAGCGAGTTAATTGAACAGGTATTATTAGACTGTATTCAACAACCGATTATTATTTTTATTGATGAAGTTGATAGTATTCTTAGCTTGAATTTTTGTGTAGATGATTTTTTTGCCTTTATTAGAAGCTGTGACGAATATCCCTTATTAACCTTTGCTTTATTAGGGGTCGCCACACCCAATGATTTAATGCAGGATAAAAGCTGTAATCCTTTTAATGTCGGTCGTCCCATTCAACTGAATGGATTTTGTTATCAAGAAGTGCAACCCTTAATTAATGGATTAATCGGGAAAATTAGTCAGCCTGAATTAGTCCTAAAAACTATTTTAGAGTGGACAGGAGGACAACCTTTTTTAACTCAAAAACTGTGTTATCTGATTCATCAAAAAGTGATTGAAAATACTCAATTTTTGGATATTCCTAATTCTCAAGTCCAGAGTTGGGTTGAACAGTTAATCCATACCCGTTTTATTGAAAATTGGGAATCTCAAGATGAACCTCCCCATTTAAAAACTATTCGAGATCGGATTCTAAAAGCCGATAACCGAATTACATCTCGCTTAAGTTTATATCAAAATATTTTGCAAAAAGGCAGTATTCCGACGGATATTACTGTGGAACAAATGGAACTGAGATTATCGGGATTAGTGGTTAAACAGGGAACCGAATTAAAAGTCTATAACCGAATTTATGAAACAGTTTTTAATGAAAATTGGTTACAAAAAACTTTAGCCAGTCAAGAACCTAATTTTAATCAAATTATTGCCGAAAAAGAACAAAAACTCCTGTCCATGTTGCGAGAAATGGAAGGGAAAGAATTTGATGATATTTTAAGTGAAATTTTAGGATCAATTGCCTTAAAACTGGTAGAATTAATGGGCGTGGATCGGATGACGATTTATTTTATTGATAAAGATAAAAACGAAATTTGGTCAATTAGTACCCGATTTACTGGAAATCAAACTACAAAAATTTCAATTTTAGCGAATAATCAAACCGCCGGACGAGTCACGATTTATAAAAAAGCGATTCCCACGACTTCATATTATTCTGCGGATTGGTATTCGATTTTTGCTGAAACCCAAAATCCTAGAATTGGGTATCAAATTTATAATCAGTTAACCCTTCCTCTGGGAGAAGATAATCAAACAATTTTTGCTTTTGTGCATTTAGTTAATAAACTTAAAAAAAATCATTTTTCAGCCGATTGTTTTCAAGATAAAATTGATCAAACTGGATTTACTGAAATCGAAGCACAGCAATTTTTACAATATGCTCCCGGCTTACAACGCATTTTAGCAAGCTGTTATGAAAGTTATAAACTAACCCAAAGAATACAAGCCTCTGAAGCCTTAACAGAAGCCACTAGAACGGTTCATCAAAGTAGTTTAGACTGTGAAGAAATTATTCAACGAGTGATGAAAGCCGCTAAAAAATTGATGAATGCAGATCGAAGTACCCTATGGTTATTAGATAAAATTACCCAGGAACTTTGGACACAAATTCCCTTTGAAGATGGCTCGATTCGAGAACTGCGATTAAAAATCGGACAAGGATTTGCTGGAAAAGTTGCAGAAACGGGAAATAGTTTAAATATTCCCTTTGATTTATATGATCACCCTGAGTCGGAAATGTCTAAGAAAACGGATCAAAAAACTGGATATCGCACCTGTAGTTTATTGTGTATGCCTGTTTTGAATCCCGATGGTGAATTAATTGGTGTAACTCAATTAATTAATAAGCGCAAACAGGGTGAATTTGCCGAATATGAACCCGATGATTGGCCGACAGCACCGGAATGTTTTGAAGCGAGTTTTGATGCTAATAGTCAAAAATATATGCAGATTTTTAATTCCCAAGTCGGGGTCGCTTTATATAATGCCAGACAATATGAAGCGATGAAACAACACGCAGAAAATACTCCCCAAGGCGTGATTAGCCAAACCTTAGCCATGTTAAATCAAGTTATGGATGGACAGGGGTTTGATGAAATTTTAGATGCTACATTACGCTCAATTACCTTAAAAACCGGAAAGTTATTAAATGCAGATCGCACGACTATTTTTATGTTAGATGAAGAACGGAATGAATTTTGGTCAATGATTGCTGAAAGTGAAGAAAATTGTCCGCTAGAAATTCGAGTTCCGGCGGATAAAGGGATTGTGGGAGAAGTTGCTAAATTTAAAAAAGTCGTGAATATTCCTTATGATTTTTATGATGATCCTCGATCAAAAACGGCTCAAGAACACGATCAGAAAAATGGCTATCGAACTTATTCAATGTTGGCTTTTCCGTTATTAAATGAACAGGGAATTTTAGTCACGGTTGTGCAAGCAATTAATAAGTTAAAATCAGGATGCGATCGCAGTCTTTCCTTATCAGAAAAAATCGATCATCAAGGATTTACCAGTGATGATGAACAACAATTTTTAGAAAATGCTCCCTTAATTCGGATGATTTTAGAAAGTTTTTGTTCTTATCATAAAACCGCCAGAGGACAAAGAGTTGCAGCCGCGCTAATGGCCGCGACTCGTTCTGTGAGTCAAAGTAGTTTAGAACTGGATGAAATTCTCAAACGAGTCATGGCTGCCGCCAAGGATTTAATGTTGGCAGATCGGAGTACATTATGGTTATTAGATCGGCAAAATAATCAACTTTGGACTAAAATTATTTTTAATGATGGTTCAGAACATGAAATTAGAATTCAAGTGGGTCAAGGGTATGCGGGAAAAGTTGCGGAAATGGGGGTTTCTTTAAATATTCCCTTTGATTTATATGATTATCCTGACTCGGAAACGGCTAAAAAAACCGATCAGAAAACGGGATATCGTACCTGTAGTTTATTGTGTATGCCTGTTTGGAACCCCGATGGTGAGTTAATTGGTGTGACTCAATTAGTTAATAAAAAGAAACCCCTTGAAGATCATGATCAAGTGTTAAGTTATGATACGGAAGTTCCCGACGCTTTTCGAGTCAGTTTTGATAGCAATGATCAGAAATATATGCAAATTTTTAATAATCAAGTTGGGGTAATTTTACAAAATGCTGAACTTTTAGCAGCCGTTAAATACCAAGAACAAAGTTTGCGCGAACAATTTAATCAGGGGAAAGGAGAATAGGCAATAGGCAATAGGCAATAGGCAATAGGCAATAGGCAATAGGCAATAGGGAAATAAAAATTGTATCTAATTATTGGATTTTAGTCTGTAATTATTATTACCATTCTCGTTCTAAACGAGGAGGTAAACGCAGTTTAGGAAACTGATAAAAGGTATTTCCCTCCTCATCAATTTCGGGAAATGCCACAAAAACTTGAACTTGATGATCTAAATATTTTTGGGCAACTTCCGCACTAACTCCGGCTAAAGCAGAGAGTTGAATTAGGGAGACTCGACCATTTTGGGCTGAAATTAATCGATAAAATGCGGAATCTAATTGGCGCTGCTGTTCTCTATTATTCCCGATATTAACAATCAATAAGGTGACTAATACACCCAATCCAGCAATAGAAAGTAATTCAACGATAGCCATAGTTTAGAATCCATAATATAGGAATCAAATATAGAAATATTAACAGTTAACAGTTCTCTTAAAAGAGTCAACTGTCAACTGTTAATCATTAACCTTGACTAAGAAGCTTGAACGAGATTTTCAGCCCCTCGAATCACTTTTGCGGATTCAATCACATCACCTTTGCGAAGTTCTTCTAAAACTTCTTTGCCTTCGGTGACATACCCAAAGACGGCATAACGACCATCTAATAAATTAAGTCCGGCGGGCGTTAATTCTGGATCAAAAAGGAAGAAGAAAATTTGAGAAGATCCTCCATCAGGAATCGCTTCAGGACGGGCTAACGCTACCGCTCCAAAAGCAGAAAAAGGTAAAACCGGATGATCTTGATAACGACCCAATTCTTCAAAGGTAATATTATAGATGGGTTCTTGATCTCCTTGAGCTAAAATTTCCAAAGGAATTCCCCGATATTGTCCAGTTTGGGGATCAATAAAGCCATCTTCTGCACCATCAGGATCTCCTATTTGTAAGGCATAGGATTCTTCTGAACGGATGAATTTTAAGCCATCATAAAATCCCCGTTGAACTAAATCCACAAAATTCCCGGCAGTGACTGGGGCACTATAGCCATCAACAACAACCGTTAAGTTGCCTTTATTGGTTTGAATTTCAATGGTAGCGCGACCTTTGAGTTGAGGTAAATTAGAATATTCTGCCGGAACTTCAAAGGGAAATTCCTGCACCATTAATTCTTCTAATTGACCAATGCTATCTAACATTTTTCCCCGTGTTGCTAACACCATTGCCGCATCTTTAACCTCAACGGCAGAACGCAGGGGATCAATATCTTGTTTTAATTGCTCAACTAAAGCTTGAGCTTGAGGTTGACGTTCCTCTGGAATATTGGCTAAGAGTTCCGTCTCCCGTGTCGCTAAAACTCTGGAGGCGAGGGTAATATCTCCATTGATATTACTCCAACGCTTTCCTCGCAGTTGGGAGGAAATCACTTCTAAACTCGATTGCAGTTTTCTCACCGTTTCATTATCAATTGGCAGAGCATAGCGTAGCAACGCCGAGCCATCGGTAATGGCATTTCCTTGAGGTAGAATACTGTCCCGTTTCGGTGAACTGTCACCTTCCCACCAGGCTGCACTCAGACCCACCGATAGGGTAAACAACAGTACAGCAACCAAACCCGTTCTCAACCAGTGTTGATAGATGTTTCTCATGGAATTAGGCCAATGCAACATAAATCTTAACGTTTGTTCTCTTTACTGATCTTGCCATTATTCCGTCACCAGTCATCCGAAAAAAATTAATTCCCTATTCCCCGTTCAAGGGTAAAATAAGATGCCGATTATTCTGCCCAGGTATTAGCTTGCATGATTTCCAGTAACGACTTTCGCACAGGTGTCACGATTGTATTAGATGGGTCAGTCTGGCGTGTAGTAGAATTTCTTCACGTTAAGCCCGGTAAAGGTTCCGCCTTTGTGCGGACAAAGCTCAAAAACTCACAAACCGGTAGTGTCGTAGAACGTACTTTTAGGGCGGGAGAGACTGTTCCTCAAGCGACCCTGGAAAAAAGCGAAATGCAACATACCTATAAAGACGGGGAAGAATACGTCTTTATGGATATGGAAACTTATGAAGAAGCCCGTTTAAAGGCAAGTGAAATAGGCGATCGGGTTAAATATCTTAAAGATGGAATGACCGTTAACGTGGTTCGTTGGGGAGAGCAAGTTCTGGATGTAGAACTCCCGAACTCTGTCACCTTGGAAGTGGTTGAAACCGATCCCGGAGTTAAAGGGGACACGGCAACAGGGGGTACAAAACCCGCTATTGTGGAAACAGGCGCTCAAGTGATGGTTCCGTTATTTATTACTCAAGGGGAACGGATTCGGATTGATACCCGGACTGACAGTTATCAAGGTCGAGAATAAAGACGCACCGAACCATGATTTGATCTTTAAGCGTGCCAAACTTACATAAAAACCCAAAGGGTTTAGGATGTTGGGCGATTGGTTGTACACCCACCCAACAAACTGAATTAAGATAGACTGCAAATTTAGGGGAGACGTACCAACTGTGCAACTAGATTTGAACCAGCTTCGTGAACTGCTGGCTGATCTCGATAAAACCAACATTTCAGAGCTAACGCTCAAAAGCGCAGATTTTGAACTGACTATTCGGAAAGAAATTTCGCTGATCTCTGGGACTCTACCACCCGTTGAGACGCTATTAACAGGTGCAGGGGTTAGTTCACAGTTGGTCTCGTCTCCAGGGGCTCCCACTGCTGTTGATTCCGTTGGCAGAACTTCCCCTGCATCTAGCCCAACTGTATCTACATCTCCTCCCCTTCCTTCGGCTGAATCTAAGTGGGTTGAAATTACTTCCCCGATGGTGGGAACCTTCTATCGTTCTCCCGCCCCCGATGAATCGCCCTTTGTAGAAGTGGGCGATCGCATTTCTACGGGTCAGACCGTTTGTATTATTGAAGCCATGAAGTTGATGAATGAAATTGAAGCCGAACTTTCTGGCCAAGTGATGGAACTTTTAATTCAAAATGGCTCCCCCGTTGAATATGGCCAACCGTTAATGCGAGTTAAACCGGATTAAAAACGGGCCGTTAGGGAACAGGTAAAAATTCTTTCTCGAAAATCGGACGAGTAATCGGCTGAGGGATTTCTAACCCTTCTCCGCCTAAAACAGTTAAGGGTTTACCGCCAACGGAAAGCCAAACTTTGCTATCGGGGTTAAGGGTTGTAGCGGTATACACCACTTGTCCTAAACGTCCGATCATCGATGCACTTCCCCCACCTTGGGTAAATTCTGGGGATAAATCTATATAAACATCATCATTGTTAGTGGTTAACTTTTGAATTGTTGTTCCTTTGGGAATTTCACTGAATTGATTCGGATCGGGAGAACTCGTTAATAATTGATTAAAAGCAACAGTTAAAAATGCTGTTGGATCATTTTGGGCTTGAATTTGTACAGGTTGAGAAACAATATTCTGTTTACCGTTTTGATCCTCTACCCAATAAAGGGAAAGGGTTTTTTCAACGGTTTGTGATGGAGAAGGAGAAATTAGAGGACTGGGTGAGGTTGTATCCGGGGAAGAAATAACGGGTTCTTGGGGAGAACGAGACGTTGATGTCCACCAGGTTAACCCTGCACCCACAGCAACTAAAACGGAGGCAATTCCAGCCACAATTCTAAGGGGAATAATACGAGTCTTTTGGGGATCTTCCATTGATTTTGAATTATAAATTTCAGGTGATTGTTTAATTTGATCAGGTAGGATGGGCTATGCCCATCCGGCGGTTTAACTTAATAAAATGAATTGTCGAGTGATCAGCGATCGCACTCCTTCTAAATCCAGTTGACTTTGAGTTAAAATTTCCCCAACAGTTCGAGGAGATTCTAAATTTTCATCGCAAGCTTTCAGAAACTCAAATTCAGCATCCGATAAACTTACAATTTGATAATTATAGTCAAACAAATTTTGACTCGGCCAGCCATTCATACAAGGACTACGCTCAGGAATTGCGGCTAATAACGCTTGATCATTTAACCAATTGTTCCGCGGTAAAGGTGAACGTCCTAAGAAAAATTCGTAATGACTAATTTCGGGATCGAGGAGTTCAATTAAACGATAGCGTTGGCGATCGCTTAATTCCTTGGCTCTTTCCACCAATTCGGGTGCTTTTCCTACCAGACGCTCTAAATTCCAATAATTCGGATTAGAAAACCCAATAAATTCTAATCCAGACGCATCAATTAACTCAAATAAGCTCTCAATATTGTAGTCAATTTCTTGGGGATGAACATACATATCCGCAAAACATTCATCGCGCTGATTTTCCATTCCCCAGCGTTGAGATTCATATTGAACTAAACGATTTTTTTCCGGTAGAGCTTCAAAAATTTGACGGCCAATTTTAACCCCATCTTGATAATCGCCTTGTTTTTTTCCCTGTAAAAGGGCGATCGCTTTCTGCATCAATTGAATTTCCCAGCGTCCCAATTCTGCATAAACAAAAATGTGCATTAACCCCCCCGGAGCTAACTTTAATGCTAGGGTTTGAATGCCTCGAATTGGATCAGGTAAATGGTGCAAAACACCAACACAGTTAATCAAATCAAACTGTCCCTCCAACTGTCCCGCATCATACAAACTTAAACGGCGAAATTCAGGGGAGGGTGTACCTGGGGTAGAAATTCCAGAGCGACGACAGCGCTCGATGGCCGTTTGGATGGCTCCTTCACTCAGATCAATTCCCAAAACCGAAGCTTCGGGGTTGAGTTGAATTAAATACTCCGTACTTGAACCCGTTCCACATCCCGCATCTAAAATACGGATATCAAGATGTTTCGGCTTTTGACCCGTACAAAAACTATAAGCTGCTGGCCAAGACCATCGCCAGTTATAACCCGGAGGCGGTTCATCTAACAGGGGGTCAGGAGGAAAGGGATAGGTATCATAAAGCCGTTTAACCGCAGAACTAACTTCTTCCATTGTTGTACCAAATTAAGAAGTGAACTACCCACACTTCTCTACGAGTAAGTGTGGGCTTCTAGCATCAACGGGGATAGCATCAGAAGAAACAGA
>NZ_LR734870.1:80000-132697 GCF_900010725.2 Planktothrix serta PCC 8927 | reverse complement strand
GGAACAGGGAACAGGGAACAGGGAACAGGGAACAGGGAACAGGGAACAGGGAACAGGGAACAGGGAACAGGGAATAGAACCAAGTTATTTGATAATTCTTGTTATTATCGGGGGAGTAGTTAACTTTGATTAGGTGGCTCAATATTATGAATATATCCCTAACTCCTGAACTTGAGCAGTTTGTTCTGTCAACAGTCAAAAATGGGAAATACTCATCGGCTTCTGAAGTCATAGTAGCGGCGTTACAATTGCTAAAAGAGCAGGAAATTTTAGGGGTTTTAAATCCGGTTTCGTCAGTGAGGAAGCAAAAACCCAACTATGATTTCTCTGACTTGGTGGGGCGATTAAATTGGCAGGGAGATGCCGTAACAATGCAGAGGAATCTACGCGATTTTAACAGTAATTAAAGTGATGCAGCAAAGTTAGACGGTGAATTCTTTTCTTCCCTGTTCCCTGTTCCATGTTATATCATTTTCGTCGATTAATTCTCCCGTTCCTTCACAGAATAAACAAGTTTCTTCCCGTTGAATTTCTCCTGAACAATCTCGAATTTCTATATAGCCTTTTCCTTCACAATGGGGGCAAGATTGAGGCGGAATCATATTTTTCATTGATAAAAATAGAGGGGAATTAAGCCCTGAAGGGCTTACTACGATTTAATGATTTAGTCCTACCATTGGGAAAGATAGGGAATTGAGTTGAGAGACTTTTTCGGGGGTGGATTTTAAGGGAGTTTGATTTAAACGGTCAAAAATATAACGGGAAATTTTAGGGAAAACTTCTTCATTTTTAGCATAGGCGGGATCATCTCCAAATACCGCTAGAATATAAATGGCTTTATCATTTAAGGTTCTAACAAAGGCAATTTCTTGGCGAGAACGACTGGTATAACCGACTTTAGACCCATAGTAAATATCAGGAGGTAAGGATTCTCCTAAAAATCCTTCAACGGAGTTAGAATCAATATTTTTCCAGGCTTTGGGGTTTAAATCACGGGTTAATAAATAAGCCATTTTTGTACTCGCTAAGGGAGAAATAGCTTGTTTGGTATAAATTTCATACATTAATCGTGCAGTTTGGTCAGTAGTGACGAGATTTCCTTTGGAATAGGGGGGATTTTCTCGGAGTTGCAAATCTCGACCTGTGGGTTCTTCTCCTATCCCTGTAATGGGATAATTTTTAGTCGTTAAATTAATTCCACTATAACCCGATTTTTCAAAAAATTGATTGACTTGACTGCGTTTTTCTACCCATTTTTCTAATTCAGTTTTGTCTAAATTTTCTCCTGATTCAGTTTGGGTAATCGCATCGACAACGCGACTGGCTGAATCATTATCGGAAATCCGCAACATCTGGGATAGGTCAGTATAAAAGGGTGATTCTTTGGCAATATATCCTTTTTCTGCATAACCAAAAAAGGCAACCATCCAAAATAATTTAGCAACACTAGCCGGAAATCTCAGCTTAGTATTATTATATCCGGCAATAGTATGGCTGGCAGCTTTACTAACATCAATTAAGGTAATTGATAAAGATTCGGTGGGTAATCCTTGAATTTTGGCAATATCAACGGCCCCATCAACCATAATTTGTAAGTCTTTACTGGGGATTAAATTAGGGGGAGTTTTAATATTATAAACAACGGTTTTATCGCTCTCGGAAACCGGAGCAGAAATCGCAATATTGTGAGTTTGGGGTTGGGGTTTTGCGGGGGGAAATAATAGTTTTAAAATCGCTCCCATTGTCCAGTTAACGGTTAATAATAGGGCAATTAAAAATAGAATCCGAGAGTATTTTAACCGTGCTAAGGGATGGGGAGGTCTAGTCCGAACTTTAACAGGCGATCGCCTTAAAGAATAGCCTCGAACAGAAGAAGGTCGCACAGACCGACGGCGCTGGGTGATATAAGCCATATTGGTTGTTTGTTGGCTGTTGACTGTTGGCTGTGTAGAGACGTTGTATACAACGTCTCTACAAGCTTAACGCTTAACCCCTAATCTTCAACCGTCAACCGTCAACTGTCAACTGTCAAGTAAAGTTAAAGCCAATTGGTAGATTTGGCGACGGGGAACGGAGGTAGCCTCGGCGAGTTGACGACTGGCTTCAGAGCGGGATATCCCCTGCTGAATGAGACGTTGGAGTTCGGCTTTAATTTGATCTTCGGTGAGAGGAGTTGTAGTTTCCTCAACACCCGCAATCACTAAAGTTAGTTCTCCTTTAGGGTTGTGATTTTGATAATATTGTACGGCTTCTGCTAACGTTCCTCGCCAAAATTCTTCATACCGTTTTGTTAATTCCCGTGCGATTACAATCGGCCGTTTTGATTCTAAATTTTGATCTAAATCTTCTAAGGTTTCCAGAAGACGATGGGGTGCTTCATATAATATGATTGTCCGAGATTCCGTTTTTAATACCGTTAAACGCTGTTGGCGCTCTTTATTTTTCGTGGGTAAAAAGCCTTCAAAAATAAATCGATCCGTTGGCAGTCCCGCCGCACTCAAAGCTGTTAAACTAGCACTAACACCAGGAATAGGAATAACTGGAATATTCGCTTCAATACAAGCCTTAACCAATTCATATCCGGGGTCAGAAATTCCTGGCATTCCAGCATCGGTAACTAAAGCGATCGCCTTTCCCTGACGCAGAGATTCAAGCAAACTGGGAATCCGGCGATGTTGATTATGTTCATAATAACTCTGTTGCGGAGTTTTGATGTCAAAATGGTGTAATAACTTGGCCGTATGACGAGTATCTTCGGCGGCAATCCCATCGACACTTTGTAAAATTTTTATCGCCCGTAATGTTATATCTTCAAGGTTCCCAATGGGAGTACCAACAATATAAAGGGTTCCAGCTTGAATCGTCATGTTTAATTAAAGGCCTTACGCAAATATAAATGTGATATAACGCACACTATCTCCAGGATAATATTAGGTATCTTAGAGAAGTGGATGGAACATCGACCGTTCACGAAGGAAGCGATTTATAGCCCAGAATAAATCATTTTCGACCTGGAGATTGAAGTTTGTTGATCCAAACCACTCGATATATGAATTCAACTAAAATGCTAACGCTATCAGGGTTTCGCACCACTACTTTACTTTATAGCAGCCCCACCAGTTTAGTGTATCGGGGCTATTGGCTTGCCCATCAACAGCCTGTGGTCTTGAAAGTCCTGCGGGAACAGGGGCATAGTCCTAAACAGTTAACTCGGTTTCAACGCGAATATGAACTGATTCAGTCTTTAAATTTGCCGGGAGTTGTGAAGGTTTATGGCTTAGAACGCCATGACCATCAACCCATGATGATTTTAGAAGATTTTGGGGGAGAATCTCTAACCCAGTTAAGATTGGCGGGTCAATTGAGTTTAATTGAGTTTTTGCAATTAGCGATCGCCATTACTAAAATTTTAGGTCAAATTCATGGATTTAATATTATTCATAAAGATATTAATCCCAGTAATATTATATTAAATCGTCAGACGGGAATTGTTAAGCTAGTTGATTTTGGAATTGCCAGTGTTTTATCTCAAGAAAAACTTACCTTTATTTCTCCAAATACCTTAGAAGGAACCTTAGCCTATCTCTCCCCTGAACAGACGGGACGCATGAATCGAACCATTGATTATCGGAGCGATTTTTATGCGTTAGGGGTAAGTTTTTATGAATTACTAACGGGTCAATTACCCTTTGAAAGCCAAGATCCTTTAGAATTAGTCCATAGTCATATTGCCAAAACTCCGATTTCTCCCCATCACTATACGGCTTTTATTTTACCCGAAACTTTATCGCGTATTATTTTAAAATTAATGGCAAAAAATGCCGAAGATCGATATCAATCTGCCTATGGAATTAAAAGCGATTTAGAACGCTGTTTAGAACAAATTAAAACTCAAGGCTATATTGATACCTTTCAACTGGGAAGCCAAGATTTATCGGATAAATTACAAATTCCAGAAAAATTATATGGTCGAGAACAACATTTTCAAACCTTATTAAATGTCTTTGAACGAGTGAGTCAAGGAAACCGAGAATTAATTTGGATTTCGGGCTATTCGGGAGTAGGAAAATCCTCCTTAGTTCGAGAAATTCATAGACCCATTACGGCTAAACGAGGGATTTTTATTTCAGGAAAATTCGATCAATATAAATGTAATATTCCCTATTTTGCTATTTCTCAAGCTTTGAATGAATTTTGTCATCAAATTTTAAGAGAACGAAAAGAAATATTAGAACAATGGAAGCAAAAAATTTTAGATTTTGTCGGAAATAAAGGACACCTTTTAATTGATGCTATTCCGCAATTAGAACGAGTCATCGGCAAAACTTCCGCACCAAAATTTCTGGATTTACAAGCAACTCCCAACTGTTTTTTATGGGCTTTTAAAAAATTAATTCAAGCTTTAATTCAACCCCAACATCCTTTGGTGATTTTTTTAGATGATTTACAATGGGCAGATTGGGCTTCCTTAAACCTGATTAAAACCTTAAGCCAAGATGAAAATCTTCAATATTTAATGATTATTGGAGCCTATCGCCATCACGAATTAAATCTCAATCCCCTGTTAAAATCAACCCTAGAAACCATTAAGGGAAGCCCAGACCAAGGATTTGAAATTATTCTCGAAAATTTAAGTTTATCCGATGTTAATCATTTAATTGCTGAAGGATTAAATTGTTCTCCTCAAGGGAGTCAATCCTTAGCCAATTTAGTTTATCAAAAAACTCAAGGAAATCCTTTTTTTACTAGAGAATTTTTGAAATCCCTTTATACAGAAGGATTATTACAATTTCAATATCCCACTCAATTATCGTGGACGCAAGGCAGCTATAAAGGCAACTGGACATGGAATCTTGAAAAAATTCAGGCTAAAAATATAACAGATTATCGAGAAAATTATCCTAAATTATTAGAAGAATCTCATCCTATTCGTTCATCTACTTCCCTAGATATTGCCAGTATTTTTAAAGCTTCTCAAGCTCTTTCCCGTGAAATTTCTATCGAACATTTACTCACAAAAATTATGAAAATTGTGGTAGAAAATGCGGGAGCAGAGCGAGGATATTTGATTTTAGAATCCGATGAACAATGGTTAATTCAAGCCTCTGTAACCACCGTTCCTGATGGGGTTCGAGTCTTACAAGCTATTCCTATTGAACGAATTAATTGCCAAACTAATACCCCGGAAGTTTGCAACTCAATTGTTAATTATGTAATTCACACCCAAGAGAGTTTAGTGATTCATCAGGCGACGGAAGAGAATAAATTTGTGAGTGATGATTATATCCTAATCAACCAACCTAAATCTATTTTATGTGTTCCGCTTTTGAACCAAGGAAAACTGATGGGAATTCTTTATTTAGAAAACAATTTAATTACAGGAGCCTTTACATCAGAACGATTAGAAATTTTAAACTTATTATCTTCTCAAGCTGCTATTTCCATTGAAAATGCTCTGCTTTATAAGACCTTAGAAGAAAAAGTTACCGAACGCACTCAAGCCTTACAACAAGAGATTTTAGAACGCAAACGCATTGAACAAGCATTGCGAGAAAGTCAAGAACGGTTTGAGTTAGCAATGCGAGGAGCAAATGATGGCTTATGGGATTGGAATATTCTCACAGATGCGGCATATTATTCACCTCGATATCAAGAAATGTTAGGATACACAGAACAAGAATTTAATCCCAATATTAATGAATTCATTAAGCGAATTCATCCAGAAGATCTAGAATCTGCTTTGAACCAAGTTTATAAATATATTCATCGCCAATCTTCTCATTATGAAATTATTCTAAGAATGCGACATAAACAGGGTCATTATATTTGGATTTTAAGCCGAGGAATGGGTTTACCGGAACGTCCGGGTAAAATCAATCGCATTGTAGGGATTAATATTGATATTACGGAACAGAAAAAAGTTGAAGAAGCGTTGAAACTAGCGAAAGAAGATGCAGAAGCCGCGAGTCGCGCTAAGAGTGAATTTTTAGCAAATATGAGCCATGAATTAAGAACCCCGTTGAATGGAATTTTAGGATATACTCAAATTTTAAAACGGTCAATAACGGTATCTGAAAAAGATCAAGCGGGAATCCAAATTATTCATCAATGTGGAACCCATCTTTTAACTTTAATTAATGATATTTTAGATTTATCAAAAATTGAAGCAGGAAAATTAGAACTTTCTGCCAAAGTTGTTAATTTAGACAATTTTTTACAAGGCGTTGTCGAAATCTGTGCGATTAAAGCCAAACAAAAAGGTTTAGCCTTTATTTATAAACCCCTGTTTAAACCCCCGATGGCGGTAGAAGTAGATGAAAAACGCTTGAGACAAATTTTAATTAATCTCTTAGGAAATGCGGTTAAATTTACCGATTATGGTGGCGTTACTTTTAGTGTTAAAGTCATGGAAGATCAGCACTTCAATTCAGTTTTATCCGCCAATCACAGCCGGAATCAAACAATTCAGTTTAAAATAGAAGATACGGGAATTGGGATGAATCCTGAACAATTAGAACGAATTTTCTTACCCTTTGAACAAGTTGCTGAAATGTCTTACCGTTCAGAGGGAACTGGATTAGGATTAGCAATTACTCAACGATTAATTCAACACCTAAAAGGAGATTTATATGTCGAAAGTACCCCAGGAAAAGGCAGCAATTTTTGGTTTGAATTGAATTTACCAATTTCAACAGAATTGCCATCCATTTCCGATCCTAATCTCTTATATTCTATTGTCGGATTTAGAGGAGACAAACGCAAGATTTTAGTTGTGGATGATAAGCCAGAAAATCGGTTAGTGGTGGTGGATTTATTGCAACCTTTGGGGTTTGAAATTGTAGAAGCGAGTAATGGTCAAGAAGGGTTATATCAACTGGTAACAACCCAAGCGGAGTTAGTCATTGCTGATTTAGTGATGCCGATTATGGATGGTTTTGAAATGACGAGACGTATTCGTTCTTTACCCAAACTCAAAGATATCCCTGTGATTGCAACTTCCGCATCGGTTTATCAATGGGATCGACAACAAAGTCAAGAGGCAGGATGTAATGATTTTCTGCCTAAACCCTTACAAGTAGAAGAATTATTCAGTAAACTAAAGACTTGGTTAAAGTTAGAATGGGAATATAATTATGCCGATAATATTTGGATTCAACCTCTTCCAGAAAATCCTGTTGATTTAATCATTCCTAGTCCTGAAATTCTAGGAAATTTAATTAAATTAGCCAAGCGAGGAAGGGTTTTAGAACTAGAAGAGGAAGTCATAAAAATCAAAGAATCTGATCCTCGTTTGAGTTTTTTTGCCGAGCGAATTAAGTCCCTGACTCAAGAGTTTAAATTAACACAAATTAAGGAGTTTCTCAATCAATGCACGACCAACTGATTTTAATTGTTGATGATAATCCGACAAACTTAAAAATTCTGTCACAAACCCTAACCAGTGCCGGATTTCAATTAGCTGTAGCGACCAATGGAGAAGAGGCATTAGAGGAAGTTATGGAAGAATTACCGGAACTAATTTTACTGGACGTTAAAATGCCTAAAATTGATGGTTTTGAAACTTGTTGTCGCCTAAAAGCTAATCCTAAAACTCAGGATATTCCAGTTATTTTCATGACGGCTTTATCGGAAACTATTGATAAAGTTAAAGGTCTTTCTTTGGGGGCGGTAGATTATATTACTAAGCCTTTTGATGAACAAGATGTTTTGGCAAGAGTTCGGGTACATTTACGCTTAAGAACTGCACAAAAACAAATTATTGCTCAGGAAAAACTGGCTTCTTTAGGAACGATTACCGCCGGGGTTGCCCATGAGCTTCGTAATCCTTTAAATTTCGTGATTAATTATGCCCAATCTTCGATAGATAGCTTAAATGAATTGTTTTTAAATATCCATAAAAATTCTCAGCTAGAAACCCAAGAAATTCTCACTCAATTGCAGGATGTAATCACAGATTCTCAAGCTATTTATGAACATGGAGAACGAGCTTGTCGGATTATTGAAAGTATGATGCAGTTGGCTCGTTCTGAACCAGGAGAATATCAATGTATTAATCTCAATGCTATTTTAGATCAAGCAATTAAACTCGCCTATCATAGTTTTCGAGTCAAACATCGAGATTTTATGATTACAATTAACACCAAATTTGATCCTGATTTAGAGGTAATAGAAGTGATTGTCTCTGATTTACATCGAGCTTTTATTAATATTATTGATAATAGCTGTTATGCCCTTTATTTAAAAACCCAGGAGGATAGAAATCCAGCAGAAAATTTT
Source organism: Planktothrix serta PCC 8927 (assembly GCF_900010725.2). Classification (NCBI taxonomy): domain Bacteria; kingdom Bacillati; phylum Cyanobacteriota; class Cyanophyceae; order Oscillatoriales; family Microcoleaceae; genus Planktothrix; species Planktothrix serta. Next base: position 124,420 of record NZ_LR734870.1, on the reverse strand, counting down.
AGTCCAACCTTATCCTTAATTACAAAAAATCAAGGATCTAACATTGAAATCAAAATTTATGATAATGGAATGGGAATTAAACCCGAACTAATTTCCGATGTTTTTACTCCATTTTTTACAACCAAACCGCCAGGACAAGGTACGGGACTTGGTTTATCTTTAACTCACGATATTATTGTTTTACAGCATGGAGGAACGATTCAAGTTGACAGCCAATGGAAACAATATACTGAGTTTACCCTAACATTGCCTAAAAATCAGCAACGGAATTGATCAAACCGTATTTTTTCAGAAAAGATAGAGATCATCTAATTGTATTTAACAGTCAATTCTCAAAATTATAAAAAATATCGCCAGTGTACCCGATTTTTTTTATAATAGTTTTGATGGGGCTACCAATTTAAAGCACTATGTCTTATTCTTACCCGCAATCTTTATCTTCCCATTCACGATTTCCCTTCTCTTCTCATTCTCTTACTATGTCTCAAACCCCAGCTTATATTTTAGTTGTTGATGATGAACCAGAATTACAACGATTGATAGAAAGATGCTTAAAACATCAAATTGAAATCGGAGAATTCAAGTTTCTATTTACGACCTGTGGCATTGATGCCTTAGATCTTTTGCGGTCAACTCCCCATATTTCTGTTGTTTTAACTGACTTAAATATGCCGGGAATGGATGGCTGGGCATTACTGGAACAAATTCCTACAATTGATCCCCTACTCAAAGCTGTTGTTGTCTCAGCTTATGGCGATATTCAAAATATTAGAACGGCAATGAACCGGGGTGCATTTGATTTTCTCACAAAACCGATTAACTTTCAAGATTTAATTTTAACCATCCGAAAAACCATTGATATTGTTACTAAAAGTCGCCTCCAAAAGCAACAACTTAAAGATGCCGTTGAAAACTTACAATATTTAGCACTCTATGATAAATTGACCGGACTTCCCAATCAAAATCATGTTTTAGAATGTATTCGATCTGCGATTTTTCATCAATTAGACTTTGCTGTTTTTTATTTAGCCTTGGATCGATTTAAAGTTATTCGATATGGCTATGGAAAAACCTTGGCAGAAGAGTTTTTAATTCAAGAAGTTGAACGCATCAAAGCTTGTCTTCAAGCTACTGATGTTTTAGCTAGAATTTGGAAAGATGAATTTGTGTTATTTCTACCTGGCATTCAATCAGAAACTGTTGCCTTAGAAACAGCAAATAAACTTCATAAAACCTTTAAGTTATCCCCGCCAGAACGTCGAATTAGTGCATCGGGTAATACCAGTATTGGTATTGCTCTATCAAGTTTATGCTATGAACAAGCGGAAGATTTTTTAAGAGCAGCAGATACCGCCATGCACTATGCCAGAATGCAGAATCAAACCAATTGCACTGTCTTTTTTAATCCAGAAATGCAAGTTGCTGTTTTAAATCGATTACAATTAGAATCCGATTTAGAATTGGGGTTGGAGAATCAAGAATTTCAAATCTATTATCAACCCATTTACAGTTTACAAAATCGATATTTAGCAGGTTTTGAAGCCTTAGTTCGTTGGCAACATCCAAGTCGAGGGTTAATTCCGCCTTCTGAATTTATTCCTCTCACAGAGGAAACTGGACTCATTATTCCTTTAGGAGAATGGGTACTTCGAGAATCCTGTCGCCAATTTAGTCAATGGCAAAATGAATTTCCCGATCAATTTCCCTTATCTCTAAGTGTTAATTTATCAGGACTCCAAATCTTAAACTCAGATTTTAGTGGCTTAATTGATAATATTATTCAATCTAACCCCTTGGAAGGATTTAATTTAAAACTAGAAATCACAGAAAGTATTTTAATGGAAAACCCTGAGATTGTAACCCAATATATGAGTCAGTTTAAACTGAGAAAAATTCAATTAGCTATTGATGACTTTGGGACGGGCTATTCTTGTTTATCTTACCTACAATCCTTACCTTTAGATACTTTAAAAATTGATCGATCATTTGTTATTAATATTAGCTCTAATCCTAAAAGCTTAGATATTATTAAAACTCTGATTACGTTAGCTCATAGTTTAAACTTAGATGTAGTTGCAGAAGGGGTAGAAACTGAAGAACAAGTTGCTATTTTAAAGGATTTAGGCTGTGAATATGGACAAGGATATTGTTTTTCACCGCCCATTGATGCTAACACTGTCACCCAATTATTTCAGAAAAACTCTTATGGCTAAACAGGGTTTATTTGTAGGATTAATTACACTTGATCTAATCTATTCGGTTAATGAATATCCCCATAAAAATCAAAAAATTGTCGCTTCTAATTATACCGTTGCTGCCGGAGGGCCAGCGACCAATGCCGCCGTTACTTTTAATGTTTTAGGAAATCAATCTACCCTATGCGGTGTATTAGGAATCCATGCCCTCACCCAACTAATTCGGACGGATTTACAACAATATGCTATTAATATTATAGACTTAGATCCAACTCGTTTAGAAGCTCCTCCGGTTTCTTCTATTGTTGTAACTCCCACCACAGGCGATCGCACAGTTGTTTCTATTAATGCCACAAAATCCCAAATCTCAAACTTCTCAAATTTACCTCAAGATTTAGACAATATTGATATTATTTTAATTGATGGTCATCAACTTGCGATCAGTCAAACCTTAATTCAACAGGCAAAAATCAAACAAATTCCCATTGTTTTAGATGGAGGCAGTTGGAAACCGGGGTTAGAAACGATTTTACCCAATATTAACTATGCCATTTGTTCCGATAACTTTTATCCTCCCCACTGTCAAACTTCCGAAGATGTTTTTGCTTATCTCCAAGCCATGAATATTCCTAATATTGCGATTACCCAAGGAGAAAAACCTATTCAATATATTACCCTCAAACAAGGTAACGGAAGTATCCCCGTCCTCCCCATTCAAGCCGTTGATACTTTAGGTGCAGGAGATATTTTTCATGGGGCATTTTGCCACTTTATCTTATCTCAAAACTTTCCCACTGCCTTAGCCCAAGCTGCCCAAATTGCCAGTCAGTCTTGCTTGCATTTTGGGACGCGGCAATGGATTCAATTCTTAAACAATCACCCCGGATTGTAGACAATTGGGAACAATTCGGCTATAATTAAAATAGATTCTTCCGGTTTTCCCTGTTTCGATTTTTATTAAGATATCTTATTGTTAACATGACTGATATTCAACCCTTAAAAATTACCCTTCCTCCGTTACAAATCACCTTGGATAATGGACAGCAAGTGAGTTTGCAATGGCTCCCTCCATCTCCTCTGAATGAGTCCTCTCAAACTTCTCAGCATCCTCAACATCCTCAACCGCCTCAACTTCCTGATGGCTGGAAAAAATGGATTGCTGCTAATAAATTTATCAATCAATCCGATGATACCTTAATTGAATGTATGGTCAAAAATGGGATTGATGTTAAGTTAGCCGTTGAAGAAGTTACAGGTATTGCTAATCAACCTTATTTTCAAGCCGGACAAGAGATTTTGCAAAAGCTGCAAAAACTAGAATCTCTTTTACAAATTCAACATCAACTGGCTGGTTTATCCTCCCAGTCTAATAGTATTCCGCGAATTCCCTTTTTATCCCAAGCTGAATTTTTAGATCAATATTATTCACAAAATAAACCCGTTATCTTAACGGATATCATGAAAAATTGGCAGGCAATGGAGCGATGGACTCCCGAATATTTTAAAGAAAAATATGGTCAGGTTAGTATTCAAGTTCAAGGAAATCGTAACGCTGACCCGAATTATGAAATTAATATAGAACAACATCGAAAAACGATGTTATTTGAAGATTATATTGATTGGGTCGTCCGGGCTGGGGAAACCAATGATTACTATATGGTTGCCAATAATAATACTCTGAATCGGGAAGAAATGCGGGGACTCTTCGACGATATGGAAATCTTTCCCGAATATTTAGACTCAGCCCAGAAATTAGGAAAAACCTTTTTTTGGTTTGGTTCAGCCGGAACTGTTACCCCTTTACATCATGATACCATTAATATCTTTTTAGCTCAAGTTTCGGGGCGAAAATTAATTAAAATGATCCCCCCGGAACAAACCCCATTTATCTATAATAATATTGGGGTTTTCAGTCCCATTGATCCGGCTAATCCTGATTATAATCGTTATCCTTTATATCGGAATGTTCGTTCCATTGATGTAATTTTACACCCTGGAGAAGTGATTTTTCTTCCGGTGGGATGGTGGCATTATGTTAAAGCTTTAGAAATCAGTATTTCGGTTTCTTTTATTAATTTTAAATTCCCCAATGATTATGATTGGAAAAATCCCTCCTTCGGTCATTATTAAGCATTCGTAGGGTGCGTAAGCAAAGCGCACGCACCTACACAAAAAAGAGGTTAGGAAAACAAGTCAAATTAATTCAATACTTCCATTCCTCGGCGATAAAGTTCTTTAGCATAATCTGTCCAAGTTCCCTGTCCCCAATAGCGAAAACAACTGGTTTGTAGTAACAAGTTGTACAATAACGCTTGTTGATAGTTGAATTCTTGGGTAATATTCGGATTATCTTGAACTAAAGAATCATACTTTTGATGAAAAGCAATACTTAATTGTTTCATCGGTTCTAAAACATTTTCATATCCTTGAACCCAACTTAAATGATTTGTCCAAGATGCGCCCTCCATTTGAAATTGATGATCGGTTTGTTTTAAAATAGCGATCGCGGCTTCCACAGCTTCCGGTGTCACTGAATTGGGATCAATTTGTTGCCAAATTTTATGCTGATGAACAGCTTGACAAATTGGGTAATCTTCCGGCTTCACCCCGGACGCTTCTAAAAGTTCTAAATATTCTGTTCCATTCATCGCCACAACCCCAGAATTTTGATCCCGCAATTCCTGAAAAATTCGGAAGAAATCACGGGGATATTCATTCATCATCACACCGCCATTTTCCCCATCCGCAATTTGTGACACTAAAGGCGGAACTTTAACCCCACTAATCGATTGTTTTTCCTTGGTTTTAGCTTCAAAATAAGGTTGCATTTGAGCCACTAATTTAGTATCAGAACCTTGGGTTTTAATTAAAGCAATTATACTAACTACTTCTCCCTGAGAATTCTTAGCAATTAAGCGATTCGGAATATATTTTTGGTCTTGGGGTAATCCTAAACCCTCCAAGGTTTCCACCGAATGTTCCTGCACTAATAACCACCGATAACCACAAGCTTTCAACGCTTTAATATATTCATATAACGTATCAGGATGATTCGGTAAGTGCATTTCTGGGGGAGAAAAACCCTTAACTCGCTTCAACGCTTCTATCCCAAAAATAGAGGCAAAATGATGTTGCCAAGCTCGAATTTGTAATAAAATATCAGGAATTGGAGTCGAAGGAATCACCGCATGACTCCACATTGTTCCTAACCATTCCACATAAGGTTGATAGGCAGAATTACAAGTAATTGTTTTCAGAGAATTTAGAATATCATCCCGCCCCATTTGGCGTAATCCCCATAATAAATTCCCCGAATAATCTAACATAATTCGAGGGTTACATCCTTCTGCTATTAATTGAGGAATAAACTCTCCCATGCGACGATAGCACCCCGCAAAGGGTTCAGCATTATGGTTATCCCCTTCTTGGGGATGTTCAAACATATATTGAAGATTGCTAATTAATTCCCCATTCACACCTGCTGGAATTGTAGGTTGATGAAAATGTAAAGCACAAGCAAATCCGGCTTGAATTTGATCCAACTTTAAATCAGTATGGGGTAAGAAAATCGGCTGATTGTGATTAACAATGCTCTCGATTTCAACTTCCCACCCACACAAATTGGGCAGACCGGAACGCAAGTCTTCTAAAACAGGTAAAGGGGTCAATAAGTCAGGCTTTGTCATAAAATTAAATCTTGATCAATGGGAACGGGAGAAAAATACAAATTCAGTCACACTTTAGAACACAGAGAACAAAAAATAGCTGTTGATGATCCGCAATATTTCGTCAAATTTGAGAAAATTGTTTAATTTGTGTTCAATTTCAGAGCATGGGGGTTTTGATTTGGACGATAAAACGTTATAGTTAGTAACGCTGGGACTTTACAGTGAGGTAACGAAGACAACCTTTCTGCTTATGAACAGTTATTGCTGATATTCTAGCCTTAAAATTGGACAAATGATCATTCATCCGTTGTAGGTGTTTAATTTTTGAATTGAGACAGTGAAAGATGTCTAAATCTTAAATTTTATTGTTGATGCAAAATTTTGAGTGTTTAAGACAGTATGAGTATTAATTTTGGACGAGAAACGTGCTGTGATTTGCCCAGTGCAGAAGCACGAGAATGGTTAGTGACCAATGGCATCGGGGGCTATGCTTCAGGCACAATAGCAGGCTTACTAACCAGACGTTATCAGGGTTTATTAGTGGCGGCTTTAAAACCTCCATTAGGACGTACCTTGCTGGTGACGAAAATAGATGATTTAGTCGAATACCAGGGACAAGTTTATCCCCTTTATACCAATCGTTGGGCCGGAGGTGCCGTCGATGGTTATGGACATCACCACATTGAACGGTTTCACTTAGATCGTACCGTTCCCACCTGGAAATTTGCCTGTGCTGACGCCCTCCTAGAAAAACGGATTTGGATGCAGCCAGAAGCCAATATAACTTATGTTCGTTATAGTTTAACTCGTGCTACGGGGCCGATGACGCTCACCCTCAAAGCCTTAGTTAACTATCGAGATTATCATAGCGATACCCAGACTTGGAACTGGCAAATGCAGGTAGAACCCGTTGAAAACGGGGTTTGTGTGACTGCATTTTCCGAGGCGGTTCCCTTTTATTTATTAACAGATCGCGCTACCGTAACACCAGCCCATGAATGGTACTATCACTTTGATTTAGCACGGGAACGAGAACGGGGGTTAATGGATCACGAAGATCATCTTCATGCGGCCACCTTCACCGCCACGTTGAACCCCGGAGAATCCTTATGTTTTGTGGCGACAACCGACCCTAACCCCAGTTTAAATGCAGAAGCCGCCCTAGAAGTCCGTCGCACCCACGAACGCAAATTATTAGGATTTTGGCAAGATAGCTGTCCCGTTAATAGTAGAGAAATTCCTGAATGGGTGAAACAATTGGTATTTGCGGCCGATCAATTTGTGGTCAATCGTTCCATTCCTGAAAATCCAGTCGGTAAAACCATTATTGCCGGATATCCCTGGTTTGGGGATTGGGGACGGGACACAATGATTAGTTTACCGGGCATTGCCATCACTACAGGTCGTCTACAAATTGCCCGTGCCATCCTCTATACTTACGCTAAATATGTTGATCAAGGGATGTTACCCAACCGTTTCCCCGATGCCGGAGAAACCCCCGAATATAATACCGTTGATGCTACCTTGTGGTATTTTGAAGCCGTTCGTCAATATTATGAAGTCACTGAAGATATTGATGTAATTGAAAATTTGTTTCCAGTGCTCGCGGATATAATTCAATATCACTGTCGCGGAACTCGCTACAATATTCACCTTGATCCAGCCGATGGTTTACTCTATGCCGGAGAGATAGGAACACAGTTAACCTGGATGGATGCCAAAATTGGAGATTGGGTTGTGACGCCTCGCATCGGTAAACCCGTTGAAATTAATGCCCTTTGGTATAACGCTTTGCGAATTATGGGGAAATTTGCCCGTCAAATTGGCAGACCCTATCAAGAATATGATGCCTTAGCGGATCGGGCTTTAGCTCGATTTGAACGGTTCTGGCATCCTGAATTAGGCTATTGTTATGATGTGTTGGATGGGATTTATGGGAATGATGCCACCCTGCGTCCGAATCAAATTTTTGCCGTTTCTCTGCCTCACAGTGCCCTCTCTCCCGAACAACAACGGGCTGTCGTTGAAACCTGTGGACGGTTTTTGCTAACATCATCAGGATTGCGATCGCTTTCCCCTAATCATCTCCACTACCGAGGCTATTATGGGGGAAATCCCATACAGCGAGATAGTGGTTATCATCAAGGTACCGTTTGGGCTTGGCTTCTGGGGCCTTATGTGATCGCCCATTTACGGGTATTCCAAAATCCCCAGGTTGCTCGTAGTTTTTTAGACCCCATTGCCAACCATCTCACGACCGCCGGACTGGGGAATATTAGCGAAATTTTTGATGGTAATGCCCCCATGTACCCCCAGGGCTGTATTGCCCAAGCTTGGTCAGTGGGAGAAATTCTCCGAGCCTGGTCTGCTACAGAACGGTAATTTGTTGACTGTTAACTGTTAACTGTTGACTGTTGACTGTTGACTGTTGACTGTTGACTCTGTGGAACAGGCATCTTGCCTGTTAAGTGAGATGTCAGGTTTCACCGAAGGAGTGTCTATTATTTCTCCTGTTCCCAGATCCGATGTTCCCTGTTCCCTGTTCCCTGTTCATAGGTTTGCGATAATGAGTTTAAAGGCGGTTCTATTTGATTTTAATGGAGTCATTATTAATGATGAACCCATCCATGAGCAACTCATAGAAGAACTATTGCTGACAGAAAACCTACGTTCTAAACGGGAAGAAATTCGCAAATTTTGTTTAGGACGGAGCGATCGCGCTTGTTTAACAGACCTGTTAACTTATCGAGGTCGGGCTGTTAGTAATGCCTATTTAGATCAATTAATTGAACGTAAATCCATCGCCTACCAAAATCGCTTACAACAGTTAGAACCCCTTCCCCTCTATCCCGGTCTTGAAACCTTACTCCAACAGTTGCAAGCCGCCGATCTAAAATTAGCTTTGGTGACAGGTGCGATGGGGGAGGAAGTGGAACTAATCTTAAATCGCAGTGGACTGAGGAATAATTTTCCGATTATTGTGACAGGGGATGATATTACCCTCAGCAAACCCGAACCCGAAGGCTATTTGTTAGCGGTAGAACGCTTAAACCAGGTTTACCCCCAATTAAACTTACAGCCCTCAGACTGTCTCGCCATCGAGGATACCTTTGTGGGGATTATCGCAGCCCAACGGGCCGGAATACAAGTGGTCGGTATCGCCCATACCTACCCCTTACATTTTCTGCAACGCTGGGCAAATTGGGCGGTGGATCGGTTCTCGGATCTGGAATTAGAGAGAATTCAAAAAAAATTTTTACAAGAACCTTTACAATCTACCGTTCCCTTGTGTTAATATATTAAATCGGAGTCAGATGTCATTCCTCACCGATAAATGGCTCCAATAATTCGGGGAATTAGCTCAGTTGGTAGAGTGCTGCGATCGCACCGCAGAGGTCAGGGGTTCGAATCCCCTATTCTCCATTTTCGTTGTCGATTATCACATTATTTGTCGTCATTCACAAATTAATGTCGTTTTTCACACTTTATTGCGGTTTAAAAGATTGATTAACAAATTAATAAGGAGAACTAACTTATGCAAGTGATTAAGGTTAAAACTCGCGTTGATGCTGAGGGAAAAGTTATTTTACAAGTTCCTCAAGATTTAGCGAATCAAGAGTTAGAGATTGCCATCGTCTATCAGCTTGTTTCTCCCGAAACTTCAACTCAAACCCCTGAAAAATTAGGCTGGATATCAGGTTTTTTTGAACAAACAGCAGGCTGTTTAGCTGATGAGCCATTGGTGAGGTATCCCCAAGGTGAATATGAGGTTAGGGAGAAAATCGAGTGATTTATTTACTGGATACCAATGTCTGTATTATTTACCTGAACCGTCGCAATTCAGGAGTACAGCAACATTTAGAACGGTTATCGCCGAGTGATGTTGCTGTTTGTTCTGTGGTCAAGGCTGAATTGTTTTATGGGGCGATGAGAAGCTCAAACCCAACTCGGACACTGGCGCTACAGGAAGCATTTTTAATTCAATTTGTTTCGTTACCTTTTGATGATGCAGCAGCTAGTATTTTTGGCAGAATTCGCGCTGAATTGGCAGCTTTAGGAACGCCTATCGGCCCCTACGATCTGCAAATTGCGGCGATCGCTTTAGCTAATAATTTAGTTTTGGTGACTCATAATATTAGTGAGTTTGGACGAGTGCAAGGTTTACGCATAGAAGACTGGGAATTATAGGGGTGAGATGTTCAGCGAAAACCCAAGCCAAAGAAAGAGGAAAATTAAATGGATTTAGAAACATTACTTGAGCGAATAAATCTTGGAGAAGACCAAGACATTGAATTTAAGTCTGCTGACGGCGGTTTTCCCAATGAAGTTTGGAAAACTGTATCAGCTTTTGCCAATACAGATGGCGGTTATATTGTTCTAGGTGTCACTGAAAATCGAAATAGATTCGAGATTACAGGTGTTCGCAATCCTAATGTTTTACTTAAAGAGTTTTGGAATAATCATAATAATCAGCAAAAACTAAGCTTCTCAATTTGCGATAATTCTGACGTGCAAACTTTGAAGATAGAAAGTCATAATTTAGTTATTATTAAAGTTCCTAGAGCAACTAGAACGCAACGACCTGTTTATATTAATAAAAATCCCATAACGGGAACCTATAAACGCAACCATGACGGCGATTATCCTTGCACGGATGATGAAGTTCGCCAAATGTTACGCGATGCCAGTAATGACCCTCAAGATATCCAAATTTTAGATAAATTTGACCTGCGAGACCTCGATCCAGAAACTTTAAAATCTTTTCGTCAACGCTTTAGCTCCAGGGAACCAGATCATCCTTGGTTAGCATTAGACGAGCGCAATTTATTGATTCAGTTAGGCGGATGGAGGCGCAATAGAAACACTGATAAAGAAGGGTTAACTCTCGCTGGTTTACTAATGTTCGGGAGGGGAAATAGTATTTCAGAGGCACTTCCTCGCTATCAACTTGACTATCAAGAACGGCTGTCTAACGATCCAGATGTTCGTTGGACATATAGACTGACACTTGATGGTAAATGGGAGCCTAATCTCTTCAATTTTTATTATCGCGTCTATAGTCGTTTAGTTAATGATTTAGATGTTCCGTTTAAACTAGATAAAGATGCTGTGAGGCGGGGAGAAACTCATGTCCATGAAGCGGTTAGGGAGGCTCTAGTAAATACTTTAATTCATGCCGATCATTTATCTTCTCGTCCTATTATAGTAACTAAGTTTCCTAATGGTTTTTTATTCAATAATCCAGGTCGGCTAAGGATTTCTATTCTGCAACTTTATGATGGAGGTATCAGCGATCCGCGCAATCCTAAACTGCAAACAATGTTTCAAATGCTTGGTTTAGGTGAAAAAGCCGGATCGGGTTTTAAAAAGATTCTACGAGCCTGGAAAGAACAACAATGGTTTAGGCCATTAGTGTCAGAAAAATTCGATTTAGAGATGACATCTGTTGCTCTGCCGATGCTTAGTTTAATTCCTGAAAATGTCGAGCAAGAACTAAAAGAAATAGTGGGAGATAACTACTGCGAACTAACAGAATTAGATCGAATTATTTTGGTACTAGCGCATCAGTTTGGAGAAATTAGTAATAGTGACATTCAGTGTTACAGACAGGAACACCCTAGAGATATAGGAGAGTGCCTAAAGCACTTGGTCAATAACGGCTGGTTGGCACAATCAGGACGTGGACGTGGAACCCAGTATGCTCTACCAAATAAAGGTCAACCGGATTTGCTTTCACTGCTTCCAAGCTCCGAATATTATGAACCAAGCTCCGAACATAACGAGTCTAGCTCCGAACATAACGAGCCAAGCTCCGTGCATAACGAGCCAAGCTCCGTGCATAACGAGTCTAGCTCCGTGCATAATCAGACAAGCTCCGTGCATAAAGATGAAAATTTATTATTACTAGAAATAGCTGCTCCCGTTCGAGAGAAGAATCGGGTAAGTCCTGAGTTGATGAGAGATACTATTCTGAAACTGTGTTCGGAAAGATATTTAACTGTAAAAAGATTAGCTGAACTATTGAATCGCAGTTCTGAAACAATTAGAACTCATTACATTAATCCGATGTGGTCAGAAAAATTGCTTGAACTCAAATACCCTGACGAGCCAACTCATCCGCAGCAAGCATACAGAACCTTATTGTCTCAAGGAATTAGCAAGGTTTCTGATACTCGATCATCTTCCCAAACTCCATAAAACACTGCTGACACCAGCAATCCACCCACAACGCCGGAATCTTTAACCTCGCCCCGCGTTGGAACACCCCAATAACAACATTATATTACAATAGAAGGTGTTTGGCTCCTAAACTGAAAACAGTATAACGACGACTACAACAATGACAGAAAACCCCCTACTGATTGGTCAGGGATTACCACCCTTTGAAATGATGACACCGGATGATGTTGTTCCTGGAATTACGCAACTGTTAATGGAACTGGAACAGGATCTTGCGACCTTAGAAACATATCTTAAACCGACCTGGACGGATTTAGTTGAACCTTTGCAAAAATTACAAGAACGGTTAACGTGGAGTTGGGGAATTGTGGGGCATTTAATGGGGGTAAAAAATAGCCCCGAATTGAGAACAGCCCATGAAACAGTTCAGCCTAATATTGTACAGTTTATCAATGAACTTAACCAAAGTAAAATAATTTATCAAGCTTTTAAACAGTTAAGAAATAGCCTGGAATGGGAGCAATTAGATTCAGCGCAACAACGTATTGTGAATATGGCTCTGCGAGATGCAGAATTATCCGGGGTGGGATTAGAAGGAGAAGAACGCGATCATTTTAATGGCATTGAATTAGAATTAGCCGAACTTTCAACTCGATTTTCTAATCATGTTTTAGATGCGACAAAAGCATTTAGTTTAACTCTAACAACACCCGAAGAAATTGCAGGTTTACCTCCGAGTTTACTCAGTTTAGCCGCTCAAGCTGCTCGGTCAGCCGGGGAAGAAAACGCCACCCCAGAAAACGGCCCCTGGCGAATTACCTTGGATTTTCCTAGTTTTGGCCCCTTCTTAAAATATAGTCAGAGAAGGGATTTACGCGAACAAGTCTATCGAGGTTATATTAGTCGGGCTTCTAGTGGAGAATTCGATAATTTTCCCTTAATTGAACGGATTTTAGAACTCAGGAAACAAAAAGCAAGTATTTTGGGTTTTAATAGCTATGCAGAACTGAGTTTAGCGAGTAAAATGGCTCCCCATGTGGAAGCTGTGGAGGCATTATTAGAAGAATTACGCATTGTCAGTTATGATGCGGCTCAACAGGAATTTGAAGATTTAAAAGCCTTTGCTGCTTCAAAAGGCGCAGAAGAAACCGAGAATTTACAACATTGGGATATTGCCTTTTGGTCAGAGCGCCAACGAGAGGAAAAATTTGCTTTTACAGATGAAGAATTACGGCCCTATTTTGCCTTACCCCAAGTTTTAGAGGGGTTATTTGGGTTAGTTCATCGCATTTTTGGGATTATGATTACTCCGGCGGATGGTCAAGCACCCGTTTGGCATCCAGATGTCCGTTATTTTGAAGTTACCCATGAAAACGGAAACCCCATTGCCTACTTCTATTTAGATGCCTATAGTCGCCCCGCAGAAAAACGAGGAGGGGCCTGGATGGATGAGTGTATTACTCGCGCTAAATTTGTGGAACAGGGAGAAACAAAAGTGCGATTACCTGTGGCTTATTTACAGTGTAATCAAACGCCTCCGGTAGATGATAAACCTAGTTTAATGACGTTTGCAGAAGTGGAAACGTTATTCCATGAATTTGGTCATGGGTTACAACATATGTTAACAACGGTTGACTATGCAGGGGCGGCCGGAATTAATAATGTGGAATGGGATGCTGTGGAATTACCGAGCCAATTTATGGAAAATTGGTGTTATGATCGATCCACATTATTTGGCATGGCAAAACATTATCAAACCGGAGAAACCTTACCCGAACATTATTATCAAAAGTTGTTAGCGGCTAAAACCTATATGAGCGGAACTGGAATGCTGCGACAACTCCATTTTGCTTTTGTTGATATTGAGTTACATCACCGTTATCAACTCGGAGGAAGTGAAACGATTAGCGCTGTTCGCAACCGCATTGCCGAGAAAAGCATGATTTTAAAACCTCTGCCAGAAGATGCCTTTTTATGTGCTTTTGGTCATATTTTTGCGGGCGGTTATGCAGCAGGATATTACAGTTATAAATGGGCAGAAGTTTTGAGTGCTGATGCTTTTGCTGCCTTTGAAGAAGCAGGATTAGAAAATGAAAATGCTATCTCTGAAACCGGGAAACGCTTCCGCGATACGGTGTTAGCATTAGGAGGAAGTTTGCATCCGATGGAAGTATTTAAAGCTTTCCGAGGGCGGGAACCGAGTACAAAACCTCTATTAATTCATAGTGGTTTAGTAGCAGCTTAATCAGTCATCAGTGTAGAGAGGTTGCATGCAACGTCTCTACCAGTTATCAGTTAATGGTTAATAGTTGAGGTAATTTAAACTAATGGTATTATCTTTATATACAATAACGGATGCTGAATTGATGCAAATCAGTTCTCAAAATTCTGATTTACGCTTTGAACGAAATGCAGATGGAACGTTAGTAACTATGGCTCCTACAGGTGGAATTTCAGGAAATCGAGAATTAAAGTTTGGCTCTCGTTTATTGGTTTGGGTAGAAAGCCAAAACTTAGGTGAAGTATTTGGTTCTAGTACCGGATTTAAACTGCCTAATGGAGCCATTCGTTCTCCTGATGTGGCGTTTGTTGCTCAAGAACGTTTACCTCAAGGATGGGATGAAGGAGAAGATGAATTTTTAAATTTAGTCCCAGATTTTGTGATAGAAATTCGGTCTAAAACCGATAGTTTAAAAAAGTGTAAAGAAAAAATGACTGAATATATTGAAAATGGGGTGCGGTTGGGGTGGTTAATTGACCGTCAAAATCAACAAGCTTGGGTATATCATGCTGATAGTTCAATTACTCAATATCCCGCAACCGCAACGTTAACGGGAGAAGATATTGTCCCAGGATTTACAATCGCGTTAAACTCCTTAATTTAGAAGGGTAAACGCGGAATAGGAACGGGAACAGGAGGGGTTGGAATTGAAGGAGTCGGAATTCCGCTAGTTGAACAACTAAACCCAGGTAAAAGACGAGAACACAGGGAATATAATGCTCCTTCTGGTGTTACAGGAATCGTAAATCCTGAGAATAATCGACCCGATAAAATAGACACAATCTCTTCAGGAGTCATAGGAATGACCTGACTTAAAATTCCTTGTAAAACCGATACTTTTTCACCTTCTTTAACTTCTACAGGTTCTCCAGTTCCATCGGAGGAACTCACCTGTACAGTTCCTTCCAAAACTTTAACATTCCCTGTATTATTATCGGTGGTTTCTAGGATATAAATTGTTCCTTGAACCCCAACAGTAAACCCCGCAATACATCCATTAATAGGGCCACTAACTAAGATTTGTCCCTGTTTTATTTCGACGCATTGACCGACCGTAACAACAGAATTAGCATCCATGCGTCCGGCTGCTCCATTATTAAATATCACTCCAGCGCGAGATTTTTTCGTAAGCACAATTTGCCCAAATTCTGCTTGATCCTCTACTTTTGCTTGATTATCTTGAATAAAGACTTGATCTCCATCTAAAATTTCTTGAATGATAGCAAGATTAATTTGAGCAACGGTAGACTGTTGGAACAGTCCGGTACTAAAAACCAGACAAAATCCGATAATTAAACCCGTTAGAATTCGTCTCCAGTAACGAGGAGATTGAAACCAGCCAGAAAATCCAGAAAAAAGGGAAAACGTTAACATAAGTTAAGAGGAGAATGAGAAACTTAAAACTATTTCTAAATCCTGACACTATTAGGTTAAAATGACCAGTAAAACTGTCTAGGACACTTTGATCACCTCATCCTAAACGCTGGAATTGAATTTGGGAATTAAGTCATGATACATGGGCGGAGAAGTAAAAATCAATTGTCCAGAGTTTGGTTTTGCATCCTGATTCTGGGATCTTTTTTGGCTTCAACAATAGTTTTACCTGCGATCGCCCAAGAATGGCGATCCGCACAAATTCTTAATTCTACTTATAGCCCAGAAAATAGTTTTAATCAAGGGATGAAACGGTATCGAGAAGGAACAGTAGCGGGGTTTCGGGATGCTATTCAGCAGTGGGAAGAAGCGTTACGTCTGTGGCGAGAAGCAAATAATTCTCTTCAAGAATCAATTACTCGCAATTTTTTATGTTCTGTTTATAGTAATTTAGGGGAATATCCCAAGGCGATTAATTGTTATAATCAATTACTGATTTTAACTCAAACCCTTGAAGATCAACAAACTCAAGCCACAACTTTAGTTTCCCTTGCCAAAATTTATGCTCAATTAGGAGAATATCAAAAAGCCTTAGATACTCTCAATCAAACCTTTCCTTTATGGCAAACTCTCAATTTTAAAACAGGGGAGTTGGCGGCTTTGAATGAAATGGCTATTGTTTATTTTAATTTAGGAGAATTTCAACAAGCTCTAAATTATTATAATCAAGCCTTAGCAGTAGTAAAACCTTTAGGAAATCCCGCTAATGTGGCAGCTATTTTAAATAATATTGGTCAAGTTAAATCGGAATTGGGTCAATTTGAACAGGCTCTTGATCACTATAAACAGGCTTTAAGTTTAGGGGAAGAAGTGATTCAAAAGTTTGGTGATCAGACGGCAATTCAGGTTCAAAGAGGGAAAGGAGCAACGTTAAATAATATTGGGTTTGTTTATGCTAATTTGAATCAATTTGATTTAGCTTTAACAACCTATAATCAAGCCTTAACCCTGTGGCAAAAAATTGGCGATCGCACCGGAGAAGCCAGTACCTTAAATAATATTGGATTTGTTTATTTTCAACAAGGAAAGTTAGAACAATCCTTAGAATTCTATAACAAAGCCTTACAAATTCGTCAGGAAGTAGGCGATCGCCCTAAAGAAGCCTTATCTCGATATCGAGTCGCAACCGTTAAACGAAAACAAGAGAATTTTGAGGAAGCGATCGCTCAAATTGAAACGGCTTTAACCATTATTGAAGATTTACGAACCCAAATTGCAAATCAAGATTTAAGATCTGCTTTTTTAGCCTCTAAACAGGATTATTATCAATTTTATATTGATTTGTTAATGCAACTGAATCAACAACAACCCAAGCAAGGATGGGATGGAAAAGCCTTACAAATTAGTGAACGAGCCAAAGCCCGATCCTTATTAGATATTTTAGCAGAAGCTCAAGGAGAGATCACTTCTGGTATTGATCCTCAACTCTTAGAGCAAAAACAAACCTTAAAACAAAAATTATCGGCTTTAGAAGAACAACGCATTAAACTGTTAAGCCAGTCCCATACGATTATTCAAAAACAGGAAATTAACCAAGAAATTGAAACATTGCTCCAACAGTATAATCAAGTTTTAGATAAAATTCGGGAGAATAATCCCCATTATGCCGCCTTAACTCAACCTCAACCTTTAAATTTATCAGAAATTCAAAAATTATTAGATAATGATACTATTTTATTAGAATATTCTCTAGGAAAAGACCGGAGTTATTTATGGGTTGTTAGCCCTAATTCTATCCAAAGTCATGAATTACCTGGAGAAGAAGCCATTAAAACCAGCGTTAAAACCTTTCGAGAAAATTTAATTTTACCCAGTAAAAGAATTCGGCGATCGCTCTATGAAGAAACGGGAAAAGCCTTAACAAAAATAGTGTTTCCCTTCATCCCTAACTTAGAAAATAAAAGATTACTCATTGTGGCTGATGGAGCCTTACAATATGTTCCCTTTGCCGCCCTTCCTCTATCCGAAAACAACAGCGAGGAGGATTCAATACCATTAATTAGCAATCATGAATTAGTGACGTTACCCTCTGCTTCAGTTTTAGGAATTTTACGACAAGAAACCCAAACTCGAAAACCTGCCGAAAAACTGTTAGCAATATTAGCTGATCCAGTATTTAGTTCAACAGATGAACGATTAAAAGCTGTGGTTTCTAGGGCTATTAAATCCCTGCCTCCCGACTTAGAACGTTCTGCCAGAGAATCCGGTGTTTTATTTGATCGTTTACCCTTTACCCAAGAAGAAGCAAAACAGATTTTAGCCTTATTTCCTGAGCAGGAAAGTTTACAAGAAATCGGCTTTAATGCCAATCGAGAAACAGCAACAAATCCTCAATTGAGCCAATATCGTTTTATTCATTTTGCAACTCATGGTTTACTCAATAGTGAAAATCCTCAATTATCGGGTTTAGTATTTTCTTTAGTCGATCAAAGCGGACAATCTCAAAATGGATTTTTACGACTCTATGATATTTTTAATTTAAAATTACCTGTAGAATTAGTCGTATTAAGTGCCTGTGAAACGGGATTAGGACAGGAAATCAAAGGGGAAGGATTAGTAGGATTAACGAGGGGATTTATGTATGCGGGTGCGAGTCGAGTCATGGTCAGTTTATGGAAAGTTGATGATCAAGCAACCTCCCAATTAATGGTTAAATTTTATCAAAAAATGTTAGAACAACGATTATCTCCAGTCGCGGCTTTACGGCAAGCTCAAATTGAAATGCAACAAAATGAAACCTCAGAATGGATACCTCCTTATTATTGGTCGGGGTTTACATTACAAGGAGAATGGCAAGGAATTTTGAATTAGAATAGAAGATTTTAGTCCTTTGGCAACTTCTCAACCCCTAAGACAGTCTCAGAGGCATAAGTCCCCGTAATCTGCTAATTTTCTGATAAAGCAAATCTTGATCAGATGCAGGTTTTCTAATCTGGATGGTGCATCTTATGATCATCTTTACAAGCATAAAGAGGCATAATCTTATGGTTATCAAATCTGTGAGTTGTTTGAGTTTGATTTTAGGCATGGTTTTGCCTATTACAGCGAGTCTAGCGAGTGTTCCTTCTCCCGTTAAAAACCGGGTCAATTCCCCAATGCAAATCAGTTTAGAATTTCCCCCGGCACCCAAGGGTGAGGGGCCAGTAAGTACCGCCGGAGGAGGAACACGGTCACCTGAGTGCAAAATCAGTGATATACCCATGACTGCTTTAGTACCAAGTAAGAATACCTCAACGGTTTCTGCTAACCCAACATTTTTTGTTTATATTCCCGAAATCACTTTTCCTCAATCTGGGGTCGCACTCGGTGAGTTTGTTCTAGTGAATAACAGGGGAAAAGATGTTTATCTAACAACAATTCAACTGCCTTTAGACGGGAGTATTGTGCAGATTGCTTTGCCTAAAACGGTAGCTTTAGAAGTTGGAAAACAATATAAGTGGCTATTTTCAATGAAGTGTCAAAGTAGCAATCCTAATTCTACAGATTCTAATAATCTTGAATCTCTTCCAAATGTTGCGTCTTTAGAAGTTTATATTCAGCGAAATAAATTGACCCCTACCCTAGAAAGGGAACTAGAAAAAACTCAAGATCCGTTAAAAAAAGCAGAAATTTATGTCCGTGAAAACCTCTGGCAAGATACATTAATGATCATGGCTCAGTTGCGAGATTCCCAGCAAGAAGAATGGAAAAGTTTACTCAATTCTATTAAAATTGAAGAATCAATTATAGAAGCTCCATTTGCACCCGAACCAACAGTAAGTAATTCTGACGAACAATCTGCTCAATAAACCCAAAAATATACACGCTAAAATAGGCTCTATGAGAGCACAAATTAAACAATTAGTATGGGAGTGGCGTGGCATTTGGATTACAACCCCAGTGATGGCGGGTCTTGTAATCCTGCTGCGTTTTTCTGGTCTTTTACAATCTTGGGAATGGTCAGTTTATGACCAATATATGCGCTTACGTCCCCTTGATCCCCGTGATCAACGGATTGCGATTATCGGGTTAGATGAAGCCGATATGAAATATATTGGTCAGGGTTATGTTCCCGATGAAATTTATGCAAAATTAATCGAGAAATTGATAGCAATGAAACCGATAGCCATTGGGTTAGATATTTATCGAGATTTACCCTTTGAGCCCGGTCATGCTCAGTTGCTTAAACTGTTTGCAGATACCCCTAATTTAATTGGAATTGAAAAAGTGGTTGGAGATGAAGCCTTAGAATCTGTGGCGGCTCCTCCAATTTTAAAAGAAAAAAATCGAGTCGCAGCTAATGATTTGATTTTAGATGAAGATAATATTATTCGGCGAGCATTGTTAGTGGTTAAAAATGATCAAGAACAACCTGTTTACAGTTTAGGGTTATTCTTGGCGATGTTTTATTTAGATTCTCAAGGAATTGCACCCGAAATAGTACCCGGAACAAATAATTGGTGGAAATTTAACAATATTGTATTTAAACCCTTGGCTAAAAATGATGGCGGTTATATTCGGGCAGATGCCGGAGGGTATCAAGTTTTTTTAAATTATCGAGGGTCTAATCAAAGTTTTGAAACGGTTTCTTTTGAGGATATTTTAACTGATAAACTTCCTAAAGATTGGGCAAAAAATCGAATTATTTTAATCGGCTCTGTCGGGGAAAGCTTCAAAGATTTAATCTCAACGCCTTACACATTATCAGCCAACGAAAGAATGTCTGGGGTAGAAATTCATGCCAATATAGCCAGTCAAATTATTAGTACAGCCTTAGATCATCGTCCTTTAATTCAAACTATTTCTGATCCCTTAGAATGGATTTGGATATTTCTATGGTCGGGAACTGGGGCAATTTTAACTTGGAAATTTAGAGGGACTGCTAAAGTTAAATTATTAATTGTCCGACAGGTTTTAATTTCGCTTTTAGCAACGGGAGTTTTACTCGGAAGTACCTATCTTTTGTTTATTCAAGGATGGTGGATTCCTGTTGTTCCTCCTTTTTTAGCCTTAGCAGGTTCAGCGATCGCAATTACCGCTTATATTGCCCGTTCGGCGGCGGATATTCGCAATATTTTTGGGCGTTATTTAAGTGCTGAAATTGTTTCTAATTTACTCGAAAAACCCGAAGGGTTAAAACTCGGCGGAGAACGGCGAAAAATCACGATTTTAACGTCGGATTTACGCGGATTTACGGCTCTCTCTGAACGTTTACAACCTGAAGAAGTGGTCAAAATTTTAAACTTCTATTTATCCTCAATGGCTGATGTTATTACTAACTATCAAGGAACCATTGATGAGTTTATGGGAGATGGGATTTTAGTATTATTTGGTGCTCCAACTTTACGAGAAGATGATGCTCAACGAGCAATTGCTTGTGCGGTGGCGATGCAATTAGCGATGCAGAAGGTGAATGAAAAATTACAACAGTGGGATTTGTCTCCTTTAGATATGGGAATTGGGATTAATACTGGGGAAGTTGTCGTTGGAAATATTGGGTCAGAAAAGCGTACAAAATACGGTGTTGTGGGTAATCAAGTGAATTTAGCTTATCGGGTTGAATCTTATACAACGGGAGGACAAATTTTAATTTCTGAAATGACTTTAAAGGAAGCAGGTCAGGATTTAATTAAAATTGAAAATCACAAATTAGTTCAACCCAAAGGAGTGAAAAAACCGATTACAATTTATGAAGTCGGGGGAATTGCAGGACAATATAATTTATTTATTTCTAAGGAAGAAGAACATTTTTATCCGCTTTCAACACCCATCGTTTTACAATATTCGATTTTAGAAGGTAAACATATTGATGGAAGTCTATTGATAGGGGGTTTAGTGGAATTATCAGAAAAAAGTGGTTTAATTGTTACAGAAGCCAATAATGATATTATTCCTGGGGTGTTAGCAAATTTAAAGATTAATATGAAATTAGAATCAGAACAATGGAGTGATGATATTTATGCAAAAGTCCTAGAAAAAACGGCTGAATCTGGAACCTTTTATATTAGCTTTACAGCTAAACCTCCAGAGGTTGAGCAATATCTGAATCAACTTTATCAAAATATTAAGGTGTTGACAGTTGACAGTTGATAGTTGATAGTTGATAGTTGATAGTTGATAGTTGATAGTTGATATAGCATTCCTAAATAGGTTGTAATATTTTATCGTAGGGGTTTGGTTTCCAAACCCTCTTTGCGCCTGGGTTTGGAAACCAAACCCCTACAAAACTTTTTCACAAATCATTTAGGATTGCTATAGTTGATAGTTGACAGTTGATAGTTGACAGTTGATAGTTGACAGTTGATAGTTGACAGTTGGTGCGTGCGCGGAGCTTACACACCCTACAGTTAATCTGGAGTTGATAATATAACTTTTGAGGGGAAATCACCCCCAGAGTTAATATTTAATGTGATAATTTGATGATCCATTAAACGGGTTTGATTAATAGGTTTTTCGAGTCCGGGGTTAACTGGATAAGCAGGAAAACAAGCCGCACTTATGCTTAAACGTAAACAATGCCCTTGAAGAATTTTAATACAAGTGGGTTGCATTTTAATTTGATAGCAATTTATATTTTCTTCTTGACTTAAAATAGGATTTATGTTAGATTTAGTTAAATTAATTCGTTGGTAGCCTTGACTAAAATTATAGACACTGCCATCGGGTTTAACTTCCGATAAAACCGCACATAAATCAAAACTGGGTGTGTCTGCTGTACAATAAAGTTCTACGGTTAAATCTCCTGCTAAATGCAAATCTTGACTCAACGTTTCAGAGGTATAGGTAACAATATCACTGCGACAGTCTAAGGTAGAACGGTCAAAAGAACCCGTTGGATACATGGCATGACCTCCGAGTGCTGGAACCGGACGCCAAGGGTCATGAACAAAGACATCTTCTTGAGAATTATTAGGACAATTTGGGGTTAATATTCCGGCATCTTCTCGTAAATTAGCGAGTCCATTGGTTGATAAATAATAAACCTGGGATGAGGATGACGGCCATTGTTTAAATTCTCGCCAGTTTTGGCTTCCCATTTCAAATAAATCAACCCGGTTTTGATTAAAAATGGGATTTTCTTTACCTTTTAAAAAGGTATCAAACCATTGAATTTGCAAGGTATCAATAAACGTTGATGCGGTTAACCCATAATTGAGTGTCCCGACTTTTCTACCCCAGGGAAGATGTGCCCAAGGGCCAATAATTAAATGTTGGGG
The DNA here is from genome assembly GCF_900010725.2 of Planktothrix serta PCC 8927. Taxonomy (NCBI): domain Bacteria; kingdom Bacillati; phylum Cyanobacteriota; class Cyanophyceae; order Oscillatoriales; family Microcoleaceae; genus Planktothrix; species Planktothrix serta. Next base: position 101,466 of record NZ_LR734870.1, on the reverse strand, counting down.
GTGTTGACTGCGGTTTACCATTTCTTGATAGAAATGAATTGTTCCTTTTAAATAAATATCAAACCATCCCCCAATATGCAGCATAGGTAAATCTAAATTATCTAATTTTGGAGATAGATTTTGCCAATATTCATCGGGTTGATCCTGGGCTAACCATTCGTGATAAAATGAATCTGGATCGTGTTTTTTTAATACTTCTGGACTAGCAGGAATGGGATCAAAAAAGGGTAAGTTTCGAGAGGCTTGATAAAGAGAATTATAAGCGGTTTCATCTTCTTTTAATCGGGCTGTTTCTGCTGAAATTTGTATCGCCCATCCTAAGTTAGCATATAAACAAAAAGCTCCCCCTTCATAGGCCCAATCTCGATATAAATCATGACTCATCATCGCCGGACATACGGTTTTTAATGCCTTTGGACGGGTAGAAGCCGCATAAATTTGGGTCATTCCTTGATAGGAAAAGCCATACATTCCCACCTGACCATTACTATAAGGAAGATTAGCAACCCAATTAATTGTATCTAACCCATCTTCTATTTCATGAATAAAAAGTTGGAATTCTCCTTCTGAAGTTCCTCGTCCCCTAACATCTTGAATTACTACAATATACCCCTGTTGAGCATACCATTTAGGATGAGCGTAAACAACGGTAGAGGCGATCGCTCTCCCATAAGGTTGTCGCATTAATAAAACGGGTAATTTTTCCTCGGTCTGGGGTCGATAAATATCCGCATCAAGTCGAATTCCATCACGGGTAATTAGAGAGGCTGTTTCTTTAATAATCATTAGAAAATCAAGCTTAATCGGTTAAAAGTTGCTATTAACAAATAATCCCTTGAGTATAATGTACTTTTTTTGTTTCCATCAGTAACCCTATCTTAACTAATCTTAAAAAATCATCAGAAGTCAAAATGATTTAACCCTAAACAAACACATCCCTCCGACTTAAGACGTTTAAGTCTTCTTCATCCAATTCTACCGGGGTACCACTGCGAATTAATTCTACAAAATTTTCATTAGGAACCATAATACATAAAGCATATAAGCGAGTTGAACCTGTATTTTTAATAATATGAGTTCCTGTTGGCGGAACTAAAATACTATATCCAGCCTTAATTTCAACCGTTTTTCCATCACAAATTGCCACTCCTTCCCCTTTAATCACAAAAAACATTTCTACCGCTAATTGATGACGGTTGGGAGGAGTTTTTCCCCCAACTTCAAAAATTTCTACACAAACCGTTAAAGAGGTATTAGCGGCATCGGGATCGAAAATAATGGCTAATCGATTTGTATCTTGAGGGCTAATACGATAAGCTTGATAATCTCTAGGAGATTTGACGACTGGAATCATACAGCGCTCAATCATAATATATCAATCCTATTTGAGTTGTGTTCAAAATTCTTAAGCAAAAGGGAACAGGGAACAGGGAATAGGGAATAGGGAATAGTTATGAATGAATGCCCTCTAAAATAGCTTGAGAATCACAAACAAACCCAAAGCATTGTTTAACATTGTAAACCGTTGCTAACCAGCAATAATCTGGGGATGTGGTTGCCGTACAATCTTTAACTAAAATACAATCATAGCCTAGAAAATTGGCATCCTGTAGAGTCGCCATTACACATTGGTCGGCATTAACTCCAGCAAATAATAAAGTGGTTTTTCCTAAGTTTCTTAAAATACTATCTAAAGGAGTATCCCAAAACCCACTCATCCGATATTTATTAATATAAATATCTTGGGGTTGTTGGTCTAATTCATCCACAATTGCCGCCCCCCAACTTCCTGCCATTAAAACAGAGGAACCATTTTTAGGTAAAGGGTCGCCTAACCCAATATCTTCTCCCGTGGGGTTGTAAACGTGACGCAAACCCGCACTAATATTGAGTAAGTCGGGACGGTTTCCCCAGTTCAACCAAATCACAGGAACCTGCACTGAACGCAACCGAGGCAGTAATCTATTTAAAGGGGAAATCGGTTGTTGCGCCGGGGTGATATCCACGCCAATATGAGCTAACCAACCGTCGGGATGACAAAAATCATTTTGCAGATCGATAACAATAATAGCGGTTTTTGCTAAGTCCAAACGCAGGGTTTTTGTCTCGGTGGTTATCGTAATGGGCCGAGGTTCCAGGGGTGGGCGGGTAATATCGGCGTCGGTTTGATTCACATTCCACGCATTCGGGGCCACACCCAAAGGATGCCAGGAGGAAAAATTCATTGTTCGCTTCGATTAAACTTTAACCCGATTTTAAGCGATCGCAGATTATTATCCTATTTTTTGAGGATGGACACTCGGAAAATTGTCACAACCCTAAGCTACAGTTAGCTTAAATTCCTACACAATAAAAACCAATAGCGTCTGACTGTCCTCGCCCCTGCCATAGTTAATGGTAGGGATATTTTTTAGGTTTAGGGACGGACTAATAATTCCGAAGGTAGGACTTGATTTAATTTTCCGCTTCGATATCCCTCTAAATCTAAAGTAACATAAACAAACCCAAATTGTTGAAAAGCTTGAACTAATTGGGAAAGTTCTGTTTGAGATACAAATTCTTTGATTTGTTCGGGGGGTAATTCGATGCGGGCGGTATCTGCTTCTGAGCGAACTCGTAAATTTTTCCAGCCTAATTTTCTTAAATAAACTTCGGCTCTACCCACCCGTTGTAATTTAGCAATGGTAATTTCTTCAGTATAGGGAAAGCGCGAACTTAAGCAGGGTTGAGCGGGTTTATCCCAGGCCATTAACCCTAAATATTTAGAAAGTTCTCGGACTTCAGTTTTGCTAACACCTACTTCGGCTAAGGGGGAACGGACACCTCGTTCTTTGGCGGCTTGAATTCCGGGGCGATAATCTCGTAAATCATCGGCATTTACCCCATCGACAATATAAGAATAACCCCATTTTTGAGCTAAGGGTTTTAAGGTGTCATGGAGTTCACTTTTACAAAAATAGCAGCGATTAACTGGGTTTGATGTATAATTCGGATTCTCCATTTCTTGAGTTTCAATTTCTCGATGTTGAATGCCAATTTCTGCGGCTTGAATTCGAGCTTCTGCTAAATCTTCGAGTAATAAGGAAGGAGAAACGGCTGTTATTGCTAAAGCGCGATCGCCCAAAATATCATAAGCAATTTTAGCAACAAGAGTGCTATCTACTCCTCCCGAATAAGCAATTAATGCCCGATCCATTTGTTGAAATAGGGCTTGGAGTTGTGGTAATTTTTCTGTAATTATCATGGTGTACATCAACGCTATTTTTTATTCCTGATAGTAATTGAAGGATAGGTTAGGATATCAACAAAACCTCAAACCCTTAAAAAGGTACTTTTTCCCTATTCCCTGTTCCCTGTTCCCCCCTATAACTAAAATTCTCGTCGCCAAAAAATTGTAATGGATAGGGACAATAAGAGAATCATATAAAGGATAGCATAAGCCACGTTCATGATTAATAAGGGGGGAGCGGGTAAGTAACCATAAATGGCTTCATTTTTTAAATCTAGTCGGGCTAAATCGGGTAAAATTACATATAACCCTCTCATAAATTGTTCTATGGCGGGGTTTTCGCTATATTTTCCTAATGCTAATAAGTCACGGCTTAAACTTCCCATCACATAAACACCAAAGGTTAATAAACTGGCGAGAAGCGAACTGGTAAATACTCCTAATAAAATCCCCACCGCCGCAATTAAAGATAATTGTAGCCATAGAAATAAAACAGCGACACTTAGACTGGTAAAGGGGTAGGAAATTTTGTTAAAACTGAGGATTCCAAAATACAATAGTGCCATCACTAGGACTAAAACGGCAATAAACGCTGAGATTCCCAAATGTTTACCAATAATCAGTTCAGATCGACTTACGGGTTTAGAAACTAACTGATAAACGGTGCGTTTTTCAATTTCTTTATTGACGAGATTGGCACTAACAAAAACGGTAATTAGTAAGCTAAGAAAACTGATCATCGCCATGCCAAAATCGAGAATAATTTTATTTTCTAACCCGGCTGATATTTCGGGAAGTAAACGGACGGAAGCCACCAAAAGCAGAGCAAAAACCCCAATAATATAAAGAATGCGATCGCGGACAACTTCTAAAAAAACGTTACTGGCGATCGCAACAATGCGCTTTAAATTCATCTTTTATCTCCACAGTTTGATAGGAGGGAATAGGGAATAAAGATAATAAATAGTCTCATCCTCGATCAATTCCTCTAACGAAATAGGATTGAAACTCCTGATCAATTTTAGCAGAATCCGGTTTAAAAATCTCGCGTCTGGGAATAACTTCGGGAACTCTTTCTAACCAATTCTCTACGCGGACAGCAAATTCTATAAAACAGTAAATATTAATGTGTATTAGTAAAATAATGATAAACTCCATACGGACTAAAGGCGGGGGAGACTGGATTTTAAATTTATCCCGAATAAATTCCAAAATAAAGAGTAAACAAACTGCTAATAGGGGCCAGGATTTTAAGGCAAAATAAGGTCTAGTGATTTCTGTTTTTTGATAAATCATCAAACACAGTAACAATGAAGTTGTCCAAGGACTTAAAGGAATCCCCCCAAAAATAAAAGGGGGTTGACTGGTTCTCAACCCCACCCCAATCGTTAACGCTAACCAGCTTAGAATAGCTAAATCATTTCTGACATTTTCATCAGTCGTTCCGAAAATAGAGGCGATCCAAATTGTCAGACTGATGAGGAGAAAGGTTCTCCAATCCAGGGGTTTAGAAGGTTTAAAAACATTGAGAATATTAATGAGTTTATTCATAATAAAATATAGATTTAGGAAATTATTCTAATATTAATAAGGTAAATACTAATCCTAAAAACAGGGAATAACTTAAGGTGTGGGCAATTAAGATAACTCTAAAATCTTTATATTTTTTAGTCATTTGAAGATTACCTTCGGGAATACCTTGAAAGACTTGGGTAATTTTAGGGATATCTTTACTTAATAAAATTTTTAAGGTTTCAAATCCCATCCATTTAATAAAGAGTAATAAAGTAAAATTAAAAGCCGTTAATAAAAAAATCGAAGGGGAGGTTTCCTGAATTTGTTCTACTAGCAAATAATAAATTAATTCTTTTCGGGCTTCTGCTGGAAACACAGTTTCCGCATTTAAAAAGACAATCCATTCACAGGAATTCGCCAATAAATTGAGAGCCATCGCATATTGTACGCTCAATTTTGGGGAGATATTAAAGCTTTTCTTGAAAATCCAGGCTTCAATCATGATTGAGAATAAAAGCCGTAGGATTCTTAATAAAATGACTCTCAAGGCGATTATAATTGGCATACTGTTATAGGAGGGAACAGGTAATAGGGAACAGGGAGAGAATGAGATAAAGTCTCTGAAGCAGGTTCCCTTTCCTCAACAATAGAAAATTCCCATTGAAAACCTGAACTGACAGGAGGTTGCATAAATTTAGATTAAATCTATTGATTAATTAGTGTAACGTAGCTGATCCCTGATCGGATCAGGGCGCAGTCTCCCCCCTGTTTATGCTAAAAATTTTTTCAAAAAGTTTATAATTTGTAGAAACTTGTTATTTTTGTTTTAATTGGCACTTCCCAACCTGTAGAATCTACTTCTGACTTTAACTCTGCTCTGTGTCCTTTGTTTAACCCTCCCCCTCACACCATGAACTATCCAATTCCCTCCAGTCCTCAAGAAATGATTGCCCTGCGGCAGCAACCTGTTAGCGATGAGTTAGTAGCGACGGCTCTCGCAGGTGTAATTAAAATTGCGCGATCGCGTCAACAATCTTTAGAAGATCTCAAAGCTGAGGTTTTGGCTGATGATAGTGTTCTCAATGGAGAACAACGGCTTTGGTTGAGTGAATTAGTCACCCAAGCTTGGCAATTTTTACCTTAATAAAAAATTTGAGAGGAAAATTTTTTTCTTTAGGATTACCATTGGGGATGAGATAAAAACAGCGTTTCTGTAGCTTGTGGGTCTAAAGGTTGAGCGAATAAGTAACCTTGACCCAATTCACAGCCTAAAAGCCGCAGTAAGGATAATTGTTCCTGGGTTTCAATGCCTTCAGCTACCACACTCATGCCTAAATGATGGGCGAGGTTGAGAATGGCTTGAACAACTTCTAAATTTTTTTCCATAGAATCCAAATTGCTAATAAAAGATCGATCAATTTTCAGGATATCTAAAGGAAAGCGGTGTAAATAACTTAAGGAAGAATATCCAGTACCAAAGTCATCTAAGCTTAACTGAATTTTACGGGCTTTAAGTTGTTGAAATATCTCCGATGCTAAATCGGGATTATCCATAATCGCACTTTCTGTAATTTCTAATTTTAAATTTTTACTATCCAATTCTAAACTTTCGAGAACCCGATCAATTTGTTCAATTAAACCAGGTTGAGAAAATTGTTTAACGGATAAATTAACGCTGATTGTGATGTCAAATATTTCTCCTCGTTGTATCGCTTGTTGTTGCCAAAACTTCAGTTGATTGCAGGACTTTTCTAAAACCCATAATCCCAGGGGAATAATTAAACCTGTTGCTTCAGCAACGGGAATAAAATGATCGGGTCGAACTAAACCCTGTTGGGGATGTTTCCAACGAACTAAAGCTTCTAAACTGCTAATTTGACCCGTTGACAAGCAAATAATAGGTTGATAATAAACAATAAATTCTTGACGGTCAATCGCACGTCTTAGGTCATTTTCTAACTTTAAACGAGTTAAAGCGCGAGTGTGCATTTCCCGATTAAAGACTTCATAACGGGCTTTTCCTGATGCTTTAGCTTGATACATGGCTGTATCTGCATCTCGCAGTAAATGTTCGGGCTGTTGATATTCTACGGTTCCTAAAACAATGCCTATACTGGTATTAATAAAAACTTCATGTTGATAGAGTAAAAATGGCTGACTTAAAGCGTGTTGAATCGCTTGAGCTAATAACGTGGCTTCATCAATCGATTCAATCTGTTCTAATAGGACGGTAAACTCATCTCCTTCAAATCGAGCTAACGTATAATTTGGATGAATACAAGCGGATAATCGTCGCGCCACAGCCTTTAATAATTGGTCTCCGGCTAAATGACCCAAAGAATCATTGACTATTTTAAAGTCATCACAATCGAGAAATAAGACCCCAAACTGAGACTTAGGATGGGTATGAGTATAAGCCAAAACTGCCATCAATCGTTCCATAAAAAACACTCGATTCGGTAAACCTGTGAGTGCATCATGGGAAGCCATGTGTAGCAATCTCAAATTGGCTCGACCTAGTTCTTTTGTGCGTTCTTGAACTCGTTCTTCTAATTCTGTATTTAGCTTTTGAATTTCAGATTTTGCAGCTTTTAAATTCAGTTGATTTTTAATTCGGGCTAGAACTTCTCGAATTTCAAAGGGTTTGGTAATATAGTCTACGCCTCCGACTTCAAAAGCTTGAATTTTATCAAAAACTTCATTTAAGGCACTTAAAAAAATGACAGGAATATCACGGGTACGTTCTGAGGCTTTCAACTGTGTACAAACATCATATCCACTCATTTGTGGCATCCGAATATCTAACAAAATTAAATCCGGTGGGTCAGCAATTGCTCCCATAATAGCCGAAGAACCATTAATTACGCATCGGACATCATACCCCTGTTCTGTTAACATCGCTGACAACAGATATAAATTATCAGGTGTATCATCAACAATCAAAATATTAGCAATTGGGCTATCAAATTGAACGTCATTCATTAGACAATACAGAAATCAGTAATCAGTATCATGAGTTAATGCTTTTGCGGTCATTTCTACAATTTCTTCAAATGCAAATCGATTGATTTTAGTTCGCAAAGCATTGACAATAGGGGTTTGATTGGGGGGAGTTGGTCAATCAATTTCAAGAGTTGCTTGGCATTTACGGCTTTAGCAGCATGATGCACTTGAGTTAACCATTCTAAAGACAGTTGTGCTAAAACCGTAGAGTTCAGTTCCGTTAGGACGGCTTCTGATACGGTAGAAGCAGTTAGCACTTCGGGTTCATACACATAGCTTACTCCCAGATGTTGAGCAATCTTTTCTAAAATGATTTGCTCACGAAACGGTTTTCGCACAAAATCATCACATCCTGATGATAAAGCAACGGCTCGTTCCTCTTCTAAGGTACTAGCTGTTAAAGCAATAATCACAGTTGCTTGACCTTTTGTAGTCGATTTAATCTGTTTTGTAGCTTCATAACCATTAATCACAGGTATTCGCATACCCATCCCAATCAGGTGCAGTTCCCAAGCTTGCCAAACTTCAAGAGCTTCTTGACCCTGAATTGCCTCCCGTAGTTCAAAATTTGCCCATTGTTTTAATTGCTGTTGATATTGTTTAACTTCCCATAAAATTTTCCTTGAGAAAATCCTGTTTAAATCATTGAATTAACTGGATATAGGGGCTTTGTTTTTGTTGAACAGATTGTATACCCACAGTTTAGCGTAAAATCTCCCGAATCATCTGATTCGCTTGGGTTCCATAACCCCCTCCAAAGAGGTTAAAATGATTTAAAATATGGTAGAGATTGTATAATATTTTCCGCCGTTCATAACCTGACTCTAACGGAAAAATTTGATCATAACCTTGATAAAAGGCGGCTGGAAAACCGCCAAATAATTCAGTCATTGCGAGATCAACTTCTCGATCTCCAAAATAAGTAGCTGGATCAAAAATAACAGGTTTTCCCTCAGACGTAACGGAAGCATTTCCTCCCCATAAATCTCCATGAACAAGAGAAGGTTTGGGATGATAATCTCCTAAAATATCGGGAATTTTATTCAATAATTTTTCTCCTTGTTCAAAATTGCCTCCCCGCCGTTGAGCCAGTTTTAATTGATAGCCAATTCGATGTTCTTGCCAAAATTCAGCCCAACTATTTTTCCAAGTATTAATTTGAAGGGTAGAGCCAATTGTATTATTAATTTCCCATCCAAATTTCTGATAACCAGGGTAATTTGGCGCAGGTGTCCACTGATGCAGTAACGCTAATTTTTGTCCCATTTCTTCCCAGGCTGAAGGATGATTTTTTCCTCCTAACTCTAGCCATTCTAATACTAAATAAGCGGAATTGCCAACAGTTCCCCAACAAATCGGTTTAGGAACTCGAATAGTTTGGGTTTCCCACATTTGTTCAACCCCTAAAGCTTCGGCTTCAAACATGGCAAATTCAGAAGCTTGATTAAGTTTAATAAAATAATGGCGTGAACCATTACTAATCTGATATCCTTGATTAATACAGCCGCCGCTAACGGAACGGCGATCGCTAATTTGAAACCGTTCTCCTGTGGCTTGACTAATCTGTTCCGCAATTTGATCCCACATCATGCTTTAAACACTTTAATATTTTTCTAACTTATTGTATCAAACTTTAAAAAAATCCGTAAATATACGGTGGATTTTAAAATTATAAACTGTTAACTTAAACTTAAAATTGTTTTTTCTATCCCTTAGTATTAACATCACCATGACGGAAACAGAAACCAGCAAACCCAATTTACTAGAACTCGCTAAACAGGGAAATCCCAAAGCGATCGCTATTTTACTCAATCGTCATTTAGAACCCAAAAGGATTACTGTTAAAGCTACATTAAGTAAAAACTGTCTCAAATTAATGTTTGAAGCAGAAAAAATTATTCCTCAAACAGTTTTAGTAGAATGGCTCTGTACTTCTCTTCTAAATCACATTATTTCAGATTCTATTACACAAGTTATTATTTATAATAAAAGAATCGGTGATGATTTTCCAGATTGGCAAGAAGAAATCGATCTAAATTCCATTCATCAGTTATCAGAAAATAACCCTAATTCTTCAAAATCTCAGAATTCAACCGAATCTATAACCTCAAAATTTATGGGTTTTGAGCTATTATTTAATTCTATTTCAGACGCTACGGAACAAGTTAAAAATACTGTAACTGAAACCGTTAGTAATACCACGACTCACGCCGGACAATCTGTGATTGAAACTGCGGTTAATATTAAGGGTAGTGTTGAAAATATTAGCAATACCGTTATGCAAGGGGGGAAAGTTGCCGTTAAAAATATTTTTAATGTTGAGAATATTTTTAATCTTAAAAAATCAGTAAAAAATCCAACTTCAAAAACTACCCCTACACCGGGTATTTTGGATTTTATGAGTAATAATCCTTTGCTTAAATCCTTAATTAAAACTCTAAATGTAGATAAAATATTAGAAATTATTGAAAAAATTGATTTAGAGAAAGTAGAAACAGAAGTTAAACAGCTAAAAGCTCAATATCCTCATGAATCTTCTAGCCAAATTAGCCATCGAATTATGGTTTCAAAAGTTCTGGCTTTGGGAAGTTCTGAAATAGCGTCAAAACTTGTATCTGAAAGACTCGCTACTCTAATGGGAGCCGATTTTTCTAACAATACAACCTTAGAATTTGAAATGATTTATCAAATTGCTTATGCTTATGATCTAGATCTTTATGAACCGATCAGAAAAGATGAAGCTTTAGCGATTTTTAGTTTAGCATTAGGGAGTAATTCAGCCATAAAATTAGGATTAAGTTTATTAGAAGATGTGCCTTTCGCTGGGACTATCATTAGTGTCAGTACCAATGCTGCAATACTTTATGCTTTGGGATATGCAGCTTGTCGCTTTTATGAATCCAATTTATATCAAGATAAAAAGGGTGTAAGTTTAGAAACAGTCCAGTTTGAAAGTGAAAAATATTTAGAAACTGCGATCGCTCAAGAAGCGATTATGGATCAAATTTTAATTCATATTATTTTAGCTCGAAATCCTGATCAAACTTTAGAAAAAATTCTCCCCCAATTACAAAATGCTCCTCTGAGTTTAAATTCTTTAGAAGTCATTTCTAAAAACCTTAATTCTCCACCGGATTTAAACAGTTTACTCGAACAAATTAATCCAGATTTTGCCCTGGCACTTTTAGCTAAATATCAGAAAATTGCTGATTTAGATAAAGTTATCACCCCGGAGGAAGAACAAATTATTAACGCGATTCATCAAAAAATTAATCATCAATCTTGAAAAATCCGGTTTCTCGGTTAGCAACCCTCCCGATAAAAACGTTAATATTAAGGAGTGTAAAGCTATCCTTCACAAATCTATTCAATCATGTACATCTTTGGACTCGGTAAAAAGCTGAAAATGCCTTCCCCCTCCGATGCCTTACCTGGACGGACGGAAGCGATGCCTGTACCCGATAAACATTATGTTAACGGCAATCCCCTCAAACCGCCCTTTCCCGCAGGCTTAGAAATGGTGATATTGGGTATGGGTTGTTTTTGGGGTGCAGAACGTCGGTTTTGGCAACAGGAAGGGGTCTTTAGTACCGCCGTTGGTTATGCAGCCGGAATTACCCCTAACCCCACCTATGAAGAAGTTTGTAGCGGGTTAACGGGACATAACGAAGTGGTGCGAGTCGTCTATGATCCCAAAATCATCAGTTATGAACAATTGCTTAAAGTTTTTTGGGAAAGCCATAACCCGACTCAGGGAATGCGTCAGGGTAACGATGTGGGGACACAATACCGTTCAGGAATTTATACTTATACCGATAAACAACGTGAATTAGCTGAAGCCTCACGGGATGCCTATGAAACTGCCCTTAAACAAGCAGGTCTTGGCACAATCACAACAGAAATTCTGGAAGCACCCGAATTTTATTACGCTGAAAGTTACCATCAACAATATTTAGCCAAAAATCCTAATGGTTATTGTGGTTTAGGTGGAACTCAGGTAAAACTTCCAGAATCGAGTGTTGGCTGTTGACGGTTGACGGTTGACTGTTAACTGTTGACGGCTACGGGCGGGAGAACCCCGCCCCTACGACGGTTGACTGTTGAGGAAATAGGTAATAGGTAATGGTGATTTACTGCATTCCCTATTCCCTATTCCCTACTGATTATTTCTTCTGTTTGGCTTTTGTTTTCCAGTCTGGAATCGCTTTTTGGGCTGCGGGGTAAGCAGAGGCATTTTGGGGTACTAATTCAGCCGCTTCAATGGCATTAGTATATTGTTTTTTCTGAGCACGAGATTGAGCAATTTCCCAGATTTCATTTCCCCATTGATTAATTAATTTTTGAGCTTCTGAATATCCCGGTTGATCCGCAGGAATTTGTTCAGCTTGGGCGATCGCATTACTATAAGAGGAAGCTTGATCGGGCTTAATTAAAGCTTTAGCTTGGCTTAGAATTCCTTGATTATTGTTCAGTAGATCTAACTGAGCATTCCACTGTTCAAGCTGTTGTTGCCCCTGTTTATAAATCGCCGGATTAGCATCAGGGAGCAACTTAAGAGCATCAACCGCGCCTTGTAAATTTTGACTTTGAGCACGTCCTTCGGCTATATCCAGAATCGTTTGACTCCATTGTTCGATATCAGCTTGGGCTTCCTTAAACTTCTGATCACCATCAGGAATTTGTCGGGCTACAAAAATCGCTCTACTAAAACCCGAAGCCGAAGTATCTTTTAAAAGTAGTTTTGATTGAATTAATAACTGATCAGCAGTAGGAGGAGTTTGAGGTGGGGGTGCTGTTTCTGTCGTGACGGGTGCTGATGTCGGTTTTGAAGCCGGAACAACCGTTGCAGTTTCTATAGAAGACTTAGCCGTTTTTTGACCGATAAATATAGGTTTATTGGTCAGAAAAACACCCAATAGGAGCACCAGAGCCGTTGCTCCACTCCAAAGAATTAACCGTTGTAAAAATGAACTATCTGTCATAGTATCCTCTGTTGAATGTGCAGGAGATTCGGGGTTCGTCTGCGGTACAGAAGTTGCAGAATTTGAAGACAAATCCTCTTTCGGAGCAGGTTCATTCGTCTGCGTTCCCAGATCTCCATTCCCTCGATTTAAGGATGTAGACACTTTCAGAGGATCTTCAGATACAGGAACATTACCATTCTGGTAGGGTTCTACAGTCGCCATATTCATTTCCCTCATACCATTAGAAGAACTAACACTTGCTACCTGACGATTTTCAGGTAAAAGTGCCTGTAGTCGTTTATTGGCTGGATACACAGCGCATACTGGATTTTGTTTGGGTCTGATATGTTGTTCGGTTAATTCCGGTAAACGTACCTCTAAAAACTGGATTAATTGGTCTAAGGTTGAAGTTTCTCCAGCCTTTAACCCTTCCAATAACGCCGAGGTAAAGAATCCTTGCCGCAGAGCCGACGTTTCGCGTGATAACTCATCGGGCTGACAAGATAAAATCGTCGGAATTTGCAACTGGCGGGCGAGTTCGACCGTTTGAGTTCCCACACTTTCCCCAGCGTGCGATCCTTGACTTCGGTTAATATCCAACAATACTAAAATTTTATCCGTTGGAGCAGCCTTAAGATTATCAAACAACTTTTGAATGGGAATCCCCGTTGTTTCTAACTGCGCTGGGTTACCATCAATGGGCAGTAAGTAGTCCTGTCCCTCTTTACTAAACCCATAGCCACTAAAGAAAAACCAGAGGACATCCTCATGGCTCAATTGCTCTTTGCAGAAGGATTCAACCCAATCTAAAATATTTTCTTGGCTGGGATAGGTGGACATCCTCGACACCTGGGGTGAGTTATCGGTGATCAATAAACTCTTGTCTTGAGGAAATCCAGCATCATCTACCCAAAATTTATAGATAGCTTCTGCATCCTTTTGGGCATAGTTTAAGGGTTGCAGATATTGATATTGATTAATGCCAACGGCAATACAAACGTGATGTTTCATCATTTTGGGTTGTGTATTCACTCGGCTCAACTGTTAGTTGAACATAAAATTGCCCACCATCTGGGACACAAGTTTAACTGCTTTTCCAGACTCAATCCACTTCCTAGCTCTTGCTGGCGGGGTTGGTGAACACTTATGCCCCTTGACATCCTCCCGACACCAACGTTCCTTATGGTGCGGGTCTTCTGGCTCCCATTTTCGATAAACCTGTAAAAACGATAACATATTCTTACTCTGGTAAAAATCCCTTGATAGAAGAGCGATCGCGCTCAAAACCTGATAAAACCCATCTATTATTGCGTTAGGGACTTCCCCTGACTCCAATGCCCTTGAGTTTGGAACTCCGGGTGGGCTAGAAGTCCGTTGATACCTAATTATTTCCCCATATTTTTTTTATCCCCTGACCCACTTCACCCTAAACGCCAAACCTGTTTTCATCCCCTATCCCGAAGCTATAAAAAAAATCTGATGTTCCACCGCAAAAAATCGAGTTAAATTAGATACAGAGGTGCATCCGTTACACTTGCCGACAACCTGGGTGGACTGAACCAAACAGGCAGATTCAATTCCCGGTGAACATCTATAGGTCTGAAACATACTTAATGTCAGTCCTTCCTTAGAAATTTGAAGTCGATTTTAAACCTTGTTGATTACAAAGGAGTATGCAGCAGATGGTCTTAACCACCGCCACCCCAGATCTTATTCAGCATCAATCTAAACTAAAACGAACCAATCCTAAAGCCCATAATCATTATCGATTTCAAGATTTTTTCAGCTTTGACTCATCAATGGGTACGGTGACAGACTGGAATCAAATGCGTAATATCTTTACCAGTGAAGATTTTATTATTGGTTTAGTTGAGGGATTAGAAGAAGAAGTTGGCAATGCCTCATCTGTGATTATGTACACCATTGGCAAAGAATGGGGCGTTAAGGATGCCGCATTTTTCCAACAGTGGTATGAAGCCGAGTTTGGTCAAAGTATTCGACAGTCTAACCTGATGTTTTTATTAGAAACCTGGTGGTGGCCGTTTACCTCCCAAGGTTGGGGACGTTGGGAAGTAGACATGAGCGATCGCAAACACGGTTGTATCTTTATTAACTTATTTGACTCGGCTGTTGCTCGAAGTCTCGGAGATGTAGGAAAACCCGTTTGTCATATTTATGCGGGATTATTTGCCGGATTTTTTAGCAATTTGGTCAAGAAAAGTCTAAGTTGTATTGAACTGCAATGTTATTCGATGGGAGAAACCTATTGTAAATTTCTATTAGGAAACCCTGATCGGATTGATGCTGCGGGTTTCTGGTTAAATGAAGGTGCAACAGCCAGAGATATTCAACGGAAATTACAAGATGGAGTTGTGTTGCGATGAACAATCAAAAAGCTTGGCTGAATGAGTCTGTTCAAGACTTTTTTAGTAACCTTAATTGGTTGGGTACACCCTCACGGGTGCAAAGTGGTGATCCGGCTCCATCAAAGATGAATTTAACTCTATCCGTCGCCGATTTTTTTCAAAGGATTGATTGGGAAGGAGTTCCCCAAGTCGGAGTTATGCCTGTTATTTCTGATTCTTCTGCGTCTGACGACTCGAATGAACTCGATGTCACTATCGATGATTTAATGGGTTTATTTTAAATCAGTAATCAGTGTAAAGACTTGCTATAGCGTGTCTCTACCAGTAATCTGATTACTGATTACTGATTACTGATTACCGATTACTGATTACTGATTACTGTTTCATGCACATCTTGAATTTCTATGCAAGCCGAATTAAATGAATTATTAGTTCAAGCGGAAAATCGTTATCTTCAAACGGAAGAATTGCTGGGTTTTAAAAGCTATGCAGAAACTTTAGCCCAACGATTGAAAATTTATGAATTTCTTCGGGATCGGGAAGTTGTTATATTTCAACCGATTGCCGATCAAATCCAAACCCAATTTCCTCAAGAAAAACAAGAACGCTTAGAACAAATTCTACAACAATGGATTCTGATTTTTCGCCATAGTGCGATGGCGATGTTATTGAATGATTCCAAATACCTTCAAGAACGAGTCATTGATTGGTTATTGGGTTTAGTTCAAGCCCACAATAGCCAAGCAATTGATACTCAAGTTTATCAATTGCTCAATACTCGTTTAAACGAATTACTCTCGCCCAAAGCATTGATTTTCTTACAACCCTTCTTGGAACAGGTCAAAACTCATTTACTAGAACCTGGAACACAGAAGAGTACACGGTAATAATTAGTGCTTTTTACGCAGCCCTTGTTTAAAACTTACCTGTCTGTTCATCAACCATTAACGGTTCACTATCAACCGTCAATACAACCTGTCTAAAATTATGATTGAAATTACCAATTTACTCACTAAACCCCAACTTCCAGGCAACTATTTCGCCTATAATGCTTATGTGAAGGGGGATCTAGAATTAGGTTTGCTAGAAAATCGCCTGGGTGGGCGTCTACTGGGTCTTCCCTCAACCCTGCTTCAGGCAATTTATGCGGGGTTAGAACAAGAAACGGGTCAAGCCAGCCGCTTAGTCTTATTCAATTGCGGTCGTTGGTGGGGAAAGAATTTTTATATCCGTTTTTGTGAAGAAATCAGTGAATATTATGACAAAGCTGTCGCTCAGATGGAAATGATCGAATTCATCCAGTGTTTACAGCAATGTTGGAAAACTCATGGTTGGGGAACATTTGATTTTGATGCCCAGTATGTTAACGCTGGATTCCTAATTATAATTACAAAAAATTCCCCCTTTGCCAGTGTGGCTCCTCCCTGGAACCGACCTGTTTGTTTTTTGGAAGCGGGTGTTTTTAGTTCTTTCTTTAGTCGATTAACAGGGCGAGAACTCCATTGTGTTCAAACTACCTGTGAATCGATGGGTGCAGATTGTAATCAATTTATTCTCGGTTTGAGTAATCGTTTACAATCGGTGGAAGCTTTAGTTGATCAAGGAAAAGATCATGAAACTATTCTGAAGGAACTCTGTGAAACAGCGTGATTGAAAAGTTTCCCGTTGGTAAGCGAGTTATTTTAGGTTAAACCCATGGACGCTATTGAACTACTGAGTCGATATGCAGACGGAGAACGGGATTTTAAAGGCGTCAGTCTACGAGGCATTATTCTGAGTACCAATTCTTATCGACCCAATACGGTACCAACTCTGGGTTTAGCTAATATTCGAGAACCTCAAAATCGACCTCATCTCATTGGTGCAGATTTAAGTAATGCTGACTTAAGCGAAGCCCATCTCAGTGTCGTTAATCTAAGTAAAGCCAATTTAACCGGAGCCAATTTAACCGGGGCTAATCTGAGTGGAGCCAGTCTGAGTGGCACAATTTTAACTGGGGCTAATCTGAGTCGGGTTAATCTGGAAGGGGCTCACCTAAATTGGGCAAATTTGCAAGAGGCTGATCTTAATCATGGTAATCTCAAAAGTGCTGATTTTAGTTCTGCAATTCTCCTAGAAGCTGTTTTGACTCAAGCCTGTTTGATCAAAGCTTATTTAATTAAAGCGAATCTCCGTCAAGCCATCTTAAAAAACGCGGATTTAACTCAAGCGAATTTGAAAGATGTAGACTTATCAGGAGCAGATTTGAGTCAAGCTACAATTGTCCGCGCTAATTTAAGTGGTGCTAATTTGATAGGTGCTGATTTGAGTAAAGCTCAAATGTTAAAAGCGAATTTAAGACACGCTGATTTAACAGATGCTTTTCTCAATTCCGCTAGTTTATTAGAAGCGGATCTGAATGAGGCGAACTTGAGCCGCGCCAATCTCAGTAAAGCTAATTTGAGCAAAACCTATCTTAGGAATGTGTGTTTAAATGGTGCTCATTTAAGTGGGATTAATTTAAGTGGTGCTGACTTAGGTGGAATTGATTTAAGACAAAAATTATTAACGGGAATTAATTTAGCTGGGGCTTATTTAAGCGAAGCTAATTTAGCGGGAGCATTACTCATGGATGCGAACTTAAGTTCTAGTAACTTAAGTTCTGCTAACTTAAGCAAAGCTTGTCTGATTAATGCTGATTTAAGAAATACTCATCTGGGTAATGTAAATTTAAGCGAAGCGAATTTAATGGGAGCTAATTTGAGCAAGGCTGATTTAAGAGGTGCTAATTTAAAAGGGGCTATTTTAGCGAATGCTGAAATTAAGGGTGCACAGTTACAGGGTGCTATCTTACCCAATGGAAAAGTTTATACATGATTAGATCAGGGGAAGTTTAGGAAAATCTTTTTTTACACAAAATGGCTAAATCCAGTTTAATTAGAGGTAAAAATAAATCATTTTCTTCTGGCGTTAAATAGCTTTCTATAACATCAGACATCCCTTGGTAAGTTAATTGAGTTAAATTTTGGACTTTAAACGCTTGTAAAATAGTCGCAAACCAAACTAACAAGCGTTCTCGTAAGTAATCAGGATCATCTATTAATAAAGCCAGGGCTGAATATCGTAAAACTCGGATGGTATCTAAACGCCATTTTGAGGTGAAATCAACAGAACCCTGAATGAAAATTTCCGGGTTCTGTTGTAGGAGTTTGTCTTGAATTTGATCAATAATAACAGATTCATTCTTTTTGATTTTTTGATAGGCGCTGACGCGATATTTAAACGTTTCCAAATAAGACCTTAAAAAGTCTAATTCTTCTGGTGTTGCATAACGGCCATCGACTTCAACACTCAAACGTTGTAACTGAGTCAACATAAGCATTACTAGGGTCTAACTGATTACTGATTCCCGTCATCTTTAGCGTTACGAGTTCGAGCTAGATATTCGCCCACTTGTAAACGAGTTTCTTTCAACTGAGTCAGAATTGATCGAGTAATCAATTTTCCAGCTTCAACCACAACTTCCCCTGTAATCGGATGCAGAAGTTCCTGTTCTGCTCGTCGCCCAACTAACGATTCTATATCTTCGATGGCATCAATATACATCCCAGAAGGTAATTCAACAACAATTCCTTCCCCAATCACGTGAGCTTGACAAGCTAAACGGGAATTGGGTTTGGCTGTTGTGATTACTTCCAGAGTTCTTTGTTCACGACGGCTAACTTTAGATAAACCATCCATGCCCTCTTTAATAAAAACATGGCAGGTTGCACACATTCCCCGCCCCCCACATTCTTTCAGAACGTGAAGTTCCTTAGTCATTAATGCCGAAAGCAAATTAGAATTAGTCTTAACTGCCATTTCTTCGGCAATTGGTTCTAGTCGAAGTATTTTAGCCATTAGAGCGTGAAAATTAAATTAGATAAGTCAGGTCGCAGAAATAATGTAGATTGCACAACTAAACCACTCAATTCAGTATAACAGGGGCGTTAACTCCTCCAAATTCAATCATAATCCCGAATTTAGGCTTTAGAACGATACAGTTCAGCATCAGGTTCTTTGACCCAAATTGCATAGCCTTTTGAGGTTTTTGTAATGGCGGTGCCGTCCCCCCCATTTCCCAGTTTAGCTACAATTTCTAAGGTTTTATCAGCAGCTTCTACCGCCTTAAAAAAGCTGTAGTATTCCTGATCAACACAAAGTGCAGGAACAGGTTTCTCTAAGTCCGGCACTTTGATCCGACAGGTTCGATACTGGTTTTGAGACTGTATGATTTTAGTAGGGGCTGGCCCCTGCTGTAGTTTGGTGGATTCCGATTCAACAGAAGAAAACATAAGCGCTCGTCATCGCTGGGTAACTTAATGATTTGTCAGTAATGCCTAGATTTTAGGTATACTTTAATACTATCGGAAATACCGTTAATGAGGTGGTCTAAAATACACCATGCAGGCTTCTCGATACCGAATTTTGGGGTTAGTAGGACAAGGCCAGTTTGGTAAAGTTTACTGTGCCAGTGATCGTCGCACGGGACAACTGGTGGCTTTGAAGGAACTGAGTCATCAACGCGCACCCACTCACCAGTTTTTACAGGAACTTTGGTTTATTATTAGTCTGCAACATCCCCACATTGCCGCCTGTCTAGGTCTTGAACATATCCAGACAGGACGCTATTTGGTGATGGACTATTGTGAAGGGGGAACAGTTCGTCATCTTCTCGACCAACAGGATTCTCTGCGGTTACAAGAAGCGTTAAACCTGATTATTGGGGTTTTAGAAGGTTTACACTACATTCATCAACGGGGTATTATTCATTGTGACATTAAACCTGAAAATATCCTACTTACCCTACAATCCCAAGGATGGCATTCAAAATTATCAGACTTTGGGATTGCTCGCCGTCTTCCCCTGGCTGGAAAATTTAAAGCGGACAGTAAACCCTCCACCTTTACCGGGGGATCTCCCGCTTATATGGCTCCAGAACGGTTTTATGGTCTTTATTCGCCCCGATCCGATATTTATGCCGTTGGGATTGTATTATTTGAGCTTTTAGTCGGCGATCGCCCCTTTCATGGTTTACCGGGGGAGTTGATGTGGGCGCACTTAAATCAACGGTTGCAAATCCCCCCAGAAATTCCAGAAGTCTTACAAACCGTAATTCAAAAAGCTTTAGAAAAACTCCCGGCTCGTCGCTACAGCACCGCAACCGAGATGATAGAAGCATTGAAACAAGTCCGGGTTAATCCCCAAATTCAAAGTCTTGCTGACTCTATTATTGTTTGGAAAATCCCTGATTCTCCCCCAGAAAATCCTTCCCCATTATCGGAAGCTAATCCTCCTAGTGCTCCTTTATTACTTGATCATACGATTTCTTTACCCTCGGTTCAGCATTCCAGATTTCCCCTAAGTTGTATTGCCAATTTTCCTTATCTTTATACAGCCTTTGGTCAAAGTTTAGAAATTTGGTCTACTCCCCAAGATTCCTCTCTATCAGTTCAGCAAATTGATATTTTTTCTGAAGATGAAATTAAATTTTCTGAACCGATTCTAGCAATTCTTCCGATGGGAAATGGCTGTTGCATTCTGACTCAAAATCGAATCCATCACTTCACTCCTTTTCAAAGAAATCCTAAATTTTTGTTAAACTTGAGTACGATTAAATCTCTAAAAAATAATCATAAAAAATCAATTATCTATGATAACTCGGAGGTAAAAGATAATAATTTAACGACTTTAAAACTAGCATCATCTCAAGATTTACTGTATAGAATAGCAATTGAACCTGAAAGTCGCTATATGGCTTTAGCATTTTCAGGACAATTACGATTTTATTCCTTAACAGAAAAATTTGGTTCTACTTGTATCAAACCGATCAAAAGATTATCATTTTCTGTTCCTCAAGTTCCAGAAATTCTATTTTTAGATCGCCGACATTTACTCGTAATTTGGTTAAACTTTAAGCAACAAAATTTTAATATGCTCAGGGTCTATACTCGCCGAGGAATACCCATTGGAAATCTTAAATTATCAATTCCTTTAAAACAACTGCTTTCGACTCCCCAACCCTATACTTTATTAGGTATAGGACTAGATGATCAACCCCAGCTTGTCCTATTACGTTTAAAACCTCTCAGTGTGATTCGGATTCCTTTAAGTTCTCCACCCACCCTCGCTTGCGCGACCCCCTGGGGATATGTTATAGCGGATCAACAGGGAAAATACACCTTTTTTAATTTAGAAGGGAATTTTTTAGGGAATTATCTTGGCCCTGTTTCTCCTCAAGCCATGACCCCTTGGGGAGAAACAGGTTTAGCCATTGTCACTCATCCCGATCAACAAGGTTATTTACATTTTGTAAAATCTATTAATTTTGAGCAAGACTTATGAATAACAATCCCTTAACCCCATCAATT
>NZ_LR734870.1:0-75000 GCF_900010725.2 Planktothrix serta PCC 8927 | reverse complement strand
GGTGATCGCTACGAACCTCGCTCTCCTAGCCAAGTTGCAGAAATTAAACATCAACAGGACGTTGAACAGCAAAAGCAACGGGACGTTCAAGAATATTGGTTGCGGATACAAAAGAGACTAACGGGGGTCGTGGTAGAATGGCAAAATAGCGATCGCACCCGATTGGATGCGTTAGAGCGTTTGGCGCTGTCTGGAGAAGAAGCCTCCCATGTCGCACCTGCTATTGAAACGTTGGCAACCTTGGAACGCGCTCAAACGCCCCAAGCTGCGTTGCAACTGTTAGTAGACTTAGGGATATGGAGTCTTCATGAAAACCTATTTCTACGTCGGAGTCAAATTCCCATCCAATTTCCAACTCAAGTGCTTGAAGTGGCTCGATGTTGCTTAGATTCTCCCCCGCCTGATCCCGATTCTAACCGCTTAGATCTAACTCATCTTAAGGTGTATACGATTGATGATGAGAGTACCCGTGAGATTGATGATGGTTTAAGTTTAGAGATCTTGGAGGATGGACGACAACGAATTTGGATTCATATTGCTGATCCCACTCGTTTGATTTCCCCCGGAGATGAACTGGACTTAGAAGCTCGTCGCCGAACAACAACCGTTTATCTTCCCACGGGGATGATTCCCATGTTCCCCTCAGAATTGGCAACGGGGCCAATGAGTTTAGTTCAGGGGCAGATTTGTTTTGCCTTGAGTTTTGGGATTATTCTGGACGGAACGGGTGGGGTAGAGGACTATAGTATTCATGTCAGTACGATCAAACCGACTTATCGCCTCACCTACGACGATGTGGATGAG
Source organism: Planktothrix serta PCC 8927 (assembly GCF_900010725.2). NCBI lineage: Bacteria > Bacillati > Cyanobacteriota > Cyanophyceae > Oscillatoriales > Microcoleaceae > Planktothrix > Planktothrix serta. The sequence continues at coordinate 74,196 of NZ_LR734870.1, read as the reverse complement.
ATGTTGCAAATTGGCATCCAAGGGGAACCGGAAATTGATGCTTTATCGATGTGGGCTAGACGTCGCAAGGAATGGCGAAATGCTAACGGGGCGATTAGTATTTATATGCCGGAGTCGCTGATTAAGGTAAATGGAGAGGAAGTCAGTATTACGGTTTTAGAAGATTCTCCGTCCCGGCAAATGGTGGCGGAAATGATGATTTTAACGGGGGAAGTGGCGGCTCGTTATGGTCAAACCCATAATTTAGCTTTACCTTATCGCAGTCAACCGCAACCGGAATTACCCCCGGAAGAGGAGTTGATGCAACTACCACCCGGAGCCGTTAGAGCTTGTGCGATGCGGCGTTATATGCCTCGGAGTGAGGTGGGTTTAACTCCTTCGCGTCATGCGAGTTTGGCCTTAGAGACGTATACCCAGGTGACATCGCCCATTCGCCGTTATAGTGATTTGTTGGCTCATTTTCAAATTAAAGCCCATCTGCGAGGAGAAACCCCACCTTTTTCTGTAGAACAAATGCAGGAAATGGTGATGAGTTTAGGGCCGGCGGTGAAGGAAGCTTCCAAAGTCGAACGGGAAACCAATCGTTATTGGAGTTTAGAATTTTTACGGCGCAATAGCGATGAAATTTGGCAAGCAACAATGCTGCGATGGCTGCGAGAAGATGCCAATTTAGGGTTAGTCTTTTTAGAGGAGTTAGCCTTAGAATTGCCAATGCGATTTAGTCGTTCTGTGGAAGTTGGAGAACAGTTTGAGGTGAAAGTGAGTCATGTTGATCCCCGTTTGGATATGATTCAATTTCAGGAAATTATTACTCCGACTGCTTCATCTGTTGTTTAGCAATTTTCAACTGTAAACCCTAAATAGCCAACAGCCAACTAATCTTTTTGATTAATAATTAGACGGATTAAACTATCAATAATCCGATCTGCTTCGATGGGCATAACTTCTTTGCCGGATAAGACTTCTTGAACCATCATAAAATGGATTAATGACCCAACAAAAATCCGGGCTGTTGCTTCACAATCAATAATATTTAATTCAGGATGATTTTGAAGATATTGAGTCAAAATAATAACCGCAGGTTGACACAATTTCTTTAAAAATAATTGAGCTAAATCAGGTCGTTTTCCTGATTCTGCGACAATTAAACGCACAAAACACAAATATTCATTATCATTAATATTTTCTTTGACTAAGCGTTTAGCTAAATCTCTTAATACTTGTTCAGGTTCACCCTGTAACGGTTGTGACCAAACCAGATTAAATTTTTCGGTAGCAATTCGTTCGACTAACGCCGTAAATAATCCATCTTTATCGGAAAAATGGCTATAGAGGGTTTGTTTAGACACACCTGCCGACTTAGCTACTTTGTCCATACTTGTACAAGCATAGCCATTCTGCAAAAACTCTGGCATGGCACCGTTGAGGATTTGTTCGGCTTTTTCTGCAACCATTAGGTGATGGTGTTGAGGGTAATCGGGTTTGCCAAAATCATACACTGTCTTCCCGCATAAGGGAATAACGTGAGTTCGACTCGCCTTTAGACCGTGAAGGATGTCAAGCTCGTCGAATATTAAAACAACACCATTCTTGCCGACGCCATAAGGTAGCGACAACCCAACCATGTTGCTCTAAAGTATCCGCAATGGGTTTAGCTTGATCCATTAAAATACCGCTTAAAACTGCCCAAGTATTTTTCTTGGCGATCGCATCAAATTGAGGAATTAAATCAATAATAACTTCAGCTAAAATATTACAAACAATCCCATCTACTGGTTGATCTGCCACCTCAATCACCTGTTCCACACTCCCATCTTGAATAATAATTTGTTCGGGTGAAATCTGATTTAATTCACTATTTTCTTTGGTAGCACGAGTGGCTAAAGAATCAGTATCAACAGCATAAACTTTAGACGCGCCTAATAAAATTGCCCCAATGGATAAAATTCCCGAACCGCACCCAATATCTGCGATCACCGCTTGAGTGGGTTCTCCTCCTAATCGCATTTCTAAGGATTCTAAACAGAGTTGGGTGGTAGCATGAGTTCCGGTTCCAAAGGCAATTCCCGGATCTAAACGTAATAATAAGCGATCGCAATGTTCTGGTAATGTTAACCAAGCCGGATAAACTAAAAAGCGATCGCCAATGGGGGTGGGTTCCCAATATTTTTTCCAAGAATGTGACCAGTCCTGTTCATCAATTAAATCCCAAGCTACAGCCGGAATGGGTACTTCTAAACAGAGTGCGTCTTGACGCAATAACAACGAAAGTGCTGCTAAATCCAGCAAATGCGCTTTTTCTTCGGGTAAATAGGCTGATATCAGGCAGGAATTATTTTTAATTTGACTGGCCGTTCCCCGACAACCAAACGTTTCCACGCGCCAGAAGACATCATCCTCTAGCATCGGATCACACAATACCTTAATTTCCCACCAACTATTAGCCATAATCATTAATCAGTTATCAGTTATCAGTCATCAGTCATCAGTCATCAGTTATTAGTCATCAGTGATTAGTTATTAGTCATCAGTCATCGGTGTAGAAACTGACTAATCGTGAGTTTTTTGCATCGGCTATCCGCCTGCATAAACAGCTAATCAACTGTCAACTTCTTTCACTGATAACTGATAACTGATAACTGATTACAGCGTTACCGTATAGGCATCACGGATGCCAGAGACTTTCATAATTTCTGCCAGTATACCTTCGGGTAAAGGGTCATCGAGGCTTAAGACCATGACAGCTTCCCCCCGCACGATTTTACGTCCGACTTGCATACTGGCAATATTGACATTAAAGCTGCCCAAAAGCGAGCCAATTTTACCAATAATCCCTGGCATATCCCGGTGAAGGGTAAATAACATATAACGGGTAGGAGGAACGTTAATCGGGAAATCATCAACACTGGTGATCCGAATTTCTTGATCTCCTAATAAGGCTCCGGTAACAGAATGACTGCCTAAAGTCCCTTTTGCTTCTAAATGCAGCGATCCCGTGTAGTCCGTCACCGAAGCATCACGGGTTTCAATCACTCGGATACCCCGTTCTTTGGCTTCAATACTAGCGTTTACATAGTTCACCCGTTCGCGTAAAGCTTGGGACAGTAACCCCTTCAGAGAAGCCACAACCACCGCTTGGCTATTAGTTCCAGCCAATTCCCCTTGTAAACGGACATCGAGGAAATCGACTCGTCCCCCAGCTAACTGACCGACCAAATTACCCAGAGTTTCTGCCAGTTGCAGATAGGGTTTGAGTTTTTCCAAAACATCCGGGTACAACCCTGGAATATTCACCGCAGAACGGGCTGGCAGGCCCAGTAACACGTCCCGAATTTGTTCAGCGACATCGATCGCCACATTCACTTGCGCTTCCTCTGTAGAAGCTCCCAGGTGGGGAGTGAGGACAATTTTAGAGCCCAATTCCCGCAGGGGAGAATCAGCTTCTAGGGGTTCGTTTTCAAACACATCTAGGGCGGCTCCCGCCAGTTGACCATTCCGTAAAGCTTCAGCTAAGGCTGCTTCATCGATGACACCGCCTCTAGCACAGTTGATCAAGCGGGCGGTGGGCTTCATTTTAGCGAAGACTTCCCCATTGAACAGATGATAGGTTTCTTTGGTTTTAGGGATATGTAGCGTCATATAATCGGACTCCCGAATCAACAGATCCAAGTCCACTAACCGACAACCAATTTGATCAGCCCGTTCTTGGGAAATAAACGGGTCATAAGCCAAGAGTCTCATCCCCATCGCTTTCGCTGCTGCTGCGACGTGAGAACCAATCTTACCCAACCCCACAATTCCTAGGGTTTTCTTATAAACTTCTACGCCAATGAAGCTTTTACGATCCCACTTTCCACTTTTAGCCGATTGGTTAGCATCGGGAATGTAGCGAGACAGAGACAGCATCATCGCCAAGGCGTGTTCGGCGGCGGCAATGGTATTTCCTTCGGGGGAGTTGACGACAACAATCCCTTTGCGGGTGGCGGCGGGAACGTCCACATTATCCACGCCAACCCCGGCGCGACCAATAATTTTAAGGTTATCGGCGACTTCAATCATTTCTTGGGTTACACGAGTTCCAGACCGGATCATCAAAGCGTCATACTCTGGAATAATCCGCACCAGTTCTTCTGGGGGTAAACCTATTTTGACATCCACCTGAGCGACTTGAGAGAGGATGTCTATACCAACTTGATCAATCGAATCGGATACAAGAACCTTGGGCATGATTTAGGGAAATGGTTTGCAATAGCAGGAAACGGAAGATCACCCCCTGACACAATCCGCTAGGGGGATGTTCGAGAGAATCTTCACAAGTTATTCTTTCTTCCAAATTAACGGTCTAAGTAAATACCGCAGTAGGTTATTTTAACTGTTAATGGGTCTATCTACTGAGAATCCTCGGAAAAAATTTAGCTTTGCTGGGATATTGGGTATGGGTGAACAGGTGCAGGCTATTGTGTACACTAACAATAGATTGATTGCATATCCTCAACTATTCTCATGAACTATCTTGTCACTGTCCTGTCCGATCGCCTGCAAGCTGAAACGGCCTATGTTGAATTAGAAAAAGAAGGTATTCCGACAACCCAAATCAGTATTTTAGGAAAAGGCTATAAAACGGCTGATGAATTTGGCTTAATTGACCCGAACGAAAGCGCCATTAAACAAGTTAAGTTAATGGCAATTTGGTTAATTCCCTTTGGATTTGTTTCCGGTTTTTGCTTTAGTTTAATTACCGGATTAGACACGTTTGCCTGGGCTGGAGAGGTCGGAAATCATTTAATCGGGGCTGTTCTCGGTGGGATTTCCGGGGGATTAGGGAGTATTCTTGCTGGCGGCGGTGTGGGTTTAATTGTTGGGGGTGGTGATGCTTTACCCTATCGCAACCGCCTCAACGCTGGGAAATATTTAGTCGTAGTCACGGGTTCAGAAACCCTGATGCGGAGAGCCACTCGTGTTTTAAGGCCTTTGGAACCGGAAAATCTTCAAGGCTATACGGTGGGAGACAATACCATGTTTTAACATTCGTTAAAACGACTCGAATTTTTGTTAAAAATGTTATCATCAATACGGAGAATTTTTCTATCCTCGTTCACCTAAAATCGCCTAATGTTACCTCGAGATGAACTTTTAAAAGGCATTGAAAATCGAGAAAGTCTAGCACGAGTTCTGGATCTAGCAGAACAAGCTCTCAAAAACTGGGAAATTACCTTAACGGATTTCCTTTCTCCTCCCGAATTGGCAGAATCGGAAAAGGTTTTTAGTCGATTAACAGAATTACAGATGGTCGCCTGGGGAGGCTATCCCCAAGCGGAACGCCAACGTCTAGGAATTGCTCGATCTGACTTACCACTTGATCCCTCCCAGGTGAGCGTTGTGGTTTTAGAGATTTCAGGGAATTTTCTCTTTGATCCTGCTACCCATCGAGACTTTTTAGGATCGATGTTAGGGACGGGTATTGTTCGAGATAAAACGGGGGATATTATTGTTTTAGGAGAACGAGGTGCCCAAACTATTGTGACGCCAGAATTAGCAGATTTTTTAGAATTAAATCTGACACAAGTTCGTTCTGTTCCAGTGAAAACACAACGAATTGATCCCGGTGAATTAAAGGTTAAAGAACCCAAGAAAAAAGACTTAACAACGGTAGAAGCTTCCCTGCGTTTAGATGCAGTTGCTTCTGCTGGTTTTGGAATGTCTCGGAGCAAAATGGTGAGTTTAATTGATGGGGGAGATGTGCGGGTGAATTGGAAGGAAATCACCCAAGCTAGTCATCAAGTGAAATCCGGGGATTTAATTGCTATTCGGGGAAAAGGACGTTTAGAAGTGAAGGATATTGTGATTACAAAAAAACAACGATATCGAGTTGAGTTAAGTCGGTATCAGTAATTTAAGAGGGAACAGGGAACAGGGAACAGGGAACAGGGAATAGGGAATAGGGAATAGGGAATAGGGAATAGGGAATAGGGAATAGGGAGTAGGGAATAGAAAGAATGTAGATTTGAGCATTTATTTTTGTTATAAACCCAAATAGGATTCCTGTATAAAATTAGGAGAATATGAGAAATGAAAAGACTCTATGATCAGGCTTTTGAAATTTTAAAACCAGAAGTTAAAAAATGTGCTCAAAAGGATTTAGTGGGGGATGTGGGGGAAAAAATTATTCTGAAACGATTGGAAAAAATGCGATCGCAAGCGGGAGATCCCTTAACTATAGATGAGTTACGAGACTTAATTTCCGATCAATTTCCCAGTTTTAGCGAAACCGTTTTAAAACAAGCTGCAAAAGCGAATCGTCCTCCCGGAATTTTTGCTAAAGTAGTTTGGGGAACGGCAATTTTAGGAGGATTAGCGGGAATAGTGGCTGTGGCTAATTTACCTTACCCGATGATCCGTTTTCCGGTCGCTAAAACCTTGCCAATTTTATTACTTCCAAGTTATATTAATATGGATTATAACTATCGACAAGCCGTGTCGTTAGTAGAACAATCCGATCAATTAATTAATCAAGCAACAGCGATTACTGATATTGAATTAGGCGTAGGAAAAGTTAAACAAGCTCAAAAACATTTAGATCAATTACCCGTTTGGTTTTTAGGGTATTATCCTCAAGCTTATTGTTCATTTATGGGTTGCATTTGGCGATTTACTTTCGATGAATATGAAGGCGCTCGCAAGAATATCGGACGGATGGAATCTAAGATTTTTCAAGAACAAAATGCCTATCAGGAATATACAAAAGCTGAACAATCAATTAAAGAGGCGCAGCAAAAATTCCAAAAAATTCCTCCTGGAAATGAACAACAACAAACCATTGCTGTTTGGCAAACCGCCATTGATCAATTAGAGAAAATACCCCCCCAAACCTTAGCCGGAAAATTAGCTCAAAAACAGTTAGGGACGGCTCAACGAGATTTTCAACAACAGCTTGGATTTGTAGCGGGAAGTATTCAAGGAAATACGTTAATTGATGCGGCGATGCAATTTGCAAGTCAAGCGGCAAAAGCTTCTCAAAATCCGCCTCATACGGCTCAAGAATGGCAACAAGTGATTAAATTATGGGAGCAGGCAATTCGTCGGTTAGAAAAAGTTCCGACAGAGAACCCCAGCTATTCAGAAGCTCAGAAAAAATTAGCAGAATATCAATCGAATTTAGGGATTGTCGAAATTCGGTTAGAAGCGGAAAAAGATGCAATTGAATCGGTTAAACAGGCAAAATCTGCTATTGCTCAATGGCAAAAATTAGCTCGTTCTAAAGATCCTGATATTGGTTCCTTAATTAGTCAATTAACAGATATTATTAGCACGTTAGAACAGGTTCCAGCAAGTACAACGGTAACTTCAGAAGCCCAAAATTTATTACGCGCCGCTCAACATACTCGTCAGAAATTATATATCAATTAACGATGACCGTTGAGCGTTGACTGTTGACGGTTAACCGACAACAAAAATCCCTGTAGTTTTAAAGTTAATGGATTTATAATTGCCCATCGTTTATGATAAATTAAACGTTTAGACAGAAAGTTGATATTTTCAGGACATTCCAATCTTAAGACCGATTAACCCCGATAATTTATGAGTCAAACACCACAAGATCCTTCCCTTCCCCTGTCTTCGGAGCCAGACCCTTCGGCAAATACTGCTAATTTAGTGCAATTATTACGTCGTAAACAAGGAAATTGGGTCGAGTGGGGTGATGCCTGTGCTAAGTTACAAAAATCAGGTTATAATCCCCAACAAATTTTTGAAGAAACGGGATTTGAACCGATTCAACAAAATCAAGTGATTGTAGCTTCACAGGTGTTTACCTCCTTAGTTAAAGGCAATTTAGCCGAGGAAATTCAATCCCATTTTCAACATCGGGGGAGTGATATTTTATATGAATTTCGGATTTTGAACCAAGATGAAAGAATTATTGCCACAGAATTTGCTGATCAACGTAAATTAGATGCTGATGAAGCCAGAGAATTAGCAAAAGCAATGAAAGAATTCTCTCGGTTTTCGATTTTCCCAGAAGGCTTTTCTAATCATCCTGGAGATATTTTAGCTTATCAAGCTTTGAAATCCGCACGACAACACAATGATTTGCAAGAGCGATCGCGTTTAATTGCCAAAGGGTTAAAATATGCTCACACCGCAACCGCCAGAGAAAAAATTGAACAACTGTTAACGGATTTTTCAGTTATTACAAAACGTTCCGCGCCTAGTTTACCCATTTATCGTTTAGAAACTGAAGAATATCTGCCGCGATTAATCCCGGTAGCGGGGGAATTTCCTATAACTTTATCAGACTTTACGGCAGTTCCTTTGATTGAAGAATTAGGGAAATTTCGCATTGTTAAATCGTCAGGAAATGCGGCTTGGGTTGGGGTTCCGGGGTGGCAAGTGGTGATGAATGCTGAAGATCCCGTTGCTATTTTAGGGAATAGTGCTAATTTACCCAATCCTTTACCCGGTCAACCGGAACCTGTTTTAATCATTGTAGATCGCTCTCAACGAGAATGGAATGGAGATGCCTATTTCTTAGTAGAAGAATCTAATCATTTAGACTTACAATGGTTTGATGAAAATCCAGGGATTAATTTACTGGGAAAATTGCTGTTAGTGGTGCGTCCGAAGAAAGTATGGGATGAGGATCAAAATCATGATGTTTGGCAAATTGATGAATAACGAATTGTTGACGGTTGGCTGTTGGGGCGGGGTTACTCATTAGTGTCAACTTAACGCTAGAAGTAGGCGATCAAACCAGAATTCACGCGCTATCTGATCCGAAGTCAATGATCCCCCCTAACCCCCCTTAACAAGCAGGGCTGTTTCATTCTAATTTTTTGCGATCGCTAAACCTTTGATCTGGGGCAAGTTTTAGACCCTATTTAAACAGAAAATATCAAAACTGTTGAAATAATTCTCCTTTTCTTTACAGAAAAAGGCTTTTAGAGTTTAGCGATCGCATTTTAGATCCGAGAATGAAACAGCCCTGGCTTAACAAGGGGGGAACAGGAGATCTAAGTCCCCCTTTTTAAGGGGGATTTAGGGGGATCTGTTCTCGACTGTAATCACGGGTTTTCGGCTTAACTTGACACTGATGGAGGTAAACCCACCCTTACAATTGTTGATTATTTCATTTGAGTCTGACGATACCAACGATAACCATAAACTGCACCTCCAATGATTAATAAATAAGGACTAAAAGCCAATAACCACAACATTAATCCTACTAATAACCAAGTGAATTCTCCCATTGCATGAGTCGCCATTCCCCAGGTTTCTTGTACTCTTAACCCCAAATTTTCTTGAGTTGGAGTAGCAGAAACTACTGATTCAATATTTAAAGTAATCGTAGAATAAGCCACTTGATTTTGTAAACTTCTTAACTGAGCATCAATGCGTTCAATAGATTCTCGAATCGTACTCAGTTCATTAGCCGCTTTGAGAACATCTCCAACGGAACCGGAACGTTCCATAATTTTTAAGACCATTTCTTCCGATTTGCGTAAATTTCGCAGTCGAGCTTGAAAATCTACTAATTGATCAGAAACATCCTCGGCTGTAATCATTTGATTTTCTACTGTTCCCAATTTGGCTAAAGAATTTAACGTTGTTTCTAATCGTTGTTGGGGAACTCTAAACTCTAAATAAGCCGTTTGACGCTGACTATTATCTGGGGATTTTTGAGCTTCAAATTTTAAAATATCTCCTTGTTGTTTGCGTATAATTTCAGTAATGGATTCTGTGGTTTGATGAATGGACTGTACTACTAACGTCAATTGAGCGCGTTTAATTAATTGGGATTGTTTTTTAGGTTCTGGAGTCGTTTGTTCCGGTGCAGAATCAGCCATTTGTCGGCTTTCTGCCGCCGGGACAGGTGCGTTAGCCGGGGAACTCATGACTTTTGCAGAATTACTTTCATTGAGAGAACTGCAACTGAATAAGGCGAAAGTTGATACAATTAATCCTAGGCAAAATCCTAGCTTTGATGCGGTCTGAGTGCGAATTTGATGACTATTCATAGTAGAACCTTCCTAAAAAATACTCTGAGATCCCTTCAATATCCTTTTAAAATTTCCTGCACCCTGATAAAATTTGGATCATATCTCAATAAAAATATTCCTAACGTAACCGTTTATTTTTAATGTTCCCTTTAATATTGAGCCTAAAATGACAGACGATTTTGATCTTGATCAAGTTTCCTCCCTCTATTCTATACCAACGCCAGAAGCGGAATCGGTCGTTTCTGATCTGACAACGAATTCCTTAGAAAATATTGAGCAAATTCAAGCATTTCGAGCGCAAAAAATTGAAGAAATTTATCAAAGTTTACGTCCAGGTCAACAACAAATGGCAGATTGGAAGGGGGGGCCATTAGCGATTTCTGCCGTTCCAGGTGCTGGGAAATCAACGGGAATGGCCTTTGCAGCCACTTTAGCCATCGCTCGTTATCAACTGCATGGAAATCATCAATTAGTTATTGTAACATTTACTCGTTCAGCCGCTGCAAATATTCGAGCTAAAGTTAGTCAAGAACTCAAAGAAATGCGATTACCTTTAGGAGGGTTTTTTGTTTATACATTGCATGGTTTAGCTTTAAATATTGCCTTAAAACATCCTGAATTATCGGGATTAAGTTTAGACAATTTTACTTTAATTTTACCCACTCCCAGTAATCGAATTACTCGCACCTGTGTTGAACAGTGGATTGCTGCTAATCCTCGCCATTATCAACGGTTAATTGAGGGAGTTCAATTTGATGGAGAAGAAACAGAAAGATTAAGACGTCAATCGGTTTTACGGACAGAAGTTTTACCGAATTTAGCTTGGAAAGTGATTCAAGAAGCCAAAAGTTCAGGACTGCAACCCCAAGATTTAAAAGAAATTTCAGAACAAATTCCTGATGATTATGAAGTTTTAAAAATAGCAGGAGGATTATATGAAAATTATCAAAATATATTGCGATCGCAGAATTTAATTGATTATGATGAAATGATTTTAGCAGCCTTGCGAGTCTTAGAAAATCCCACAATTCGTCAAGTTTGGCAAAATCAAGTTTTTGCCGTTTTTGAAGATGAAGCTCAAGATTCTACCCCTCTACAAAGTAAACTCTTGAGAATTTTAGCTTGTTCTTCTGAGTCAATTACTGATGATTTAGACACTTTGAATTTGGTTAGAGTCGGTGATCCTAATCAAGCGATTAACTCAACCTTTACTCCGGCTGATCCGATTTATTTTCGTCGTTTTTGTAATGATTGTGAACAGTTAAAACGATTAGCCACAATGGATCAAGCAGGACGAAGTAGTGCGATTATTATTGATGCAGCTAACTATATGTTGTCCTGGGTAAATCGATCAAAATTAGCCGGAAATGAACAACCTTTTCAAGAGCAAATGATTCGTTTAGTCGGATTGAATGACCATCAATCGAATGCTAATCCTCCCGCATACAGTCGAGGTTTAGAACTCTGTGAACCTGCGGATATTTATCAAACCGTTGAGTGGATTGTGGAACGAATTATGACGATTATTCAAGACGATCCTAAAGGTAAATTTGCTATTTTACTTCGAGAGAATAAACAAGGAGAGTTTATTTCTAGCGTTTTTACTAATCCCCAATTGTATAATATTAAAATTCCCGAAGAATTTAAAACTAAAATTCGGATTTATGATGCTTCCCAACAGGCGCGAAATTCTAAAATCCCAGCAGAAATTTTATCTTTATTACAATTTTTAGATCGTCCCCATTCACCGGATTATTTAAAATTAGCGTTAAAAGTATTAGGCGATCGCAATTTAATTCCGAATTTAGATTATAATAAAATTGCGATTCATCCCGAAGAATTTTTGTATCCTGGCCCCCTTGATCCGCCACAATCAGAAGAAATTCGGAAATGTCGTTATTTTTGTTGTCAATTATTACAAGCGCGTTTAGAACTTCCTCCCTATCAATTGATCTCCTTTTTAGCGTTATCCTTGCGCTATGAAAGAACGGAATTAGCAACGGCTGATAAATTAGCAGAACGCATTGCTAAAAACACATCTGGGAACCATTCAATGGGAACAATTTTAGATGTTTTAAACGATATTGTTAGTTCTGAACGGTTTGAACCCGTTGATATTGATGATGAAGAAACCTCTAAAGAAAGTCCCTATACGCGAGAAGGTCAATTAACATTAATTACTATGCACAAAGCCAAAGGATTAGATTGGGATTATGTGTTTATTCCCTTCTTACAAGAGTCTACAATTCCCGGTAGTTTACGAGTTTTATCCCAAACAAAATTTTTAGGAGAATTAACCCTTTCTGAAGTCGCACGCGCTCAAATTCGAGCCGCATCTCATGGAGAAGAATCGATTCCTGATGTCGCTACCGCTTGGGAACAAGCCAAGGATTTAAAAACCGCAGAGGAATATCGATTACTCTATGTTGCCATGACTAGAGCCAAGCGTTTTCTTTGGATGGCTGCATCGCGTTTTTCTGCTTACAATTGGCATAAACCAGAAAATCAGCAAGAACAAAAAGCCTGTCCGGTTTTTATCGCTTTAAAACAACAATTTCCTCAACATTTTTTAGAGAAATTTTAAAAATCAGGGTGCTTTTTTAAATCCAGTCTCGGCGAAATTTCGACATTAAGATTTTTGGATTTTAAGTAACTAATTGTCTCTTCTGCATTCTGTACCCAAAAGAAACGATCAAAGAGAATTAATGATTGAGGTTTCTGAATTAATGGAGTGGTAATAACTGCACCCACAGGAATATGGGCTTGTTGTGGATCACTTGAAGATTGTTCTGAAAGAAATAGTTTAATTCGTCCCAGGGTATCATCATTGAAGATTTGTTGCGGGTTTAAATGTAAAAGTACCATAAATTCTGATTCTTCTATTTCCAAATCTTCTAATAGAGGAGTCGGGAGTTTTTCAAGACGAGGGAGGGTATCGGCTAATTGTAATTCATCAATAATAAACTGAGTTTTATCTTCCTTTTTTTCAATTTTACCCGTGATTAAAACTATATCATTTCCCTTGGGAAAATCCTTAATTTTTTGATGAGTTGTTGGGAAAATAATGGCTTCCATTTGTCCTGTTAAATCTTCAATTTGTAAAAATGCCATCCGCTTCCCGTCTTTGGTCGTATGGGGTTTAATAGCAGTGATTACAACTACTACTTTAACTTTAGATTTTTTATCCGTTAATTCTGCTAAAGTCACTCTTTCATCTACAGAAATCCATCTTAAGATAGATTTTAAAGGATGCTCAGAAACATAAAATCCTAATAATTCTTTTTCAAATTGTAGTTTTTCTTGAACTTTAAAATCCTCAAGTTTTGCTGGTTTTGGCGCATCTTCGTGGGTATTTTTTGTATTGATTCCCCCTCCTAAAATATCGAATATACTTTGTTGACCAACAGCCCGATCTTTAGCTTTGCTTTGTGCCCAAGAAATTAATTTATCTAAATGATCAATCGCTTGGCGACGGTTGGGGTTCAGTTTATCTAATGCTCCACATTTAATTAAGGCTTCTAAGGCGCGACTATTCACCATTTGTAAGTTAATGCGATCGCATAAATCGGGAAAACTCTTAAATTCTCCTCCTTCTTTACGAACTTCTAATAAATGTTCTATAGCACCTTCTCCCACGTTTTTAATTGCAGAAAGTCCAAAAATAATACTCTGATCTGATGGGGTAAAATCCATACCCGAAAGATTAATATCTGGGGGGATTACCTGAATTCCCAGAGATTTTTGACAAGATTCAATATATTTTTGAATTTTATCCGTATCCCCACTATTTGCACTTAATAAAGCCGCCATATATTCAACGGGATAATTCGCTTTTAAATAAGCAGTTTCATAGGTGACATAGGCATAGGCCATTGAATGGGATTTGTTAAAGCAATTAGAACCAACTAAACCATTGCTAAGAATAAAGTTATGATCTTGTACTACACCAATATCATAAACAGGTTGAGTTCCTAAAGATTTGCGACTAATAATTTTAACATGAGATTTAGAGTTAATCTGTTTTAACTCTAACCCATTTTCAAAAATTTCATCAATGGGTAACATTTGACCATTAGTGGTCATAAATTTATGATCTTTTGTTGAGCGAATAACTGAACCATCTTCTAGGCAATATTCAAAAACTTCTTGTTCTCCTCGATCATGCCATTGAGCGATGGGTTGAGTATAGATATAACCGTGATTATTAACAGTATAAACTGTGCATTCTATTTTGTCCTCAACAATTTTACCGATGGGCATTGACCCATATTCAACAGTCAAAATCTCTGTATCATAGCTCAAACAATATTCAGCGAATTGAACCATTTGCTCAAATAACTTTTCTGCCAATTTTTGCAAGACTCCATTTTTGGTTGCACCGTCAATAAAGAGTTCCCTTTGCTTCTGCATTTCTTCTGCTTTCTTTTTACCCATACAGTTGTGGGCAATAAAATTATTGGCAATAAAATTATGAGTTTCGGGAATGCTTAAATCAAACACTTCTTCTTTGCCTATATAATCAATTCTAACAATTTCATCCCAAAAAACATCCGATTCCGCGATTGCTTTTAATTGGTCATTTTGAAATGCAATCGCAAAATTTTCCACACGATGACGAGATAGACTGGGTGCTGGTTTGCCAAAAAGTTCTTTTGCACACTGATTAAAATCATCTATTAATTCTTGATCGCTGTTACAAAAATAACTACAAGCTGGACTCTTTGTGGATAAATGACCGTCTCCAATTAAATACGCGACCAACTTGATTTGAGCATCTGATATTTTACTTTGATTCGTAATCGGGATAGTTTTGGCTAAACCCACGCGATCGCCAATTTTAAAGGCTTTTAAGGGTTGCCATCCTAAAATTGTATAGAAAAGATGATCGTCAGTAGCTTTAATTTGGTGATTTGTTTTCGTGGTAATTTCCCAAATATCCCGAACTCCATTCGGATGAATTTCTGTGATGGGTTGTTGAGTAATTTTTTGAGTATTAAGATTGAGAGAAAAGACTTTTCTACCTAACCAATATTCAGGAGATTGTGCAATTTCTTTTAAAGAAACTAAGTTTCCAGTAGCAGCATCTAAAATTTGCGTAGATCCACTCAAACATCGGCGAAGAATATCCGCTTGACCTAAAGAATAGCCCGCTAAATCTTGCGCCATTTTCATGATTTGTTCTTGAAAACATAAAATTCCATAGGTTTCTTTTAAAATCGGTTCTAACATCGGGTGATCATAGCTAATTTCATCCCGTCCATGTTTACGATCAATAAATTGGGGAATTAAACCTGCATCTAAAGGCCCCGGACGATACAGCGCTAAAATAGAAGAAATATCATCCAAACAAGAAGGTTTCAGTTTTTTAACAATATCCATCATTCCAGAAGATTCCAACTGAAAAATTCCATCTAAATCCCCTTTTCCCAGTAATTTATAAGTTTTTAACACATCTTCGGGTAATTTTTTATGGGTTTTATAGGCATCTTGGGCTTTTCTTTCAATATCAGAAGGCAGTTTTTCGGGGTCAATTTTATAGCCATGTATTTCTTCAATATAATTAACTGCTTTTTGAATCATGGTTAAATTCTTTAACCCCAAAAAGTCCATCTTTAATAATCCAACTGCCTCTAAATCCTCCATATAATATTGAGTAATCACCGCCCCATCATTATTTCGCTGGAGGGGAACAATTTCGTCTAAAGACTGTTTAGAAATCACCACACCCGCCGCATGAACTCCGAAGGTTTTGTTTGTTCCTTCGATGCGAATTGCCATATCTAGCCATTGTTTAACTTTAATAGTTCCGACTTCTTCCCCGGCATCATTATGAACAGCGACATCTTCATTATCATAAGCTTCTTTGAATTCCGGCGCGGGACTTTGATCGGAAATCATAACTTTTAAACGAGCAGGTTTTCCCCGTGAAACTGGAATTAATTTCGCCATTTGATCCGATTTTTTATAGGAAATTCCTAATACCCTGGCAACATCTTTTAACACTGCTTTAGAAGTCATCCGGTTAAACGTAATAATTTGAGCAACTTTATCCTCTCCATATTTATCAGTTACATATTTAATCATTTCGTCTCGCCGTTCAATACAAAAATCCGTATCAATATCTGGCATTGATTTTCGTTCAGGGTTTAAAAATCGTTCAAATAATAAACCATGAAAGACCGGATCAATATTGGTTATTTTTAGGGAATAAGCAACTAATGATCCCGCCGCAGAACCTCGTCCTGGCCCGACAGGAATATTGTTGTCTCTGGCAAATTTAATATAATCCCAAACGACTAAAAAGTAAGTCGAAAACCCCATCTGTTGCATCATTTTAAGTTCATATTCTAAGCGCTCTTTATAAATAGGTTTAATCTCACTTCGAGTTTTAGCATTCATCCGTTCTAACAACCCTTTCCAAGTCACTTCTTCTAAATAAGTATCGGCCGTATGATCACTTGGAATGGGATAGTCAGGGATGCGAGGTTCTCCTAAAATACCGGAATAAGGTTCAACTTTATTGGCAACTTCTACCGTATTATTAATCGCTTCTTGAATGATATCATCCGATAAATGATCTCGAAATAATTGCGCCATTTCTTCGGCAGATTTTAAATATTCTGTCCCGCTATAACGCATCCGTTTTTCTTCACTAATTAATTTTTGAGTATTAATACAAAGTAACGCATCATGGGCTTCTACATCATTACAGGAGATAAAATGGGAATCATTAGTGGCTACAATTTTAATATTTAATTCTTGACTAATTTTAACAATCTCAACATTCACCATCCGATCTTCTGGAGAACCATGATCTTGAATTTCTAAATAAAAATCCTCTCCAAATACCCTTTGATACCATTGAGCGACTTCCCTCGCCACATCATAACGTCCTTGTAAAATCGCTTGGGGAATTTCTCCCCCTAAACAAGCGCTGGTAACAATTAACCCTTCATGATATTGTTCTAATAGTTCTTTATTAATACAGGGACGTGCAAAAATGCCTTTTCCTTGAAACCCTTGCAAGTGTGAAATGGTGGTTAGTTTAACTAAGTTTTTATAACCTTGGGTATTTTTAGCCAAGACCACTTGATGATATTTTCTTCGTTTCTCACCCTTCTGATCCTGAACTTTAATATCCCCATTAATCACATACATCTCATTGCCAATTATGGGTTTTATCCCTTTATTTCGGCAAGTTTTAATTAACTCAATTGCCCCATACATAACACCGTGATCGGTGACAGCGATCGCAGGCATTCCTAACTCTAACGCTCGATCAATTAATTGAGGTAATTGAGACGCACCATCGAGTAAACTATAATCACTATGAATATGTAAACCTACAAAAGACATGGTTGAGTTCCTGGGTTAAATTAAACTTTAGATTAATTAAGATAAAATGATTGACTTCCGTAATATTAACACAGTTTGGGCTTCTGTAGTAGTGGAAACCCTGGCTCAATTAGGATTAAAAACTGCTATTCTTTGTCCCGGTTCCCGTTCTACCCCTTTAACGATTGCTTTTGCTCAACATTCTAATATTGAAACAATTCCCATTTTAGATGAACGTTCTGCCTCATTTTTTGCTTTAGGTATTGCTAAAAATTCGGGTTTACCAACGGTTTTAGTTTGTACTTCAGGAACCGCAGGAGCTAATTTTTATCCCGCTATTATAGAAGCTAAAGAAAGCCGAGTTGCTTTATTAATTTTAACAGCAGATCGTCCCCCTGAATTAAGAGATTGTCATGGGGGTCAAACCATTGATCAAGTTAAATTATATGGCAATTATCCCAATTTTCAAACAGAATTAACCATCCCTAGTTTAGATTTAGGATTGTTACGTTATTTGCGACAAACCTTGATTTATGCTTGGGAGCGATCGCAACTTCCTATTCCCGGTGTTGTTCATCTTAATATTCCCTTTCGTGATCCATTACATCCCGTTTATCAACCGGAAACAGAAGCGTTAAAAGCGATATTTCCTGATAATTTTTTCAGTACAATAAATTCAGTAAAAACTTCTGTTTTCTCTAGTTTTGATGTTGAAAATTATTTTAAACAGTGGTATAATTATTCTCAAGGAATTATTATTGCGGGTGTCGCTCAACCTCAAAATTCCGAGGTTTATTGTCAAGCGATCGCCCAACTTGCTAAACAATTAAATTATCCCGTATTAGCAGAGGGATTATCCCCCGTTAGAAATTATTCTAACCTTAATCCCTATTTAATTTCAACCTATAATTTAATCCTGAAAAATTCAATATTAGCGGACAAACTCGCGCCTCAAGTTGTGATTCAAATTGGAGATTTACCCACCAGTAAAACCCTCAGAAACTGGTTAGAGCAACTACAACCGGATTATTTTATTCTTGACCCAACCTATCAAAATTTAGATGGGTTACATGGAAAAACAACCCATTTGAGGATATCTATCGAACAGCTATCAGAACAAATTCATCAAGGGAAAAATCCAGAACCGATTAATTTAACTCAATCTCAATTCTATTGTCATCTTTGGTGTAAATTAGAAGCTCAAGCGAGAACCGTCATTGAGCAACAAGTAGAACCCATTAATCTATTAATAGAACCTAAAATTGCTAGTTTTCTCCCTAATATTTTACCTAAAAATACACCAATTTTTATTGCAAATAGTATGCCAGTAAGAGATGTAGAGTTTTTTTGGATTCCTAATAATTTAAACATTCAACCCTTTTTTAATCGGGGAGCTAATGGCATTGATGGAACTCTATCCACCGCGTTAGGAATTGCCCATCATCAACAAAGTAGTATTTTATTAACAGGAGATTTAGCTTTACTTCATGACACTAATGGATTTTTAATTAGGAATCAATTCATCGGACATTTAACAATTATTTTAATCAATAATAATGGGGGTGGAATTTTTGAAATGTTACCCATTTCTCAATTTGATCCTCCCTTCGAGGACTATTTTACTACCCCTCAAAATATTGATTTTTCTCAATTAGCTGTAACTTATAATATTAAATATGAAAACATCCTATCTTGGGAACAGTTAAAACAACGATTAAATCCCCTTCCAGAAACAGGAATTAGGATTTTAGAAATTCCAACAAATCGTAAAAAAGATGCTCAATGGAGGCAAAAACATCTACAGCAATTCGCCAATCAACTCAATTTAAAAATGCTCTAAACGTAGGGTGCGTAAGCTCCGCGCACGCACCACCTTATCTTTACCCATTAAAAACGCCTCTAATTTCACTATCTTTTTGCCAAACTCTCCGACGTTTTTGACCTTTTGGAATAGCAGGAAATTGATCAAGAAATACAATTTCAGGCTGATCACAGTGCAGACGTTCAAAAAGCGATCGCAACGATTTCATAACCTCCTCTTGAATCATCTGTTTTTGGCTATTGCTAACTTTTAAAGCAACTTCTATCCGATTTAAACTTAACTGCATGACTTGATAATCTTCAATATCCGTAGAAACCATAACAATTGCTCTGCGAATAAAATCAGGAAAAATTGTCACCCATTCATTTGTAGACCGATGAGGGAGATAAAAAATATCATCCTGTCGTCCTTCAATTCGTTCAATTGCCATTAATACCGACCCACATTTACACGGTGTTTTACGCTCTACTAAAATATCATTCAGACGATAACGGATAATCGGTTGTGTTGTTCGTCTAAAATCTGTTATAATCGGCATAAATCTTGATTTTTTTTCATCTATATATTCTGTCTGAATAGCAACAATGTCCTCGTTAAGATGTAAAGTTCCATAGTCACAGGTAAAACCTAAAAATCCTTCTGTACATTGATAAACTTGATGAATAATTTGATTAAAAACTCCACTAATATAATTAGCATCTAAGGGATCAAGTACCTCTGCAACAGAGACTATTTTTTTCGGGGATATTTTTAAAACTCCTTGTTTTTGAGATTCTGCTAATAATCGTAATAAAGAAGCAGGAGCGACTAAAATTGTGGGTTGATCCTGATTTAACCCTTGAATATGATCCGTAATAGGTTCTAATAAATCAAAAAAATTAAACTGCAAACGCCGACTTTTGACCGTTTCATATAATCGACTATTTGCCCTCAAAAAAAATGCGATTTTCTCAGGAAATAGAATAAAATTGGGTAATAATTTTGCTAAAATCGTTCCTGCCCATATTCTTTGTTCCTGAGAACTGACTAAAAATAATCCTCGGTTTCCACTGGTTCCCGTTGATAACCCAACCGTATAACCTCGAAAATTAGAGCTAAAATTCCGCGTTTGTTCGGCTTTCAATGCGATTTCAAACGCCTCTGATGCTGCAATTCCAACAGTATTGAGTTGATCAAAATTTTCCATCATTGTAGCCTTATCAATCAGGGGAAAATTTTTCCAATCTTGCAAGTCTAAACCTTGATAATACTTTTGATAAAAGGGAGATTGAGGTACAATCACCTTTAAAAACTTTTGAACCTGTTGATTTTGCCAAGTTAATAACTGTTCTCGACTATTAAATTGTCTAAAATATTTAGTTTGTAAATAGTGCTGGAGAATTGTTAATGTGCGTTTCACCTGCATAATATTATTGTAGGATGCTTAAACAGCACCTTACAAACTAATAATATTGACTATATTTTTAGGTATGGGGGCGGTGGGACTTGAACCCACACGACCGGATAAGGGTCAACGGATTTTCATTCTCCCGCAGCTTTCGCTACTGCCCATTGGCGTTGAGAATTGGACTCTCTCTTTACCCTCGGCTTAACGTTAGGGTAGCTCCCGTCGAGTCTCTGCACCTTCCGAAGTTTTGATCTTAGATTGGGGAAACTTTCTCTCCCTCATTTCTAATACCCTTCGGCTTGGCTCAGGATTGCCTTGTCTGAATTCACAGATTTAGGTTTCCCTGAATTTGACAGCTTACACTTGAGGAATTTCTCGCCTCAAGGCTCAATTTATCTTAAGTCCGTAGCGTCTACCATTCCGCCACGCCCCCGTATTGGGTTATGTGTTAATTCGTTTTTGAATTCTCACATTTTTATATCTAAGCATTTTATTTTGATTTTTGCAAGGGTTTTGGGAAAGTTTTTTTTCAGAATAGCTAGAATCCTTTTCAGCAAGGGTTTTTAGTCCTAGAGGAAAGGCGATCAATTCACCCCCCTTACCAAGCAGGATCAGGAGGGTTGACACTCCCCCGATTAAAAATCGGGGGATTCTTGGTTCAGCGAGAGTCCTTGTCTAGATCCATTACTGAATCTAAATAGAGGGACAACTCTCCCCAAGCGTTTAGAGCGTCTTGCGCCCAAGTTCCGGTATGCCCTACCGTACCTAATCCTTTAGTCAAGATATTGATTGCAGCATTAGTATCCCGACATAACACCAGTCCACAACTACATTTATGAGTTCTGGTGCTGAGTGTTTTCTTAACTTCGTTACCACAATTTGAGCAATTAATACTGGTGTATTGAGGGGGAACAGCTACGGTTATTTTTCCGTATATCTTTCCAAAATATTCCAGCCAAACTCGAAATTGATACCACGCTGCGTCACTAATTGATTTTGCTAATTTATGGTTTTTAACCATATTTCTCACCTGCAAATCTTCGTAGGCAATCAAGTCGTTAGACTGAATTACGCACTGGGCTAACTTACACGCCCAATCTTTACGTTGTCTACTAACCTTGAGGTGTTTTTTGGCTAATTTTTGCTTGGCTTTAATGTAGTTGTTTGACTGTTTCTGACCCCGACGAAACTTTTTAGACACCCTTTTTTGTAGTCTTTTCAGGGATTTTTCTGACGGTCTCAAAAATCTGGGATTGTCTACTTTATTTCCATCTGAGTCAGTATAAAAATTAGTTAATCCTACATCAAGTCCAATCATTCTTTTAGTGAGTTCGGTTCTGATCTCACGATTGTGGTTAATACAGAATTGAGCATAATAACCATCTGCTCGTCTGATTAGTCTAACTCGTTTGATATCTGCCAACTGATAGAAATGCAAGTCATGGGTTCCAATTAATTTAAGTTTCCCCATCCCAAAACTATCAGTTAAAGTTAAGTATTTTCGATCTTCTGATAGTTTCCATCCAGTTGTTTTATATTCTACTGAATGGCCCCGTTTCTTGAATCGTGGAAAACCTTTTTTGCCTTTAACCTTCTTTTTGCAGTTATCATAAAACCGTGAAATTGCAGACCAAGCCCTATCTGCCGATGCTTGTCTTGCCATTGAGTTCAATTTCTTGGCGAAACTGAACTCCGATGCCAATACCTTGCAATAAGCACTTAGATCATACTTACCAACTTTGGAGTTATCCAACCAATGTCTAATACACTTATTTCTGATGAACAAGGCAGTTCTAATCGCTTCATCAATCAAGCGATATTGCTCTGCTTTACCCTTGAGCTTGAATTCGTACACTAGCATTGGCTCAATCCTCCTTACGCCAATATGATAGCGTAATATTTTCTGGGTTGACAAGTTACAGGCGGATAAATCCGCCGTGTCGCATTTCATCCACCAGATAAATCATGGTGGCTTTCATGCTCCCCCCTTGTTCGTGTAAACTAAGATTGAGTCCACCGAACAGTTGAAATACTATGATTTTGCCAGGTTCTGCCGTGCGAGTCACGAACCCCGTCGATACTTACTATGGTTTCCAAGGTCTAGTTCAACGAGTCAGTGACGGGAAAGTTGCTGTTCTGTTTGAAGGGGGAAACTGGGATAAACTCGTCACTTTCAAACGTTCTGAACTAGAAGCTATCGATACCACTGCGGGACGAAAAGGGAAAAAATAAGGCTGTTGACGGTTGACTGTTAACGGGTTTCAGGGAAGGGGGAGCAATAAATCTAATTACTCTCCCTTCCCCTTGCCATAGAATTGAATGGCAGTTTAAGATGCGATCGCCATTCCTTACGCTTACTTTCAGAGTGTCCTAATTGTAAGGCACGGTTTAAGATTCCGGCGTTGTGGGTTGATGGCTGGTGTCAGAGATGTTTCTTAGCGTTTGTAGAAATGACTAAGCATCAGAAGGCTTGTTGAGAGTTATAGCTTTTGTCAAATCACATAAAAATCAATTAAGCAGAAAACTCTGAAACCTTTAATGAACAGGGGTTTTGGCGATTTTACTTTGTCACTATTTCAAGGATTTTGGCTAGTCAGTCACATAACCGTCACATAAACTAAATTTATATTTAATTCAGAATAGATAAGGATTTATGCCCAAAAGGGTACATATTTAGCGTGTTTTCTCGATTTATTTTCTAAATCATAAGGCTTGATTAGTCCTTCATTAATTGTATCTGCAATAATTCGTGAGGCCATAGAGTAATTTTTTTCAGCAATTGCGAATCGTCTTCGCAAAGATTCATTAGTCATTTGTTCACGACATACAAAGCGTAAACAAGCGTGTTGATAACAAGCTCTAATTCGATCTCTCTTGTCCATATCTTTTAATTCTCTATAAGTAAACAAGATAGCTTCGGTATGTTTACTTTTAACGTTAAACTCTGGGGCTGGGAGTTGACAAATCTCTACTGAGTTAATTACTTTATCTATACCAATACCTCGTTCTTCGCAGATATTAATTCTTCTCATAAAAGCAGCTAAATCTTCATTACGAGATTGAGGAGGTAAATCGATAAATCGCATTGTATCAACTAAGGGTTCACCAGGGTTTCTAATTTCCATGCGATCAGAAAAAATTTCTATAGTAGAACTCACACCAGTCATATTAAAGTCTTGATGGATAATTGCATTAGCAACTAATTCTCTAATGGCGATTTCTGGATATATTTTTATATTTTGGCGTAAGGCTTGACGAATTTCTTCATTCTGAGGTAATTGACTATTAATAAATTTTATAATTTCTTCAAAACCAACAGCATAACCTTTATCAAACAATTCTTCTCTTTGAGTGTTAATACGATTGTTGCCACTGTATATAATCACTCTAACTGCCTTTCTACCTAATCTGTTAAAATCTGTTAGTCTTTTAGCAAAAAGAATCGCTCCAAGCTGAGTAATATCATAATAGTTACTTGGCTTGATATTAATTATATTTTCTGCTGCTAAACGTTCTAAAATACCTTGTTTGTGATCTGGCAGATTTTGGTTGGTTAACTCGAAATAACTCGGATAATTAATCTTTGCTAAAACTTCATCTGCCGTTACATTTTGTAAGGCAACTCCCTTTTCAAAGGGTTGGCGATCAAATAACGACCATAATTGCCTTTCTTTTTCGGGAAAATCTTTAAGTTTTTTTTTGTAACTCCCTACACGAATATACTCAACACCCTTAAACGCGATAGGAATATAAGTAGCTCTAGGTATTTCAAATAAAACGATATCTTTGCCATTATTAGTAAACTCATAAATTTTAAAATCAATTCTGGGTTGAAGTTGTATAGCCAGCCAATTCTCTAATTCTTCGCTATTAATTTTTTTTTGCTTGGGTTTAAACTTTGTACCAATGATATTATGACTTTGATCATCAATACCCCAGATTAGATAAGCAGTTTGCTTATCGTGTAATGTAGCCGAGTTTGACAAAGCTGATAGATATTCACCTATATTTTCTGGTTCTGTATTATCTTTTTTAAATTCAACCCACTCAGTTTCTTGAGGAAGTGTAATTAATTGTTGTAATAACCGGAATAAAGATTCGTTTTCCATTATACTAATTTGTGTTAACTTTAATAACAATAAACCTCATAAATCTTTTTAAATTGAGCATCAATAAAACTCAATACAAAATCTTTACGAACTACCCCGCCGTATTATAGCCGTATTATAAACGCTTTGACCATTGCCAAAGTAAGACTCGTAAATATAAACAATATTCCATTGCTGCCAACTTCACCAACTCCCAACCAGAGTAATAAATGCTGCGTCCGGTTCCCGTTGCGCTAATACTTGGGGGAGAATCCATCAAATCGGGATGACAGGATTTGAACCTGCGACCCCCTCGTCCCGAACGAGGTGCGCTACCAAGCTGCGCTACATCCCGGTGTCTTTAACAAGACATGATTAGACAGTTTAACACATAAAATATCAGTTAGGATCTAAAAGATGTGAATTTAGCAGGAAAAGGTAGCGCGTGGTTGTCAAGCCAGACTGGTTGCGAGTGAAGGCGCCTCAATGGGAGCGCGTCGGAAACGTTAAAGGAATTTTACGGGACTTAGGCCTAAACACCGTCTGTGAAGAAGCCTCCTGTCCCAATATTGGCGAGTGCTTCAACGCCGGAACTGCTACATTTTTAATTATGGGGCCAGCTTGTACCCGTGCCTGTCCCTACTGTGATATTAATTTTGAGAAAAAGCCCCAACCCCTAGATGCTACTGAACCTGAGCGACTAGGGGAAGCAGTTCGACGGATGAACCTGAATCATGTTGTGATCACTTCTGTTAACCGGGATGACTTACCCGATGGCGGTGCGTCCCAATTTGTTAGGTGTATTGACCGGGTGCGTGCTGTATCTCCCCAAACTACCATTGAAGTATTAATTCCTGATTTGTGTGGAAATTGGGACGCTTTAGAACTGATTTTGCAAGCAAAGCCGGAAGTTCTCAACCACAATACCGAAACGATTAAACGCTTGTATCGTCGGGTGCGCCCTCAAGGAGATTATCACCGCAGTTTAGAATTATTAAAGCGATCGCGGCAACTTACCCCAGAAGTTTATACCAAATCAGGAATTATGGTAGGACTGGGTGAAACGGATGCGGAAGTTCGAGAAACGATGCAGGATTTACGAGCCGTTGACTGTGATATTTTAACCTTGGGTCAATACCTACAACCGAGTCCCAAACATTTACCCCTGGTAGAGTTTATTCCTCCTGAACAATTTAAGGCTTGGCGAGAGTTTGGCGTGTCTATTGGGTTCTTACAGGTCGTTGCTTCTCCCTTAACCCGCAGTTCCTACCACGCCGAACAAGTTCGAGGATTAATGGAACAATATCCGCGTTAGTTTGAGGGGCGATTATATTCGGTAGAGACGGAATATTTGACGTCTCTACCCAGAAATATCAAATAAAAGCCAGAATCAAGATTTTAGCAGACGGATTCTTGTCTTAATATTGTCTAGTTTTCTCTTAAATCTGTATGGAGTTCCTAACTATTTTTACAGGGATTTGATCCCTTACAGTGATTAAACCGTTTTAGCTTCTTGGGCTACAATTTCAACTTCATCCTCAGCTAATTGTTGTAACAAAACTTCAGCTTCGCTGCCTCCTAAACGCGCTAAAGCTTGGGCGACACGATAACGAACTTGCCAATCAGAATTTGTAACAAAAGGAACTAATAAAGGAATTGCCCGCTTGTCTCCTAATTCTCCTAATGCGCTAATGGCAACGGTTTGAATCAGAGTATTTTCATCTTGAAGTGCTTGTTCTAAAAGTTCAAAAGCACGAGGTTCTTCTATTCCTCCCACTGCTGCCACAATACTCAGTTTAACGAGCCATTCAGATGTTGTGTTATAAACATTTTGCAGATCATCAAACGCATTCTGAAGTTTTAAAGCTCCTAACGCATCTGCTGCCGCCGCTTGCACATCCACTTCCGGATCATTTAATAAGTGATGGCGCAATACTTGATAAGAGATTTCTAAATTTTGTTCTCCCAAGGTTGCCATCTGACTCACCGCACCATATCGGACTCGACTATTACTATCTTTAATGGGGACTTGAATTAACTCAAACGCGATCACAGGTTCCAATTGTCTAAGTTGATTTACACCCCGTAAGCGATCGCCAAAATCACTGGAACTTAACAACTGCTGAACAGATTCAGGGGTAATAGTCATAAAAATTAAAGTTGTGAAATTAAAGATCTAAACGGTTTTGAAATGATTAAAATAATATCATGTTTTCGGGCATCAATACATCAATATTTTTCCAGTATTAACAATTATTTATCATAAATTTAGGACAGAAGTAGAAACAGAATCTCGACCCCTGCCCTTTTGTTATCATGACTCAAACCCTGAAGCCATTGCTAAATCCGATTTCAACTCTTTGCCTCTGCCATCACCCGCAGAATATCCCCACAGGTGAGAAGCCCAATCACTTGATGAGATTGATCCACCACAGGTAAACGATGAATCCGCTTTTCATTGAATAATCGAGCCGCATCAGAAAGCGATTGATCAGGAGTAATCGTCACCAGGGGTGCTGGAGTCATCACTTCTCCCACCGTTTGGCCCAAAGCTTTATGTAATTCCTGTTCATACCGGGAAAAGTTTTCCAGATAAATCACACTATCGAGAAACGTAATATAGGCCGGAGGAGTAACACCGCTTTCCTGCCACATCAAGTCTGTTCCAGAAATGATTCCCACTAAATGACCCGATGAATTCACCACAGGTAAACAACCGATATGTCTGTCCACCATCAGTTGAAGTGCCTCTCTGAGTGGCATCTCTGGCTGGGCCAGTATGGGATTCGGGGTCATCACCTCAGCAACAGTCTTAGGCATGATTTCCAGTCTTTGATTGATAAACTTCTATACCGTTGATCATATCAGTTATCGTTTTAGCCAGTGGAGGTTCAATAGATTTCTTGCTCAACCTCCCTCGAAAGATGATTCTAGGGTGTTCAGGGGCTTTTCTTGTAGAATCAATCAGGGGAGAAATCCAATCTTAATCTTCCGTCAGCACCCCGCTCTGAAGAGACGGGGCTTCATGCCTCTCCTTTGGATAGCTCGTACCCGCCTTAGCCTTAACGGGCTACGTTATCGGGAAGCGTTAAAGTTCTTACCTTGGGATGCGTAGCTAGTCCCAAGCTCTAAAACTTGAAAGTTAAACAGTTTTACGAGGGGTAAGACCGTGATGACCGAGAAAGTACCGACCGATAACATTGGTTGGCGAAGCTAACATTACCTGAGAAATCAGTGTGGTAGAAATACCAAAAAAACCGGGAATCGGCAAATACAACAATTTTTGTCGATTCCTAATCTCGTATTCACGGAGAATAAATTCTCCTGAGTCGTTTTTCCTCCGCGCTCTGAAGAGAAGCGGTTTCCAAACTTCCCATTTTTTTATTATGAAAAAATTAATCGAGTCTGTTGGGAAAATTCAATCTTTCTTTGTCTTGTTAACAGTAATGGTGTTAATTCTGACTCACTTGGCGTTAGTTCCTCCGGCTTTGGCTTCCCGGTTTTCTGTTTCTCCAGTCCTAGGAAGTCTATTTTCTTTTTCAGGAACTCCACCGACAAACCTCGGTGTTGAACAGGGGAAATTTGCACCCTGTCCCCCTTCTCCCAATTGTGTTTCTAGTCAAAGTATAGATGCCGAACATCAAATTGAACCTTTCTCCTATAAAGATGATCCTGAAACAGCATTTAAACAGATTCAAACTATTCTTGAAAATACTGAAAATGCTGCAATTATTAAGGATGAAACCAATTATATTTACGCCGAATTCACCTCGCCTCTGATGGGATTTGTCGATGATGTAGAATTTTATTTAGATGAACAAGAGGGTTTAATTCAAGTGCGTTCTGCCTCCCGTTTAGGAGAATCAGATTTAGGGGTAAATCGCAAACGGATTGAAACCATTCGAGAACAGTTTCAATAAATTGTTATATTAGGGAACAGGGAACAGGGAACAGGCAGGAAAAGAGGGGTGTACGGTTTAGGTTTTAGAATCAGTCTATGTCCTAACACCCCAGGCGCGACTGCTGTAGTAAGCCCTTCAGGGCTGCAATCAGTAGTAAGCCCTTCAGGGCTGCAATCAACTGTTAATAAAATAATAAAACCTCCTACAAAATTTGTAGGAGGTTTTGAAATTAATCAGATGTTTTTAAAACATTCCCTAATAATTAGAATCTCTAATTACAGAGCATTACCGCGAGGTAGAACTTCTTCAGGGAAAATAAAGTTTTCGTGGGGTTGATCCGAAGGCGCCATCCAAGCCCGCAGACCTTCATTTAACAGAATGTTCTTGGTATAGAACGTTTCAAATTCAGGATCTTCGGCTGCCCGTAATTCTTGGGAGACGAAATCATAAGCGCGTAGGTTTAGAGCCAAACCAACAATGCCGATAGAACTCATCCACAGACCCGTGACAGGCACGAATAACATGAAGAAGTGTAACCAACGTTTGTTAGAAAAAGCAATCCCGAAAATTTGTGACCAAAAACGGTTGGCGGTCACCATCGAATAGGTTTCTTCCGATTGAGTCGGTTCAAAAGCCCGGAAGGTATTGGCTTTGTCGCCATCTTCAAACAGGGTATTTTCTACCGTCGCTCCGTGAATGGCGCACAACAGCGCACCACCCAGAATTCCAGCCACTCCCATCATGTGGAAGGGGTTCAGCGTCCAGTTATGGAAGCCTTGCAGGAACAGGATGAAACGGAAGATCCCCGCCACCCCAAAGCTAGGGCCAAAGAACCAGCCCGACTGACCCAAGGGGTACATCAGAAACACACTGACAAATACCGCAATCGGCCCAGTAAAGGCGATCGCATTATAGGGACGAATGCCCACTAAACGAGCAATTTCCAACTGACGCAGACAAAAGCCGATCAGCGCGAAAGCACCGTGTAGAGCTACAAATGTCCACAGACCGCCCAGTTGACACCAACGGGTAAAGTCCCACTGAGCTTCAGGCCCCCAGAGAAACAGCAAGGAATGTCCTAAGCTGTTGGCGGGGGTACTAACGGCGGCTGTTAAGAAGTTACAGCCTTCTAAATAAGAGCTTGCTAAACCGTGGGTGTACCAGGAAGTCACAAAGGTTGTTCCGGTTAACCAGCCACCAAGAGCTAGGTAAGCACAGGGGAACAACAGAACTCCTGACCAACCCACGAAGACGAAACGATCGCGTTTTAGCCAGTCGTCGAGGACGTCAAACCATCCTCTCTCAACTTGCGGTCTTTCGACAGCAATAGTCATGGACGCAAATCTCCGAATATATATAATGACAAGTTGTAAAGAGACTTGGACTCACGTTAAGACTCTCTCATCTGCACTAGCAGAATCTGAGAAATTTGATGAGCACAGTTAATGTTTCTTTACGTCTGTTCATAGTATAGAGGTAAAGCCTGAGTTCAGCAACTCTTTTGCCTCCCAAATTTCAAAAAAATTAGGACAAGGGCAAAAAAACCCCGTTTCTCGGAACAATCTGGGGTTGAAGAACCTGCGATCGCCTAAGAAAAGGGGTTTCTGGTCACAGAGATGGAATTACGGATTTATTCTTCTGCCATAATTCTAGGCACTTTGAAATAGTCTCCTTCTTGTTCGGGAGCATTGGCTAGAATATGATCTCGTTGGGGATAGGGTTCGCCTTGATCCGGTCGAGTAATATTACTCATTTCAATTGCCCGGGTCATGGGAGGAACTTGGGCGGTATCGAGTTCATTTAATTGCTCAAAATAGTCTAAAATTTCACCCAATTGAGCGGTAAATTTTTCTTCTTCTTCTGGGGTTAACTCCAGTCTAGCCAGATAAGCGACTTTAGAGACTTGTTCACGATCAATAGTCATAGGTTAAATCGATCTTCAGGTGGGTGGGGAAAGGGATCAACCCGTCATCGGGTTGCAATTGGGCGATTTAAAGTTAAAAACTATTAGAAATAGACATCAATCTTGCTTCTTCCGGTGACTTTCAGCCAGTTTTGAGCTTCAATATAGTTATTCGGTGCTAGTTGAATTGCCCTAACCCAATATTCTGCTGCTTGCCGAAATTCTTCTTCAGCTTTGTCTTCATCTCCCGCTTCTTTGGCTTTTTCCCCTTGATAATGGTAAATCACCGCAATATTATTTAAAGCTTGGGGCATTCGGGGGTTTAACTCAATTGCCTGTTGATAATATTCTAAGGCTTCTTCATGTTCCCCATTACTAGCATGAATTAAGCCAATATTATAGACAATAAAACTCCGATCATAGGGATCTTCTTCTAGGGTCAGTGCTTCATAGTAATTTTCTAATGCTTCTGCATATTCCCCATCTGCTTGCGCTGACATTCCATCCCGATAATAGGCAAATGCTTCTTTAGCTTTTTGGTTTGTGGGCAGTATCTTCAGGATCATATCTGCCATAACCGTAAAGGTTTTATCAATAAAGTTATCGTTACGTTGTGATCTGGGCATAAAATTTTTGATCTCCAAAGGTTGAGACTGGGAACTTCAGAATTTAAGGGAAGTTACTTATAGCAGGGAACAGGGAACAGGGAACAGGGAACAGACAGGAAAAGAGTTCTCTCCGCACGGTTTTAGCATCAGTCTATGTCCTAACTGCCTTGGCAACTGCTATAACAGCCTATTGCCTAATATTACCTTAATCGGTTCAGTGTAGAGACGCGCCATGGCGCGTCTCTAACAATCAGAGTCAACGGTCAACCGCCAACAAACTAATGCAATGTTGCTTCAGCTTCTGTGAAGACGGGATAGGATTTCTTGATTTTGTGGGTAACTGGAGAAGCCAATAACATAATCTTCTCCATCAACCAAGGGGCAAAACGGTTGCACCAAACGGCTAAATGGCTTTGCCATCCCACTAAAATTTCCGAGGTGTCTTTATCCAAACCCGCCACTAACACTTTGGCGACTTGTTCGGGGGTCATGGGAACCACCCAACGGAACAGTTTCAAGTCCCGTGTCATATCCGTGTCCGTTAAGGTCGGTAATAGGGCCATAACGCGAATATTGTAGGCGGCTAATTCCTGGCGCAGGGCTTCTGTAAATCCCAAAATAGCGAACTTAGTCGCCGAATAGGTGGACATCGTAGGGGCTGCAATTTTTCCCATTAAACTCGATACATTGATAATGGTTCCCGATTTGCGGGTGGCCATGCGTCGGGCAATAGCATGGGTAATGGTATACAACCCCATAAAATTCAAAGAAATTTCTTCTTGAACGTCTAGGAGTTTGGACTGTAAAAACGGCGTTTGGTGGGCAACACCCGCACAATTAATCAAAATCTCAATTGGCCCGTGTGACCGCCAAGCTTGAGCGATCGCAATATTGACTTTTATCGGTTGCGTTAAGTCCAGGGCCAAGGTGACAACTTCTACGCCCATCGGTTCTAATTCTGTAGCCAATTCCGCGAGTCGTTGACGATCCCGTGCAACTAAAATCAGACGTTTGACCTGATGTTTGGCAAATTCTAAGGCAATTGCCCGCCCAATTCCACGAGAAGCCCCAGTAATTAGGGCTGTTTTTCCTTGAATGTTCATTGCGAAAACCTCCTGTTGAGGAGGAATTCGGTGTAATCTTGGCAGCGATGGAGAATACAATTCCATCACATCCCAACCTAACAACCGTGATTAGACACCGATATTCCTCTGTGCAGATCTGAAAAAATCTTGAAAAGTTAAAATTTTTGGGTCATGAGTGTAGAGATAAGTAATGGGTCGTGATTAGACAACACACCAGGTAATCTTTTTTCCTTAGTTCCTGGTTAATAGAGCGACATTGATTTCACGCATGGCTCAACTGTCTCCTCAATACGAGCATTAATTGGAAAGACCCTCCATGCACAATCTAACAACCCAAGCAATAAGTTGCAACATTTTTTAATAAAATTTGCTTAACATTACTTCATAATTAAGCAATATACAGGAGTTGTCAGGCTGTCTGATTCCTTACGGTGATGGAGTTAGGGAATATGAGTCGGGAGGTGAGCGTTCGGTGTTTGAACCTCTGGCTACCCCACACCGGAAACTTTAAGCCTGATAAACTATCTTTATCAATACAACGTCTATGTTGATAGTCTATTTTTACGGTTGCTCATGCCATTGTCTGACACTCCAGAGAAAACGGTTCTTGATTTGCACGCCGAGGCACATCGCTATATCGCCCAACAGCAGCTTGATGAGGCGGTTGAAGTGTGTACACAAGCCCTAAAACTGCAACCTCGCTTTATTCCGGCTTATAGCACGATGGGGTTGGCGAAACAATTACAAGGGAAACTGGATGAAGCTAAATTTTGGTATACCAAAGCCCTCGACATGAAACCCGATTGGGTAGAAGTTCATACTAATTTAGGGACGGTGTATTTCCAACAACAGCAATGGCGGGATGCACTACAAGCCTATCAAACTGCTCTGCATTTTAAACCCAATCAAGCTAGAATTTATCAGAGTTTATATACTGTTTGGATTAATCTCAATCAACCGGAAGAAGCGAATAATGCTTGGTATCAAGCCTTAATTTTAGAACCTGAATGCGTTTCGGCTCAAGATTATATGAATTTTGGGAAAACGTTAATTGAAAAAGGCAAATTAGATCAAGCTCTGGAACTGTATAGTAAGGGCGTAGAAATTTATCCGAATTGGTCGCACGCCTATTTTAATTTCGGAGAAGCATTAAGTCGGAAACAACGATGGGAAGAAGCGATCGCAGCCTATCAGCAATCCCTAAGTCTGGATGGGAATAGTAACTTATGTTATCAAAGTTTGGGAGATGCGTTCGTTCAGCAACAAAAATGGGAAGAAGCGATCGCAAATTATCAAAAAGCGATTGAACTCAGCCCGGATTTTTCTTGGACATATCACCAACTGGGAAATGCGTTATTTGAACAAGAAAGATGGGAAGAAGCCACCGTCGCTTATTACCAAGGAATTGCTCTAAATCCTAAATTTTTTGGCTCCTATTATAAACAGGGAGAAATTTGTTCAAAAACAGGTAAACCAGAAGAAGCCCTTAATTGGTATCGTCAAGCCATTGAAATTAATCCTGATGGCTTTTGGCTGTATTTTATCCTGGGAAATGCTTTATTTGAAATGCAACAGTTTGAGGAAGCAATAGCCTCCTATCAGCAAGCTATTGAACTTGAACCTAACATCGATTGGTTATATCCCCAACTTGGAAAAGCTTTAATCGCTCAACAACAATGGAATCCGGCAATTAATGCTTATTGTAAAGCGGTTGAACTCAATCCGAATAATCTCTGGTTGTTAGAGCAATTAGCAGAAATCTTAATTGAACAGGAGGAAATTGAAACCGCGATTTCAGTGTATAAAGAACGTCTAAAAGTTGCTCCCAAAGCTGATATTTTACATTACAATTTAGCGAATTTGTATAGTTCTCAAGGTCAACTTGATGAGGCGATCGCCTCCTATCAAACTGCTATCAATATTAATCCTAAAGTTGCTGAATATTACGCGGGATTAGGAGAATCGTGGTTAAAAAAACAAGACTTAGATCTCGCCATGTCCTACTTCATGGACGCTTTACAAATGAAACCTGATTTCATTCCAGTTTATGAAAATATTGCTAAAATTCTACAACAGCAAGGAAAAAATGAAGAGGCTATAAACTGTTTTAGTTATAAAGATTTACCTTTATCACTTTTAGAACAATATTGTTTTGTTAATCCCGATCAATTAATTACCTCAGACTTTAGTTCTAATGTCAGCTATACTTCAGTTTATCCAGGTAGTCAAATCCCTTTGAACCCTTCCCGAACTATTGCTCAATTTCATCCCGGATTTATCTTTGGTCAAGCAGAAACTCGAAATGCGTTTGTGGTGACATTAAACAATGGGAAAGTCTGGGGAGATTCCGCGACCAGTGCGGTGATCACCGCGCAAAATGAATTACTGACTGATATTTCAACCGGATGCGCTGAAGTAGTTTTATCCTCTCATAAATTACCTCCAATTCATCATATTAATGGAACAGTTGCCTTTTTGTCGGTTCGCTGGGGAGAATCATTTTACCATTGGATGTATGATGTTTTACCGGGAATTCATTTAATTCAAAAAAGTGGGATCGAGTTAGAGAGTATTGACTATTTTGTGTTTAACAGTTACCGCTTCCCTTACCAAAAACAAACTTTAGAACTTTTAGGAATTCCTGAACATAAGATTATTCAAAGTATTGACAAACCTTATATTCAAGCTAAAAAGCTGATTGTTCCTGCTCCTAACTTATTTCAAAATAATACAGTAACACCGGAATGGATTTGTAAGTTCTTGAAACAGCAGTTTCTTCCTGAACAAGCTAAGACTGTAAAGGCGAACCGTCGAATTTATATTAGTCGAGAAAATGCAGGTTCTCGCAGTGTTGTTAACCAAGATGAATTGATGCAACGGTTGGAATTGTTTAACTTTGAAAGCGTTGTTTTAGAATCGTTAACGCTCTCGGAGCAAGCGCTATTAATGGCGAGTGCGTCGGTGGTTTTAGCGCCGCATGGTGCTGGATTATCCAATATTGTTTTCTGTCAACCCGGAACCAAAATCATTGAATTATTTACTCCTACCTATGTGCCGCCTTGTTATCGAATTATTAGTAATGTTTGTAATTTAGAACATTACTATTTAATTGGGGAACTTTTAGCGGATAAAACCGAACAGAATCTGACCCATTTGGGATTCTTGAATATGCGAATTAATATCGATGATTTAATCAGCTTACTGGAATTAGCAGGAATTACAGCAACTTAAATCCTCCTTCTAAAGATTGAGAACGCTGTTTTAAAGTTTGTTCTAAAACCCAAACCGTTAAATTTTGCCATTCGGGTAAATTGCAAAGCTGATTCACCTCTAAAGACTGTCCTAAACTATTAGAATAATGCACAAAACTTTCTGTCCAATTGATTAGAGTTTCCACGGCTAAAAACGGGGTATATTTCCAAGCTTTTTGCAGATATTCTCCCATTTCAACAGGAAAACCTGTATAATACAAATACCAAGAACTCCAAACTAAGGTACTGTAACGTACCCAATTTTCAATTAACTGAATTTCTAAGGGAATATTGGGAAGATTAAAAAACTTATCCAAAACATAATTAATCGATTTCGCTTGAGAAATTCCATCCCGCATTGTATTCCGGTCATGTTGACGATAACAAACTGTTGATTGACGTAACCAAGCCGATTCACATCCTAATAATGCTAGTCTTAAAATTAAATCCACATCCTCCCCATGAGCTAACCCCGGTTCAAACCCTTCTACTTCTAATAACCATTCTCGACGAAACATTAAGGTTCCCATTGTTCCCAACGGTTTCCAACGCAACCACATTTCTAAATTCAACTCAGGAACATAATCCCAAGGTGTCGCTTCTGTCAAGGTTTCTCCCTGTTTGTTAACACGACGCCATCCACTTTGAACCAGTCCGAGTTGCGGTTGTTTTTCAAAAATGGCGAGCTGGGTTTCTAATTTATCAGGAAGAAAAATATCGTCCGCATCGAGGAAGACAATAAACTCTCCCCGCGCTAAACTTAACCCCTGATTTCGCGCCACAGAAACTCCTTGGTTCGGTTGATAAACATAGCGAATAGAGTCAGAATAGGGTTGTAATACCTGGCGGGTGTTGTCTTGGGAACCATCATCTACGACAATAATTTCATCAGCAGAATAAGTTTGATTAAGAATACTTTCGACGGCTTGCCCAATATAGCGATCGCAGTTGTATGCTGGAATCACTACACTAATCCGGGGAGTTTCTAAAGTATTGGACATATATTAAATCTAGAACTTGATGAACTGTCAAATGTCAGGATATATCCTGATCTTCTATAATACCTAAAACTGCTTTCATATCCTCTCTAAGTTTTGAATTGTTGTCTTATCATTTGATATCCAATTGTGAAAAAATCTGTATTTGTTAAAAAACATCAAAATGTCCCTTGGTTTGAACGGTTAATGGCTATTTTAGTGACCGTTAACTATGGATTAATTTTATTTAACCTCAGTTATACTCATTGGCGAGATTATTATTTCCGGTATATTCCCACCCTGACCCAAATTTATGATCCCTTTAAAGGAATTGAGCCCCATCAAGAGACTGAAAAATATTTAGAGACCGTTGAACAGTTAAAAACTACGGTTGTTGAAACGAGCTTAAATTCGGCTGAAACCGAGGAAATTTTAGCCAACTTACGCAGCCAAAGTGAGGAAATGATCAATGAAAATCCGTTTGCTATTGCTGAAAAAAGCGGAACTTTAGAACGGATTAAAAATCGGATGCGGGATCGGATCGAAAATAAAAATAATTCGGCTAAACAATCTTTTAATATATTTTGGAGTCCCTCTTATTTGCAAGCAAAAGGATATGATCGAGAAATTCAATGGTTTGAGAAGAATATTCGCCCTTTAATTGCTACAAATTATTATCGAACTCTGGGAGAAAATGGGGAATTTACTCGAACCTTTTGGAAGATTGATTTACCTTTTATTATTATTTTCTTCCTAGAATTTTTAGCCCGAACTTATTTTATTAGTCGTCGCTATCCTAAAGTGACTTGGTTTGATGCGATGTTATGGCGGTGGTATGATGTCTTTTTGTTTTTACCCTTTTGGCGATTATTAAGAATAATTCCTGTAGCACTACGTTTAAATCAAGTCAATTTTATCAGTTTAGAATATATTCGGATTCAGGTCACTCGCGGATTTGTGGCTGGAATCGCCAGGGAATTAACCGAAGCCGTGGTGATTGAAGTCTTGGAACAAGTTCAACGAGAAATTCGGAAAGGAGATGTAGTTAAACGATTTTTTGTGAATCAAAATAAACAATATTTAGATATTAATAATATCAATGAAATGGAGGCGATCGCCAATCATTTAATCCAGACAATTATTTATCATGTTATTCCTAAACTAGAACCCGATATTGAAGCATTATTGCGCTATAATATTGAACAAGTGATGCAACAATCTCCGGTTATTCAACAGTTTAAAAATATTCCGGGGTTACAACAAATTCCTGAACAAATTCAAGAAACAATAATTACAGAACTGTCTAAATTAGCCACGGAAGGGCCACAGAATGCCTATGAAACGGTGAAAACAGCAATGGCTGATCCCGTGGGCACAAAATTAACCAATCAATTAGTTAAAAACTTTAGTAAGGTTTTAGGGGAAGAACTCCAAAAAGAACAAGGTTTAGCCGAAATTCAAACCTTATTAATTGACTTTTTAGAAGAATTCAAAATTAACTATATTCAACAGGTGGATGAATCTAACTTTGAACAGGTTCTCGCCCAATTACACGAACAAAGACGATTAACAGAAACCGAGTAAATTGCGTTAACTGTAAATAGCCAACAGCCAACAGTTAACAGTCAACAGACAACAGATAACAGACAACACACCTGGCAAATGCTTTCGCTGTAAGCTAAACTAGAGAAAGAGGCGAACCCTTTGGGTTCGTCTTTGGCTTCTGAGAAGACACTGTTTCACGCGCTGAGTGGGCTTCACCCACTTTTTTAATGGCAGTGTAACGTCAGAACTTGTGTAGACTCTAATATTCACGTCAACTATGGCTCATCCTCTGATCCCCAAAATTCTCGACATCGCCACCCCCATCGCCCAAATATTGGGACTGGAAGTGGTGGGGGCAACCTTTTACACCAATCAGAAACCTCCTGTGCTGCGTGTAGATATCCGCAACCCCAGTCAGGATACTGGATTAGAAGATTGTGAACGGATGAGCCGAGCTTTGGAAGAACAATTAGAGACCAGCAATATTATTCCCGATGCCTACGTTTTGGAGATTTCCAGCCCTGGAATTTCGCAATCTTTAACCAGCGATCGAGAATTTGTTTCATTCAAAGGATTTTCTATCATTGTTAAAACATCAGAACCCTACAAAGGTCATTCTCAACAACGAGGAAAACTGGTGCGTCGGGATGAAACCACTGTTTACTTAAGCCAAAAAGGGCGACAACTGGCAATTCCGCGTGAGTTAATTACACAAGTTATATTCGATGAAAGTGGGGAGGAATAAAGGTTTTACAACCTCAAGTTAAAACCGTTGGTGATTGAAGGCAGGGGGGTCTATCCCCTTGATTTTGCGCCCTTCCTTTCTCTGTTGAAAAATCTAGTCCTGTGATCACAAAATTTCCAATTTGGAGGATAAAAGCCCTATGTCAATGGTGAGTTTGCCCGGTTTGCAAGATATGATTAATAGTATTTCTCAGGAACGCAATTTACCTAAAAAAGCCGTAGAAGAAGCGTTACGAGAAGCATTGTTAAAAGGATATGAACGCTATCGTCGAACGATTGAAATCCAGACTCAATTTAGTGACGATTATTTTGATAATTTTGATGTAGAACTCGATGTAGACGACGAAGGATTTCGAGTTTTAGCCAAAAATTTAACTATTGTTGAACAAGTCAGTAACCAAGATCATCAAATTGCCTTAAAAGACGTGCGAGAAGTTGCACCCGAAGCCCAATTAGGCGATACCGTTACTCTGGATGTCACCCCGGATCAAGGGGAATTTGGCCGCATGGCTGCAATTCAAACTAAACAGGTTTTAGCGCAAAAACTGCGGGATAAGCAGCGCAAAATGATTCAAGAGGAGTTTAAAGAACTCGAAGGAACAGTGCTGCAAGCCAAAGTCCTGCGATTTGAACGACAATCTGTAATTATGGAAGTGGCCAGTGGCTTTGGTCACATGGCTGTGGAAGCGGAACTTCCCAAACGGGAACAACTGCCGAATGATAATTATCGGGCCAATGCCACTTTCCGCGTCTATCTGAAAAAAGTCTGTCAAGGTTCCCAACGGGGGCCACAATTGTTAGTGTCTAGGGCTGATGCCGGGTTAGTCGTTTATTTGTTTGCCAATGAAGTCCCAGAAATTGAGGATGAAGTGGTGCGAATTGTGGCGGTGGCGCGAGAAGCCAACCCCCCTTCCCGTCATGTTGGCCCCCGGACTAAAATAGCAGTAGATACTCTCGATCGAGATGTTGATCCGGTTGGGGCTTGTATTGGAGCCAGGGGTTCACGGATTCAAGTCGTGGTGAATGAACTGCGGGGTGAGAAAATAGATGTGATTCGTTGGTCACCTGACCCGGCTACCTATATTGCCAATGCCTTGAGTCCGGCGAGAGTCGATGAAGTCCGTTTAGTCAATCCTGAAGAACGTCGTGCCCATATTCTGGTTCCTGAAGATCAATTGAGTTTGGCTATTGGGAAAGAGGGGCAAAATGTGCGTCTGGCAGCCCGATTAACAGGATGGAAAATCGATATTAAGGATACTGCTAAATATGATGCAGCAGCCGAAGATGAAAAAATCGCCGAAGAACTCGAACGTCAAGCTTTAGCGGCAAGGGATGAGGACTTTGACGAATTTGGGGAAGAGGAGTAGAGGGGAGCCGGGGGAGCGCCGGAGGCAGTGGCTAACCGTCAACCGTCAACCGTCAACCGTCAACCATGAAAAACCAACGTCGTTGCGTTGCTTGTCGCCAGTTAGCAGGCAAAGAAACCTTCTGGCGATTTGTCCGGCTCTATCCATCGCATCAGGTACAATTAGATCAAGGAATGGGTCGTTCAGCCTACCTTTGCCCCAACCCTGATTGTTTACGGGTGGCTCAGAAAAAAAATCGACTGGGACACGCACTGCGAACATCGGTGCCAGAGGAACTGTATCAAAGCCTATGGCAACGTTTAGCAAACCCTTCAGAGATGACCTCGCCCTGTGGCGATGTTTCTGAATCAACTACCTGTTCACGTTCACAACCCCTGTAAGGAGGTGTCAAGTTCACATTTAGTTACTAAACCTACTCCCCAGATAGAAGAATGGGGTGTCCAAGTTGTAGCAGAATGGGATAAATTGGCTAAGTTGTCCAATGATCCTCCTTCACCCGAAGGTTCAAATCTGTTAACTTGAGAAAGACAAGTGTAAAGATTTAAGGGGTTCAAGTTCAACAAAAATCGACATAACATTAAGAACTGTCACAGCAGACGAATCCTCTGCATCCTTGACACTTAAATAACAAGAGCAGATGATATCGTTATTTAAAATGTAGAGGTTACTGTTGTAAGAGTAAATCGAACTATGTAAACATCAAACAATGGGTTGGTACGAAGAGGGGTCAGTGGATGAACAACGCCAAAGTCAGAATTTACGAACTATCACGGGAACTTAATTTGGATAACAAGGACATCTTAGCAGTGTGCGAACGGCTGAATATTTCGGTTAAAAGCCACAGTAGCACGATTTCAGAATCGGATAAAGAACGCATTGAAAAATATGTAGCGAGTCACCCGAACCCAGGTCAGCTTGATGCCAAATCCGAGCGATCGCACCCCAATGGGAAATCGTCGGGAGCTACACCAGGAGAGAAGAAAAGGCAAGAAATTTTAGAGATCCAGAAGCCGAGAATTCGGCCTAACTCTGACTCCTCCCCTGTGTACAGCGAGGAGAATTCCTCTGCATCAGTATCAGTTGCCACACCACCTAAGTCACTTGTTTCTCCAAAAGCGCCTGTGAAACCCACGTTAAATCGACCTGTATTATCGAAACCCAATTCTCTTGCTCAAGCGGGAACAGACTCTTCCCAAACAGCAGCCGAAGAACGTTCCGAAACTGAGCAGATTGCCATTGACTCTCCTCCGCAGGAGATCACCATTCCTGAAGAAGAAGATCTAGATCTGTCGGAACCGGCTCTACTGTCTCCTCCACCCGTCAGACCCGCATCAACGGTTCCTATTGTTACTTCTGAAGTTGTTGAACCGATCATTAAAAACAAGCCCGTTTTGAAGACGAATAAATCAACGCCTAAACCCGTTGAATCAAAACCCAAAACGGAAACTCCCGAAAAACCGACTCCCAAAACACAACAGGCTCCATCCCTGGCTCCAACTGAGGCTAAAGAAAAAGACTCAGAAGCCCGAAAAGCACCGCGTAAAGAGATCGGGGCTCCCAGACCCCGTGGCCCGGAATTGCAACCGCCTCCTGCGCGTAAATCGGTTCAACCGATTGATGAGGATGCAGAACCTTCAGAAAATGCAGAAGAAGAACCCTTAATTGCTACAGACGATTTAATTAAACGGCCAAAACGGGCTGCGGTGACGACATTAACTCGACCTAACCCTCCTCGCACTGGGAAACGAGGGCCAGAATGGGAGGAAGAGGAAGAAGAAGTTGTCGATACAGCTAAAGCTAAAGCTGCTAAAGTCAAGGCTAAACGACGGGCGAAACCTTCCTTAGATGAAGACGATGATGATGAGTTAAACGCATTGGCTTTATCGAACGCCAATAACGCCATGATGACTATATCCCTGGCGCGTCCACCCAAACCCAAATCGAGTCCGGGACAAAATAATCTAGCCGCCACGACGGCTAAACCGAAAAAACAAACTCCGGGTCGGAGTGGAGGTTCTTCGGGTGCAAATATGCGTCGCACAGAAGCTAAACCGAAAGCAGAACGCCCAGAGAAAGTGATTGTACCAGGGCCAATGACGGTTCAGGAACTGGCGATGGCTTTAATCTTGCCAGAAACAGAAATTATCAAACGCTTATTCTCTCAAGGAATTGCCGTTAATATTACAGAGACGCTGGACTATAACACAATTCTGTTAATTTGTCAAGATCTAAACGTTCAAGTTGAAAACGAAAAACTCAAATCCGGTGCGATCAAGCCCGACAATATTCTCAACGAGGAAGACTTAGGACATCTGCAACGGCGTCCTCCGGTGGTGACCATCATGGGTCACGTCGATCATGGGAAAACCACTCTCCTCGATGCTATCCGCGAAACCAAAGTGGCACAAGGAGAAGCCGGGGGCATCACCCAACACATCGGAGCCTATCATGTCGATATGGAACATGAGGGTCAAACCCAGCAAGTCGTCTTCCTGGATACTCCGGGTCACGAAGCCTTTACCGCCATGCGGGCCAGGGGAGCCAGAGTTACTGACGTGGCAATTCTGGTTGTAGCAGCCGATGATGGTGTCCAACCCCAAACGATTGAAGCCATTAGCCATGCTAAGGCGGCTGGAGTCCCGATTATCATTGCCATCAACAAAATTGATAAAGAAGGTGCCCAGCCGGATCGGGTGAAACAAGAGTTAACCGAATTTGCTCTCGTTCCCGAAGAATGGGGTGGGGACACGATTATGGTTCCGGTCAGTGCCATCCGGGGAGAAAACCTCGATACTCTGTTAGAGATGATTCTGTTAGTGGCTGAGGTTGAGGATCTTTATGCTAACCCCAACCGGGCAGCTAAAGGAACGATTATTGAAGCTCACCTCGACAAATCTCGTGGCCCTGTGGCAACGCTGTTAGTCCAAAACGGAACCCTGCGCGTTGGGGATATCGTTGTGGCGGGTTCAGTCCTGGGTAAAGTGCGGGCAATGGTGGATGACCGAGGCGATCGCGTAGACGATGCCAGTCCTTCCTTTGCGGTTGAGGTCTTAGGGCTGCGGGATGTTCCGGCGGCTGGAGATGAATTCGAGGTGTTTGAAAGTGAAAAAGAAGCCTCGGCTCTAGCAACCCAACGGGCAGAAGCTAAACGCGAAACCCGCTTAACGAAGGGTCGGATCAGTCTGAGTGAATTCTCGGCTCGCGCCCAAGAGGGTGAGTTGAAAGAACTCAACTTGATCCTCAAAGGAGATGTTCAAGGCTCGGTCGAAGCGATCGTTGGCGCGCTGAAAAAACTGC
Organism: Planktothrix serta PCC 8927; assembly: GCF_900010725.2. NCBI lineage: Bacteria > Bacillati > Cyanobacteriota > Cyanophyceae > Oscillatoriales > Microcoleaceae > Planktothrix > Planktothrix serta. The sequence goes on along the minus strand of NZ_LR734870.1, from coordinate 30,890 downwards.
CTCAGAAAGAAGTCGAACTGCAACTGCTCTTAGCCGCGCCGGGTGAAATTACCGAAACGGATATTGACTTAGCAGCCGCCAGTAATGCCGTCTTACTCGGATTTAATACCACCTTGGCTCATGGCGCACGACAAGCAGCCGATCGGGCGGGAGTGGATATCCGCGATTACAACATTATTTACAACCTCTTGGATGATGTCCAAGCGGCGATGGAAGGTTTACTAGAACCGGAACTGGTAGAAGAAGCCCTGGGTCAAGTGGAAGTCCGGGCGATCTTCCCCGTCGGACGCAGTACGGTAGCAGGTTGTTATGTGCTATCGGGTAAAGTGATTCGTAACTGTAAAGTTCGAGTCCGACGCAAGAATGAAATCGTTCATGAAGGCGGTCTCGACTCCCTGAAACGGATGAAAGAAGATGCTAAGGAAGTTAATGCTGGCTATGAATGCGGTATTGCTTTGGATAACTTCAACGACTGGAACATGGGCGATATCATTGAAGCTTATCGGATGACTACGAAACGTCGTACCTTAACCCTATAATCTTTATCCCTAATTGTTTAACAACCACTTTTTATTCCAGCAATAATAGGTGGTTGTTGCTTTTTTAAGCGTCTGCGGGATTGAGGGGGATCATCGCCCAAGTGGTATAGGTGCCAATGGGACTCCACAGCACAAAAGGGAGTAGTAAGAGCGCTGCGGTTTGAGAAATTGGCCAAACACTAACCATCAACATTAAACCTAAAATAAAACCTGTCCCTCCTAAAATTGTTCCAACCCGCAAACTTTTCACCTTACACATCACAGGTGTATAGGACAAAATTACGAATTCTAATAATAGATAAAATCCCATTAATGCCCAAGTCTGGGACGTTCCAGGTTCTGCTTCCCACACTAAAATTGCCGACCACGCACCGCCAATAAAAACAATAATCCAAATTAAAGGAATGGCTTTTTCAAACGTTAACCAACCCGGACGAGTTAAACGATTAAACCATCGGATATCATTAGGTGTCAAAAGGACATTATTGGCTAAGGCGACCAAAAAGGCTACTCCTCCAATTACCATCCAAGATCTAATCATAATTTTTGACTCTTTTAACCCTATTCAGGTTATTTTATATTAGTTGGTTATTAGTCAAATCTCCCAAAAGCATGAAAATTAAGCCCTAATTGCATCTTCATAACGTTCTAACTGCATCAAAACTTTTATATTGTCAAAAAACAGAAATATTTGCTGATGTCGATTTAAACTTGATTCTTTGGAGTTCCACAAACCTCTATCTTTCAAGTCCTATCACCTAATCAATTATTAATTTGATTTCTTTTTAGTTTGAGGTTTTGGGGGTTCAGGAGGAATCGTAAACCGTAATTCCCCATTATCCTGATATTTGATTTTAACTCCTAACTCTGTTAATTCTTGAATCGCACGTTTGCGAACTAACTTATCTTCTGTAGCCCCATAAACCATGAGCCAAGATTGAATTCGGATCAATTTATTATCGGGATTTTGACTTAAAATTTCGGCAAATTCTCGTAACCGGGGCGCAAAATCTTGATCGGGTGTATTTTCAGCCCATTTTGCTGCCATCCGATGAGATTTAATCGCAGCTTGAGTATCTCCTAATAACAATAATTCATCAACTCCTTTTACCCGCCAAACTAACCAAGCTTTAGGATTTTTTTCCGGGGAAAGAGATTGCAATCCTTTTTCGATCAATTTAACCGTTAAATCCGGTCTAGCTTGGTAAAAAGAAACTGATGTCGATAGGAAATTATACATTTCTACCCAGAGGGGATCATGGGTAACGATCACCTCGAAATAATCATTTAAAAGTTCATAATCGGTTTTCTGACGAGCCGGATCATCCCCAAAATATTGCAAAAAACCTAAAAATGCCCAATCCGCCAGTAAGTTACCATAACCAAGTGAGGGTAAAGTTTTTAGGAGTTTTAACCGCGTCGCCTCCTGTTGTTGCGCTTGTTGGGCTGTGGCGGTCGAAATCTGATCGGGTTGTGTCGTTTGAACTGTAGAAATCCCTAACCCACCCGGAGCATACAGTTGTACTCCCACAATGCTAATTAAGGCAATTCCGGCGATCGCAATTGGTAGGAGGATGGATAACCCTTTAGAAAAAGTAGACTTAGCTGAAAGATTAACCACAGTGTAGACAAGAAAACATGGCATCATTATAAGAATATCATGAATTTTTTGCCCAGTTGTAAAAACTCCAGTTAAACTATAAAATAGGGGAGTAACTCCTCTAGTTCAACTCCAAGTCAGACTATAATATTGATCAAAACAATAATTCCGTTAGGAAAATCCCCCCACTGAAATGAATCATTAGTTAGGGGTTTTCTGAATACAACGGTTCTGAATCTCCTGAATTTGACATTTTGCTCAGATTCCCCATCGGAAACTGTTGGTCTTTCCCAAACCTCATCCTTGTCAAAAACAGGAAACAGGTAAACGGTAAAATCATAGTGACAGCGTTTTTGCTTTTACCCACCTAATCAGAATCAGAACACTTTAAAATTTAACGTAGGCTTTCATCCCTGACTGTAAACGACAAGTCAAGGGTTTCAAGCGATATAGGGAGATTAAATGAATCAGAAAGTGAAACGCTTTTCCCCATTCCGTCAAGCCCTGTTTACAGGTGCGCTGGCAACCGTTACCGCCTTGATGATGCCAGCTTGGAGTAGCAGCGTCAATGCCACCCTCAAAGATAGCCCGAAAGCTGTATTAGATGAAGCTTGGCAGATTGTTAATCGAGAATTTGTTGATAGAAATTTTAACAAAGTCAACTGGCAAGCCGAACGGGAAGAACTCCTCAGTAAAAACTATACCTCTCCTGAAGAAGCTTATGTCGCCCTCAGAAAAGCCCTAGGAAGGCTGGAAGATCCTTACACTCGGTTTATGGATCCCAAACAGTATGAGGCGTTAACGAATCAAACCGCCGGAGAACTCTCTGGGGTGGGGATGCAACTGACACTGGATGAAGAAACCAAAGCCATTACGGTAGTTGAGCCGATTAAGAATTCTCCGGCGATCAAAGCGGGAATTTTACCTGGGGATGTGGTGCTTTCTATTGATGGAGTTTCCACCACTGGGATGACGGTTGAACAAGCGGCGAATAAAATTCGGGGAACCCTGGGAACAGATGTAAGTTTACGCATTGGACGCGAAGGACAAAAAGAATTTGAGTTGACCCTGACTCGTGCCCGAATTGAATTAGAAACTGTAACCTATCGTCTCAATAGCGAAGGCGATCGCAAAATTGGTTATATTCAACTACGCGAATTTAATTCCCATGCGGCTGAACAAATGCAAGAAGCAATTGAAGCCTTAACCCAAGAAAAGGTTCAAGCTTTTGTTCTCGATTTGCGCGGAAATCCAGGAGGATTATTGCGTAGCAGTATTGATATTGCTCGGATGTGGATGGATACCGGAGCAATTGTTAGTACCGTTGATCGGGATGGCAAAACCCAGGAAATTCGCAACAATAGCACCGCCATGACTCAATTACCCGTTGTCGTGTTAGTTGATGGTAATTCTGCCAGTGCAAGCGAGATTTTAGCCGGAGCTTTAAAAGATAATCAACGCGGCGTGGTTATGGGAACACAAACCTTTGGTAAAGCCCTTGTTCAGTCGGTGTTTTCCCTCTCCGATGGTTCAGGGTTGGCCGTAACGATTGCCCATTACTATACGCCGAATGGAACCGATATTAGTCATAAAGGAGTGACGCCGGATATTAAAATTGATATCTCTGATGATCAGAAAAAACAATTGGCCACTGATCCGAAGTTAATCGGGACACCCCAAGATCCTTTTTACGCTAAAGCTATTTCTATTCTTGTGGCGGGTTCGGGAAATCGACCCTTAGCGATTAATGAATCTAAGTAATGGTTGTCGGTTGTCGGTTAATAACCAACAGTCAACAGTCGTAGGGGCGGGGTTCCCCCCATCCGTGTCAACTTAAGCCGAAAACTCGTGATTACAGCCGAGATCAGATCCCCCCTAACCCCCCTTAAGAAGGGGGGGATCAAAGTCCCCCTTTTTAAGGGGGGGATCAAAGTCCCCCTTTTTAAGGGGGGGATCAAAGTCCCCCTTTTTAAGGGGGATTTAGGGGGATCTAGGACGCTTAAAAAAATCAACGAACTTTCGGTTTTCTAGCTTACTTTTAGCGTTAAGTTGACACTCCTTGGGGGTTCCCCCGCCCGTACCAGTCAACACCTCAACAGTCAAAAACTGTGAATTCAAGCCTTGAAGCCTTAATTAAGTCGGCAGAATCTGACCTAGATCTGGGAAATGTTCGGGAAGCTCATGGGACAATTTCACAAATTTTCGCCATCGATCCCTATTGTGCGAAAGCTTATAAAATATTAGGGGATCTCTACGAAGTTCAACGACTATTTCCAGAGGCGATTTCTGCCTACCAAAAGGCGATTAAACTAGAACCCAATTTTGTTGAAGGTTATGCCTATTTAGCTCAGGTTTATCGCAATACGGGCGAATTTGATCAAGCCTTCTTCTGTTATAAAAAAGCACTAACTCTGTGCCCAGATTGGACAGAGTTATATTTTCAATTAGGTCAAGCTTATTTGTGGAGTGGGGATGTTCCGAAAGCGATTCGATGCTATCAAAAAACATTACAACAAAACCCCGATCATATTTATGCCTATTTTGCCTTAGCAATGGCTTATGGACAATTAGGAGAAACGGAACGAGCCATAGCGCTATATCAACGAATTATTGCTCTGAAACCAGATTTTGCTAACGCTTATAATAATTTAGGCTGTTTATTATTTAATCAAAATGATTATGCAGAAGCGTTAGAGGCGTGGCAAAAAGCCCTGATCTATAATAATGATCAAGAAAATAATAGTTTAATTTATAATAATATTGGTAAAGTTCTGGCTGCCCAAGGTCAAATTCAAAAAGCCATTGAAGCGTATCATAAAGCCCTAGAACTTAAGGCTGATTTTGCTCTTGCTTATACTAATTTAGGAAAACTTTGTCAACAACAAAACCAACACGCGATCGCAGTTTCTTGTTTTGAAAAAGTCATTGAATTAGACCCGGATTATTTATTGGCTTACACCGATTGTGGAGCGTCCTTGCTGAGTTTAGGACGAATTGATGCAGCTTTACGTTGTTTTAAACAGGTTATTGCTCTCGAACCTAAGTTTGTGGAAGGGTATTGTCAGGGAGTGCAGAAACATTCGGGTTATGATGAATTATCCCTAGCAAAAATAGCTTGTGCTGATTTTCTCACGGCTCTACAGTGGGGCGGGGAGGGTTTCACAGCAGTCTATGAATATCTCTATCAAACCTATCTGCATCTGGGAAATACCTTAGCAATTTATGGCAAATATGACCAAGCGGTAGGTTACTACCAAAAAGCGACACAAATTAACCCCCAGTCGGTAGATATTTACCTAAAATTGGGCAATTGTTTGTTCAAAAATCAACAATTCAATGCGGCTTTAACGGTTTATCAAATTGCTCGAATATTACTCAAAAAACAGGAGTCGAGTTTTTCCCCGATGCAGTTGCTAGAAGTCGATTTACAATTGGGGAGAATTCTGGAAAAACAGGGATGTTGGGAGTCGGCGGCGGACTACTACAGTAAGGTTTTGCAGATGCAGCAGCAGGAGGGGTTTAAGTCTTTAATTCCTAACTCCCCCTCAACTTTAACGTTACTGAAAGATTGGGCTAATTCTCAACAGATTGAATCGAGTAATATTCCCCAAGGCGTTTGTGATTCAACCCTGACATGGCTGAGAAATCAGAATTTACAGGATAGTCATTATTATTCTCTCAACTCAGAACTTGACACCCAACACCCGACACTCGACACCCCTGTTCCGAGTGAATGCGGGGGGTTAGACTGCGAACCTTGTCTTAAACGTGTATTTCAATCTTTTCAGTGGCAAAATTTAGGACATGGAATTCAAAAGTGTTCAATTTCAAAGCATAACGTCCCTTCAATACCTCTATTTGTGGCGGTAATTCCTAATGGACGAGCCTGGATTGTTCCGCAAGAGAATTATTGGATGGTTTGTAAAGCGATCGCGATTATTACACCGGATAACCAACTATTAGCGGATGTTTCGCGGGAATATCCCGCACCGCTTCCGGGTTGTCCCAGTTATGATCCCCAAAAGCATCAAGTCTTTCAACAAGAATATTTACCCCCCCTCCAGCACATTGAGGGACGGGTGGCGGTATTGTCGGGGTTGTCGGGAAATGTCTATTTTCATTGGATGGTAGATGTTTTACCGCGACTGGAATTATTGCGTCAAAGTGGGATTGATTTCGATCAAATAGATTGGTTTTTAGTGAATAGTCAACAAGCGTCCTTTCAACGGGAAACCCTAACTCGTCTAGGAATTCAGGAGTTTAAAATCCTTGAAAGTGATCAATTTCCCCATATCCAAGCCCAACAGTTGATTGTTCCCTCATACCCTGGATATATGGGATGGTTACAACCTTGGGCGATTGATACTTTACGCCGTTGGTTTCTGCATTTGGGTCAAAATCAGGGGGTAAATTATCCAGAACGGATTTATATTAGTCGGGGGGATGCTCGCTATCGACGAATTTTAAATGAAGACGAGGTGATTGAAACCTTACATCCCTGGGGGTTTGTGGTCGTACAACTGGAGTCTCTATCTTTTTCCCAACAAGTGGCTCTCTTTGCTCAAGCTAAGGTGATTATGGGAGCCCATGGAAGCGGTTTAACCAATATTATATTTTGTCAACCGGGAACCCAAGTGATTGAGTGGGTGTCTCCTCACTATAATCGTCATTATTATTGGGTGATTAGTCAATATTTGGGATTAGACCATTATTCTTTAACTGGAGAAGGGTTTTCTTGCTATCCTCTGCGGGGGTTGATGTATCAAAATTCCTTGACAGAGGATATTTGGATCAATCTCGTTTCTTTAAAACGGTTATTAGAACTGCTGAATTAATTATTAATATTAAATTAGATGGAAGGTTTAGAAACACGAAGACACGAAGACACGAAGAAGTGAGGATCTGGACAGACTGGGTGTAAATTTTCGTGCCTTTGTGCCTTCGGGGTTCAATTAGTGATAAAATATCAATTGTCTGAACTGAAACCTACTATGTTACCTAACGAAATCGCTGCCCGCAGTGTACAGTTTCTTCATCAACAAACAGAAATCTATTTTAATCAAGGACAATTTGAGGATGCAATCAAGGCTTGTAACCAGTTGTTGCAAATTCAGTCTGATTATGCACCCGGTTGTAAACTGATGGCGGATATATTACAACGCCAAGGGAAACCCCAAGAGGCGCAACACTGGTATACCCGGACGTTGGAAATTCAACCCAATTGGGCAGAAGTTCATGCTAATGTGGGGAGTCTGTACGCTAAAGCGCAACAATGGCAACAGGCGATCGCTTGTTATCAAAAAGCTGTGATGCTAAAACCGGATTTCGCAGGGGCCTATCGCAATTTGGCGAGAGTTTGGACACAACTCAACGAACCACAGGAATCAGCAAAAGCATTATATCAGGCCTTGAGGTTAGAACCCAATAAAGCAACAGCAGAAGAACATTTAAACTTAGGTCATCAGTTAGCACAGCAAGGGGAAGTCCAAGCAGCAGAAGCCTGTTATCGCAGGGCTATTCAACTCAATCCTAATTTAACAGCAGCCCATCAAGGTTTGGCAACCCTCCTCAAAGAACAGGGGAAGGCGCAGGAAGCAACACAGGTTTACCGCAAAGCGATTGAGATCAATACTCCTCTCGCACCTTCGGATACCTTAGCCGCCGCCACAGCAACAAGAACAACGGTGAATGTTGAGCTTTCTCCTCAAGATACCTTGGCCGGGGCGACTCAACAGCCAACGGTGAATAATGGGATAACACCCCCGATGAATCATCCCAGTAATCCCCAAACTTATTTAAAACAAGCTCAGGCCTATTGTGCTTTGAAAGAATGGGATCAAGCGATCGCAGCCTGTCAAAAAGCGTTACGATTAAAACCTGATTTAGCAGAAGCTTATAAAATTCAAGGCAATGCTTTACAAATTTTAGGGGAAATGTCGGCGGCAGTTCGCTGTTATTCAAAGGCGTTAGAAATTCAGCCCCAATATCCCGAAGTTTATGCAAATTTAGGCAGTTTATATGCTCAAGAAGAACGGTTAGAAAAAGCTGCCTCCTATTATCAACAAGCTGTTAATTTAAAGCCGGATTTTGCTGGGGTTTATCGCAATTTTGCTAAGGTTTTAACCCAAATGGGGCAGTTAGATCAAGCCTCTCAATGTTTGGAAAAAGCCTATAGTTTAGAACCAGAAAAAGCTACAGCCGAAGAACATTTTAATTTAGGAAATACCCGCTTTAAACAAGGTCGATTAGATGAGGCGATCGGCGCTTATCAACAGGCGTTACAATTAAATCCTGAGTTGGCAGGAGCTTATTATCAGTTAGGGCAATTATATTATAGAAAAGGGGAACTAGAAGGGGCGATTCATGCTTACCAAAAAGCCTTAGAATTAGAACCCTCCCGATTAGAATTTTATTATGGGTTTGCCGATTTCTTTAGTCATCAAGAACGTTGGGATGAGGCGATCAGGGTTTATAACCAAATTTTGGGGTTAGATGCTAATCAAGCCGTTGCCTATTACAAAGTTGGGGAGATTTTTAATCGTCAGTGGCGGTTAGATGAAGCGGTTAACCTGTATCAAAAATCAATTGCTTTAAATCCTAAATTGGTGTCTTCCTATTATGGATTAGGCAAAGTTTTAGTTAAACAAGAAAATTGGCAAGATGCTGTTAAAGTCTTGCGTCAAGCAGTACAGATGAATCCCAGTGGAGATGCAGAAGCCTATAAAGGTTTAGGGGATGCACTGGCAAAAGTTGGGGAAGCGCAAGCCGCAATTCCCGCCTATCAAAAATCTGCCGAACTTGATGGAAATAATGCCGAAGTTTATCAAAAATTAGGGGATTTACTCCGAGATCAAGAACAGTTTGAACAGGCAATTATTGCTTATCAGCGTTCAATTGAACTTAATCCGAGTGTATTTTGGACACATAATAATTTAGCGGATATTTTGTTTAAACAACAACGCTGGGAAGAGGCGGTTTCTGCTTATCAAAATGCGATCGCATTGGATTCAACCTATTCTTGGTCACACAATAGTTTAGCCGAGGCTTTAGTTCAATTAGAACGCTGGGAAGAGGCAATTCCTGCTTATCAAAATGCGATTAAACATAATCCTCAATTCCCTTGGTCTTACTATAATTTAGGAGAAGTTTTAACTCAATTAGAAAATTGGGAAGAAGCAGTTGTAGCCTATCGGGGTGCGATTAAAGTTCAATCTGATTTACCGAATATTCAAGAAAAACTCGCCGATGCGTTGAGAAATCGAGCTAAATTGGATTTACAGGAATCCTTAAATTATTATTATCAAGTGATTCAAGAAAACCCTGATCATGTTGCAGCTTATCATAAAGCAATTGAGATTAAACCCGATGATCCCCAATTGTATATTCAGTTAGCCAATACTTTAGTGAATCATAATCATTTGGATGGTGCGATTGTATTCTATCAAATGGCATTGGATTTAGAACCGGAGCATCCCGAAGTGATTGCAAAATTAGAGGGAATTGTGGAAAAAAAAAAGCTAGGTTAACGCCCTACTTTTCCGTCTCTCAATCTCAATCTGAGTATGAACAACTCTATCAGGCGTGGCTAAAATACAACACAACCCGTAGTGAGCCCTTCAGGGATCATAGCCCTAAAGGGCTCACTACACCCCTGATTAGTATTATTATGCCTGTTTATAATACCCCTGAAACGTTTCTCCGCGAAGCGATTCAATCGGTGTTAGATCAGGTTTATACGAATTGGGAATTGTGTATTGCGGATGACGCTTCAACTGCTTCTCATGTTAGACAGATATTAGAAGAATATCAACAGCAAGATAGCCGAATTAAAGTCATTTTTAGAACTAAAAACGGTCATATTTCTGCAACTTCTAATTCTGCTTTAGAGTTAGCAACGGGAGAATTTATCGGGTTATTAGATCATGATGATGTGTTAACTCCCGATGCCTTATATGAAGTCGTGAGTTTATTAAATCAACATCCGACTGCGGATATGATTTATTCCGATGAAGATAAACTCAATGAAAAAGGCGAATTAACAGGTCATTTCTTTAAACCAGATTGGTGTCCTGATTCCTTTTTATCTCGGATGTATACCTGTCATTTCGGAGTTTATCGCCGGGAAATTATTAATCAAATTGGAGGTTTTAGAACCGGATATGAAGGCAGTCAAGATTATGATTTAGTCTTGAGATTTACTGAAAAAACCGATAATATTTTTCATATTCCTAAAATCCTCTATCACTGGCGCATTCATAGCAGTTCTGCCGCCGGAGGAACTGAGGCGAAACCCTACGCTTATGAAGCCGCTAAACGGGCGTTACAAGATGCAATTGACCGCAGAAAAGAACCGGGAATTGTTAAAGATGTTCCGATTTATTTAGGACACTATCAAATCCGCTATAAAATTTTAGATTACAAGCGGGTGAGTATTATTATTCCAACTAAAGATTTAGGAAAAATCTTAAATCGCTGTTTGGAATCTATCTTTACTCTTAGCATTTATCCTGATTATGAAGTGATTGTGATTGATAATGGCAGTACAGAAGCAGAAACTCAGGAAATTTTAGCAAAATGGCAAGAAAAAGAACCCACTCGGTTTAGATATTATCCTTTAGATATTCCTTTCAATTTTTCTAAGATTAATAACTACGCCGTTAGCAAAGCCACTGGGGATTATTTGCTATTCTTAAATAATGATACCGAAGTCATTCATCCTGATTGGATTGATGCCATGGTAGAACAAGCCCAACGGCCTTCTATTGGTGCTGTGGGTGCGTTATTACGGTATCCTGATAAAATCGTTCAACACGCTGGCGTTGTGGTGGGAATTGGTCATTTTGCCGCCCATAGTCACCGCCTGGCATCGGAAACAGACCCCGGATATTATGGTCAAATTATTTCTATTAGTAATTATTCGGCGGTGACAGCAGCTTGTTTGATGTGTCGGCGAGAAATATTTACACAAGTGGGGGGATTTGATGAACAGTTAGCAGTGGCTTATAATGATGTTGATTTCTGCTTAAAAATCGTTGAACAAGGCTATCGGAATATTTATTTACCTCACGTTGTTTTATATCATTATGAATCCAAGAGTCGAGGTTATGATACAACACCGGATAAGTTACAACGATTTATGCAGGAAGTGGCGATTACACGACAAAGATGGCAACGTTATGTTGATCACGATCCCTGTTATAATCCTAATTTAACGTTGTCTGCATCGGATTATAGTTTAAGGCAATTTGCTGAAGTAGAAATTTTTGATGTTTTCATAGAATTTGATGATAGAGTATTACAGGATTGTGCGATAGATCAACCTGAAATTAAAACTTATTGGGGAATTAGCCAAATTACTTTTAAAGGTTGGGTACTGGGGAAACAGCAGAAAATAACTGCTGTTCAAATTATAGGAAATCACGGTCAAGTTATTAAGGAAATTCCTGCTAACTTCACCCGTCCTGATGTTCGCTTACTACATCCTGAAAACCCAAATTCAGAGTTTTGTGGATTTTGTGAAACGATTGAACTCAGAAATTTGTCTGGACAAACAGAATTGTTATTCCAAGCTGTTCTAAATAACGAAACTTATGCTAAATTTGGACAGGTTAAGCTAAAAATCAACCCTTAAATGTAGGGTGCGTAAGCGAAAGCGCACGCACCAAAACAGGTTTAACAGATCATCTAATAAATTAGTTAATTCACATTAGGAATATTCAGGAAATATCAACAATGCTATCTAAATCTAACACATTGAAAACCGCTACAAATTTACTAGAAGAAGCGAATCAACTGAAACAATCAGGTCAGTTACAAGCTGCGATTATGGCTTATCGTCAGGCTGCACAATTAAACCCTAAGTTTCATTGGATTTACCATAATTTAGGGGAAGCGTTAGCTGAAAATAATCAACTATTAGAAGCAATACAAGCGTTTCAGCGTGCTATTGAATTAAATTCTGATTCAGCTTGGTCACAATACCAATTAGCAGAAGTTTTATTAAAATTGGGGAATTTACCCGATGCAATTAAGGTGTTTAAAAAGGCGATAGATATTAATCCCAATGCTACGGAATTTTATAATAGTTTAGGGAAAGCTCTATTTAAAAAAGGAGAATTAGATCAAGCAATTAGTTACTATCAAAAAGCTCTGGAACTTAACTCAGAAGATGCGATCGCTTATCAATATTTAGGAGAAGCCTTAGCTCAACGGGGTCAACTGGATGAAGCAATAGATTATTGTCGAAAAGCGATTGATCTCAATCCCAATTTAGGAGATGCTTATCAAATATTAGGCAAAGTATTAGTTCAGAAAGGTTTGTTTAATGAAGCTCTAAATATATTATTAGAAGCCCAGGAATTTAACCCTAAGTCGCCAGAAATATATCATGTGCTAGGAGATATTTATGTTTATTTTAAACAGTGGAATCAAGCTATTGACGCTTATTCCCAAGCGATTCAAATTAAACCCAATACAGCGATATTTTATCACGGTTTAGGGAATGTTTTTGCTCAACTCAATCAATGGGAAGATGCCGTTTCTGCTTATTCTCAAGCTATTGTATTAAATCCTGAATCAGCAGATTGTCATCAGAGTTTTGCTGAAGTTTTAGCCAAATTAGAACGATGGGATGCTGCGATCGTTTCCTATTCAAAAGCTTTAGAATTAAATCCTAATTTAACAGATATTTACTCTCGATTAGCAGATGCTTTAAAAGACCGAGGAACCCCCGCAGATTTGGAAAAAGCAAATCAATATTATAAAAAGTCTATTGAATCTAATAGTGGGGATATAGAAGCCTATCAAACCTTGTTAAAATCTCAGCCGGATAACTTAGATTTATGTTGGGAATACGCTAATTTATTATGGAGTAAAAATCAGCGTGAACAAGCTCTGATTTATTATAAAAAAGTCAAAGATGCTGAACCCCAAGACTTTGAACTATTGCTAAAGTTGGGAGAAGCATTTGTCAGGATGAGTGAGTTTGAAGATGCGATCGCTATTTACAATAAAGCTTTAGAAATTAACCCAAATTCATCGGATATTTACCATCACTTAGGAGAACCTTTAGAAAAAATAGGTGAAATGGAAGCAGCAGCAAAAAGCTACCAAAAAGCGATTGAATTAAACCCTGACTTTTTTGGTTCCTATCACAATTTAGGGGATATTCGACAACGCCAAAAGAAATTTGAACAAGCGGTTTTATCTTATAAAAAAGCTATTGAATTAAATCCTAGTTTTTACTGGTCTTATCATAATTTAGCTGATACTTTAGAAAAACAAGGTAATGCAGAAGAAGCGATCGCAACTTACCGCAAATGCTTAGAAATCAACCCTCATTTTGGTTGGTCACACTGTAACTTAGCAACCGCTTTAGCTAAACAAGGTAAAATAGAAGATTCTCTACATCATTATCGACGTGCATCCGAACTTGATCCCGCATTAGGAATTGATTTCAATGGTTTAAAAAAAGCACTTTTAGATCAAATTCTAGTTGAAGATTATATGTATAAACTCTGGAGAGACAAGAACTTTCCTAGAGCAGCAGATTTAATCAAAATGGCAGAAACAATGGAATTATTCAGCTATAAACCCGTATTCAGCGTGATTATGCCTGTTTATAATACCCCAGAAGAATTTCTCCGAGACGCCATAGAATCTGTGATTAATCAAATTTATCCCTACTGGGAATTTTGTATTGCTGATGATGCTTCTCCCTCTCCCCACGTTAAGAAAATTTTAGAAGAATATAAAGCCAAAGATTCCCGAATAAAAGTCATTTATAGAACTAAAAATGGTCATATTTCTGAATCCTCTAACTCCGCTTTAGAATTGGCAACAGGAGAATTTATTACGTTGCTGGATCATGATGATTTAATTACTCCCGATGGGTTATATGAAGTTGCTTTATTATTAAATCGAAATCCTGATTTAGATATGATTTATTCCGATGAAGATAAAATTAGTCCCAATGGTAACTTAGTTAATCCTTACTTTAAACCAGAATGGTGCCCTGAATCCTTTTTGTCTCGGATGTATACCTGCCATTTAGGAACTTACCGACGTTCTATTATAGAAGAAATTGGAGGTTTCAGAATCGGATATGAAGGCGCTCAAGATTATGATTTAGTCTTGAGATTTACCGAAAAAACCCAAAAAATTGCTCATATTTCCAAAGTTTTATATCACTGGCGAATGCACTCGGGTTCAACAGCAGGGGGAAGTGAAGCAAAACCCTATGCTTATATAGCCTCAGAAAAAGCTATTCAGGATGCGTTAAATAGACGGGGAGAGTGTGGAATAGTAACAGGAGTTCCGGGATTTTTAGGACATCATTTAGTCCGGTATGAAATTACCGATTATAAGAAGGTTAGCATCATTATTCCAACAAGAGATTTAGGGGAAGTTTTAGACCGATGTTTAGAGTCTATTTTTACTCTAACAACCTACCCCAACTATGAAGTCATTATCATTGATAATGGTAGCGTTCAAGACTATACCTTTAAAGTATTTTCTAAGTGGAGTTCTCAGGAACCCTCACGGTTTAAATGTTATCGATTAGATATTCCCTTCAACTTCTCCACAATTAATAATTATGGAGTCAGTCAAGCAACGGGAGATTATCTGCTATTCTTAAATAACGATACCGAAGTAATTAATCCTGACTGGATGAATGCGATGGTAGAACAAGTTCAACGTCCTCAAATTGGTGCGGTAGGAGTGTTATTATTATTCCCAGATAATACGATTCAACACGCTGGCGTTGTCATGGGATTAGGGGGCGTTGCCGGGCATGGATATTATGCCATGTCTTCTGATATCCCCGGATATTTTGGCAATGTTATTGGGTTTAATAATGTTTCTGCGGTTACCGGAGCTTGTTTGATGTGTCGGCGAGAAGTATTTGAACAAATAGGGGGTTTTGATGAACAGTTGACGGTCGCTTATAATGATGTAGACTTGTGTTTAAAAATGTTAGATCAAGGCTATCGTAACTTGTATTTACCTCACGTTACCCTTTATCACCATGAATCAAAAAGTCGAGGTTATGAAGATACACCCGAAAAGAAAGAACGTCTAAAGCGAGAATCAAATATTATTGAAGGACGTTGGCAAAAGTATATTGATAATGATCCTTGTTATAGTCCTCACTTGACAAGAGTTTGTCAGAACTTTAGTATTAAAGTGCAGGATAATTAGTTATGTTATTATTCACTAGCGGAATTTTTGTCTAGTAATAGATAGTAACAGTTATGATTCTCACCTGAAAATTTTTTGAATATCCAGGAAATCCACTTATGATTGCAGAAGACGACAAGATAATTGTAGCAATAGATGAGTCTTGGTCAAATGATTACTCTATTACTATTAGAGGCTGGCTAATTTCTAAAAAAGGAGCATTAGAAAAAGTAGAAATTTCTGTAGGTGGGAATAGAGTCCCGATTACTGCATGGTATCCTCGTCCTGATGTAACTGCTATTTATCCCCAGTATCAAACTCGGAATTGTGGTTTTGTAGTTCATCTCCCTCGTTTAAGCCAACATCAAGTCACGTTTAATACTCACAGTCAAGGTGAAACTTATCAAAAAACACTTGTTTTTGACGGGTCGTTGCCTCTGCCTCCTATAGACTATATTGATGCTGGTAGTTTATTTAATGATTTTATTAATTTAGTTAACCAAAATCATCTTAATGTTTTAGAAATTGGTTCCCGCATTGTTTCTCCTGGAAGTGCCAGCAAGCGACCTTTATTTCCTGATTCTAAATCTTATACTGGGTTTGACTATTATCCAGACTCTAATACGGATGTTGTTGGAGATGCTCATAAACTTTCTCAATACTTTGGGAATCAAAAATTTGATGCAATTTTTTCTATCTCTGTCTTTGAACATTTAGCAATGCCTTGGATCGTTGCTAGAGAAATTAGTAAAATTATTGAAGTCGGTGGTATTATTTACCATAGTAGTCATTTTGCTTGGCCTAGCCATGAAAAACCTTGGGACTTTTGGCGTTTTTCTGATGAAGGTTTAAGGGTACTATTTTCTCCAGCTTTAGGATTTGAGATTATTAAATCCGGTCTTTTTGCGCCTTTGCGCCTTCATTTGGATCAGGTTAATTCACCCCAAGAATTACTGGCAACACAACCGGGTTTTGGAGGAGTTGCTATTTTAGCTAAAAAAGTTGGGGAAGTAAATTATGATAAATTCAGATGGGATGTGACCTTAGATGATGTGTTAGAGTCTGAAAGTTATTATCCTAAGCCACAATAATCACCACATTCTGTAGATATTGTTAATACGAAAAATACTTGCAATTCGGTTAAAAAGTGCAAATATTTTTCTATTTATAAAAGTTTTACAGTTGATTAATTGTCTCTAATACAGGTGTTAAAAGAACTGTTAGGCTTTTTAATTTATCTTGAGTGGTATGAAGTTCTGACTGAGTTTTAGCAAGCTCTTTTTGAACAGCTTCTAACTCTTTTTGTTGGTGTAATTCAGTCGCAACAGATTCTCCAGGTTTAGTTGTTGAGTTTTGGTGCAGTTGCAGATGAGCTTCTTCTAACTCTGCTAAAACTTCATCGAATTGAGATTGCGATCGCTCTAATTCTTCTTTGATGTTATGTAATTCAGATTGGGTTTTTGCTAATTCCTGTTGGGTTTTTAATTCAGCATGGTTGTCTTCTAATTCTTGATACTTATCTTTCCAAATTTCTGTATTTTCCCAGTAGGTTTGAGTCGCAAAGTGTCCTAAGTGATGAGGAACTTCTTGATTAGGTTTTGGCCCATGAAAATGAATCATTTTTGCATCACAATTAAGTGACCAATAGGATTTCCAGTTCATTCCCACATCTAACCGATCCCATTTACCCGTAAAAAATAGGTTATATGCACCTTGATCATAAGCCAACTGCATAATTTTATCTAAATTTCCATCAATAAAGGTGTTAAATTCCTGGTTAATTTTTTGCAGGTTTTTGATATTCATATATAACACCCCACTGTTCAAATAACTCCAATCATTGGGATCATGTTCTGGAGTAGCCGCAATATATTGGCAAGTTATTCCTTGTAAATAGTCAACAACATCATTTAAAAACATCACATCACAATCCGTATAAAGAACATACTCATCATCCATCTGATACTGTTCCATAATTGTCGGAATTTCAATTCTTAGAAAAGCACCCGATGCAACATTTAAAGACCAAGAAAAGTCAGACTTCAATTTTTCATAATGAGGAATTCGGTGATGAATAATAGTGACACCTTGATTCCGCATCCACTCTGTTACTTCATTCTCTTGACCATCATAAATACAGAAAGGTTCAAGGGAAGTATATTGTCGTGCTGTGTAAACAGCCACTTTCAACATTTGAGCATAAGCAGCAAAATATGGGCTTTCATCATTAATGGCAAAAAACCATTTCATTTTGGACTGCTGGGGAAAATAAGGATGATATAAACTCGCTTTTTTCCAGAGGGATTTATATAACCTGATTTGTGATTGCTCTAGCTCAATTTTAAGCTGACTAACTTGAGACTGTAAACCCCATTTTTCAGTTAGAATTTGAGCAGTTGGTAACTGACTCATCTTAGATTGTAATGCTTGCTTTAAGGGAGCAACAAAACGCTGAATTGTTAAATCTTGAATATCATTTCGATTCAAATCTTCTAAACCTTCCAAACTTTTTTGCCAGGGGAAAAAGGCATCTCCTCGCATTGCTTTTTGGATCATGTCTGCCTGAGAACGAGTGCAATAGTGGTTAATCCGTAGCTTCTGCACAGAAACCTCAGCCGTCATAGAACTTAAAAGCGGTTGTTGGTTTTCCGTTACACCATAGGTTTGTGGATTGATGGGAGGGAAAAAATGAGGACAAGTAGGAGGAAGCACCAGATCAGGATGAACAATGCTTTTAATCAGTTTATTATCTTTAAAATCATCAGTTCCTCGCATTGTAAAGTTTTCAATTTGTAACCCATCGGGCCGGGTCAGATGACCTGATGTGCCAAAATAAAGCATATTCACTCCCACTGCGGGCACTTCACTTAACTCTTTTAAGACATCTCTTAAATTCCGATGTTCAGTGGGATATAAAAATTCATCTAGATCAATGAATGCAATCCATTGGGATTCAAAGCAATAGGTTTCTAAACAATGTTCATAAGCTAATGTTTGTTGTCCAGGGCTAAACGGCCAATTGTGTAAAATTACTTGGCCAGATTTAATATAGGGTTCTATGATATCTAGGGTTTCATCAGTGCTGTTATTGTTGTAGAGATAAAATCGTTCCACCCCAACCAGTTTATGAAACTCCAACCATTCCATCAGATAGGGAGCTTCATTTTTCATGATCGCGCAAATACTAAGTTCACATTGTTTTCGGGGTTTGCGGTTAGCAACTGAAACTACAGACCATTTTTGTTCTGTAGGTTGAAAGTGAATAACACCTAATTTCACACAGGTTTGATCAGCTAAAACAACTTGAATCTGAATTTCTGAACTAGATTGTGTTTCAGGAACTTTAATTAAAGCTGCATAACCACTTTCGAGTGAAAAAGAAGCATCTGGGTAAGATTGAGCAACATCTGTACGAATGTCACCCACAGGAATTTGACGAATCACCTGACCCTGGTGAATCAATTCAACAACCACTGCTTGTGACTGTTTTCCAATCACCCAACCACCAATTAAAACTTGGCTAACCACTAATTTGCCAACAGCAGGAGCATCAATATGATGTCCCCAGAGTAATTCCGAATTCTCTGACTCAACTGAGTTGACTTGGAGTAAGGGGTGAGACGGATGATTTTCTGTATGATCAGGATGCTCACGTAATAAAGGTTCGCTATTCCAGGGATCAAAAGGAATCATTTTTTTCTGGTGCAAGTGAGGACGGAAGAAAAACTTACAGCGTTCATTTAGCATGGCTGCTGCAAATGAAAAGGTACTGTTTGAAATTGCTAAAACATCACATTGACTCAAAATATAAAAATCTGGATAGAAAGGAGCTTGAGGTAAATCAATTCCTAAATCATGGATGGTAATCGGGTTATAGTCCGAGAAATCATCAATCACCATTTCTACTTCATCACTGGCAATAAATAGCACAGGTTCATCTAAAGTTTCCCAAAAGCCTTTAAGCCAGTCCTGATACCATTGAGTGGGAACAACGGTTAAATAAGGGACGACACTACTGACAACCTGATAATCTCCACGCCGTAAATGAATTCCCACCACAGTTTTTCCTTTCAAACGCAAGCAATGAACGGCTTCTTGAAGTAAACTTTCAAGAGCGGGTACAGGTTTAAACAAAGAACAAAAATACTCTTTGTGTCGAGCATGGTATTGGGTATGGAATTGAAAATATCCCTGAAAATCCACATTTTTAAATGGATTTTTTGCATTCAAAATTGTTGATTCTGAAAGTTTGTAAGGTTGTTGCTGTTCTTGAATTTGAGGTAAAGGATTCAACATTAAAGGATCATTGTGACCAAATAAATATTGACCAATCCATGCGGGCGTTTCTACTCGTAAATTATGCTCAAGAGCGTATAGTTTTAAGAAAGCATATTGAAAGATTTGATTTCCTAAACGCCCAAAACTAGCTTCTCCTAATAGGGATGCTGTGATCACAGGTTTTTTGATATAGAGAGCATCTCCCCAGTCAGGATGATGAGGTGTGATGGTTGCAATTCGTTCAAAGCCATATTGATCTAAAAATTCATCTAAATCATCAATTAATGCACAGCCTTCATAGAGTTCTTTGTAATTGACTTCTGTATTAATTACATCTACATATCGCAACCAATTTTTTGCACCTTGCAAAGCCAACAATTCCGCTCCTTGAATATCAATATTAAGCAGATTGAAGTCAACAGGGTTGAGTCCTAATTCAGATAGTAATGTATCCAAAGTTCGAGATTCTACATTAACTTGATGAGTTTCTACTATCTGTGGATAAATATCTTGATGATGTTTTAAGGGTAAAATCGAACTACTTTGGTCAAAGGAAGTAACTCGTAAATTAATTCTCCCGTTTTCATTAGTAATGGCATAATTCACCGCTTGTACATTCTCAAATTCAGCAACTTTTTGCTGTAAACGCTCGAATACAGTTGGGTTAGCTTCAATGAATAAAACTTTTGGGACTCCCATCGCTTGATAGGATTGCAATTCTGACCCTTCATGCGCTCCAATATGAATAACGCCACGAGGGACAATATTATGTTTCTGACAAAGTTTTTGTAAATCTAACATTCCATTCTGTCCTTGATAAGCAGGACAGTGAAATCGTTCATTCACTGCTAAAAAGTTGCTAAATGCAAAGGTTTCATGCTCAGAATTAAACTCAGGGATATATTCTAATTGGTTGGGTTTAATCTTAAAGATTGAATATCGAAACTGTTGTAAATATTCAAAAACTTGTTTGAGGGTAATATTCGCATCAATATAAGTTCCCCCATATTCAAATTGAATATAATCAATTCTATTTGCTTTGAGTAATACTTCAGCACCCAATAAAACATCTAATTCTCCCCCCTCAACATCAATTTTTAGGTAATTGATTCGTTCAATCGCTTGGCGTTGGCAATATTGATCAAGGGTAGTAGTTAAAATTGTAAATGCTTCCGGTGTTTGAAGTCCCTCTTGTTCAACGGCGACTCGGCGGTATAAGGTGCTTAAAACGGGTAAAGAACCATAACGATAAAATGTTTGGACTCCTTCTTGACAACCTACCCCCATATTTTGGGGGACTAATTGAGTATCAGGAGATGAAAATTGATGCAGATTTTGCAGCAGTTTATGATACGCAATCGGATTGGGTTCAAATAAATGAATTTCTAAATTCGAGGCTGTTTTGACAACTTCTTTCGTCCAGTCCCCAATATAAGCACCGACATCAAAAATAACTTGGTGATCGGATATATACCGATGAATAATTTCAATTTCACCACTGGCTACCATTTCTGGGTTTGCGCTTGTGACCGGAGCTTGATGTCCTATTGGAGGTTGCTGATCATATTTTGCATAAATATCACCCCATAATAGAGAATTATTACATTCTAAAATTGCTGTCAATAACCCTTCAGCACTTACCCACTCTGTCAGAGTTAATTTTTGTTCTTCCCCTGTAGCGAAGTTAAACTGTTTATATCCCAATTGCTCTAAATGATCTACACAGCGTTTGGCTTCATCCAAAAATTCAGCCGTAAATTCAAAACACAAATAAGCAATGGGTTGAGATAAACCTTGCAAAACCGGATACTCAAATCCCTCAACATCAATTTTACAGAAATGAGGTTTGCCCCATTGTTGGATCATTGCATCTAGGGTTGCGACTTCTACTAAAATTGTATTGTCCCAGTTAACATGGGAAAATCGTCCTGTTTTCCAGTGTTCAGCAAACGTTGATAAAACATTGGAATTATCACAGATAGATAACTGCATTTCTCCCTGTTTTTCTGCTAAACCTTTGTTAAGGATAATAACATCAGGATGGTCTTGATATTTTTGATTGAGAATTTCGACACAATAAGGTTGAGGTTCAAAACAGACAACCTTAGCCCCCCTCTCCAAATAGGCATCTATTTTTTGACCAATATTTGCTCCAACATCAAAAACTAAGTTACCACTTTCTACAAATTGGCTAATCAAATCTGTTGTTATCATTCGCTTTTTTCTCCTGATATTATCTAAAAAATAAGTATTTTAAATTAAGATAGTAGACACCTATTTTTCTAATCATTTACACTTAAGAGTAGCTTGAAAACAAGCTAATTTAGCCAACCTGTTGCTAAAGTTGCACAGACAATATAGCAATTTTTTACAGATTTATGGTATAAAAAATTTAGCTTGTTAAAATTAAGAACATGAATGCTTCTCCTGCCGTGGTTTCCAAAACAACCTCCAACGATTATTTCACTAAAGGCAATATATATCAACAACTTAATCAACTTAATCAATCTTTAACTGCCTACCGCCAAGCCATCATTGAAAAACCCAATTTTTCCTGGTATCACCATAACTTAGGGGAAACCCTGGCTCAACTGGGTCAGGTTGAGGAGGCGATCGCAAGTTTCCAAAAGGCCTGCGAATTGAACCCTAACTCGGCTTGGTCTTACTATAACCTGGGAGAACTCTTAGAGCAACAGGGGAGACTCCCCGAAGCAACAGAAGCCTATCGTCGGGCGGTGGAACTCAATCCTGACTTTTATGAGTTTCAGCAGAGTCTAGGAAAACTGCTCTGTCAACAAGGACATTTTTCGGAGGCCATCAGTTCCCTAGAAACAGCAATTGAACTCGAACCCGATGCGAGCTCCTGTTATCAATATTTGTGGGAAGCTTTTGCTCAACAAGGACGGAGAACCGAAGGGATTGCTTATTTGCATAAAGCAGTTGTACTGACTCCTAACAATGGAGAACTGCATCAGCAGTTGGGAGAAGCGTTAAAGGCCAATAATCAAATTCAGGAGGCGATCGCTGCTTACCAAAATGTAATTCAGATTAACCCTAAATCCGCTTGGAGTTATTATCAGTTAGGGATGATTTTCCGAGATCAAGGTCAATATCAGCAGGCGATCGCCTACTACCGCCAAGCCACCGAACATGACCCCAACTCCGCGATTTATTATCATTTTCTGGGACATACCTTATCCCTAACACATCAGTGGGAAGAGGCGATCGCAGCTTATAAGAAAGCTTTAGAACTAGCTCCCACCTCAGCGATTATTTATCAACATTTGGGGGATGGGTTATCGACGTTACAACATTGGGAACAAGCGGCTACGGCTTATCGGAAATCCGTAGATTTAGAACCTAATTCCCTGGAAGCTCAGGATCATTTGGGGTTTGCTCTGGCTCAACTGGAACGTTGGGATGATGCGATTTTAGCCTATCGTCGAGCATTAGATATCAGTTTGTCTGATGTGGTGTATGGGCATTTAGGAGATGCACTAGAACAGCGTTCTCACGTTCAACCCCTAGAACGAGATGCTCATGCTGATCTTGAAGAAGCGGTGAGTTGTTATCGTAAAGCTATTGAGTTAAATCCCAACTCAGAGGCTATTTACTCGCAGTTAAATCATGCTTTAGCTCAACTTAACCAGACTGACGGTTAGGGAGATCAGAAACCGGGTTTCTCAACAGATTTTGATAAGATGCAATTCACCTAAATTAGAAACCCGGTTTCTTGGTTTCTTGAGTTGGGGTTAGAAACCCGGTTTCTTGAGTTTAGGCTAGTTTATTCTGATTCGGTTTCGGTCTCTTTGGTTTTTGTCCCAACAGTTTGCAACTTGTCCAACTGTTTCTCCATTGTTCGATCCGGTTGCAGAAAATTATCGGTTGGGGTTAAGGAAACACCTTTTTTCGCAGTCATTTGTCGCATTAACTGTTTCCACTCATCAGAATTAGTTAAACTGTGGGAATCTAGTTCCACTCCTTGAGCTAAGGACAATTTAGAAAAACTTTCTAACCAGGTTAGGACGGTTTCGCTAGGAGAGGTTTTGGTTAACTTCAAGGCTTTTTGTAAGTGCGCTTTCATCTGAGACAGTTTACCATTGCGATAAGCATTCCACGCATCCCAAATTAGGAGATTGTAGTCCATATCGCTGTGTTTTTGGGGATCATCAGTGAGGGTTTGCTCCAGCCGTTGCCGTTCTTGAATTTGCTCGATTTGTAACTGAGATTGGGAAAGTTCTACTTGAAGTTGATGGAGTTGAGACTGCGATCGCTTTAATTCCGTTTGCAGTTGATTAACTTGGGCTTGTTTTTGTTTTAATTCTCGTTTAGTTTGATTGACATTAGATGTGGGGTCTGTAAGTTCTAAAAGTTGAGAATGATATAAGTCTAACTCGCTTTGCACTTGATAAAACTGAGAATTAGATCGTTTTAAATCTCGTTTTAACTGTTTAACTTGATGGTTTGCTTGTTGCAAATTATCTTGTTCTTGTTTTAGGTTATTTGCGGTTTTTTCTAATTCTTCTAAACTTTGATGCAATTGAATCTGAAACCTTTGTTCACGTTTTTTTGTTTGTTGTAACTGCATTCTTAATTGGCTTAAAGCCACCTCATTTTCATAGAGTTGAGATTGAGAATTTTCCCAATCTTGACGGTGAAGTTCGTAGTATTCCAATTCTTCCTGCGTTTGATGTAACTGAGATTGATATCGTTGCACATCCCACTGAATTTTCTGAAGTTGAACCTTATTTTCTTCCAACTCATGGCACTGAAACTGATAACGCTGGGCTTCCCATTGAGCTTGATAAAGTTGTGTCTTAGTTTTCTCTAGCTCCGAATTAGTCTGGTTCAATTGATCGCGATTTTGACACAATTGTTTTTGAGAGATTTCTAAGACTGACTCAGTTTTTTGCAATTGTTCTTGAGATTGTTCTAAAACAGTTTCTGTTTCATGTAACTGAGTTTGAGATTGCTCTAATAGAGATTCCGCCGTTTTCAACTGAATTTTTGTTTGTTCTAATTCAGCTTGAATTGCTTTTGCTTCTTGTAATTCAGCTTTTTCTTCTTGCAATTGAGCTTTCAGTAATTTATTGTCTTGTTCTAATCGGCGTAAATTAGCCCAATCTTGAAAAACCCAAGTTTTATAAAGAGTGGGTTTTAATAATTCTTGCCAAGAAAAGTCCGGTGTTTGTTCAGGATGCCATCCTCTTCCTTCGAGTTCTTGATAAAGTTCTATCGCTTCAGGAAAATAATAGTCAATCAAACTAGGGTGCTGGCTATCCGATGAAATTCCTGTTTTCAAAAGAGATGGATCGTAAGCTGTGGGAGCCGGATAACTTAAATTAACATTAAATTTTTGATTAATTGTATCAATATAGGCTGTTTGGTATTTGACCAGGGTTTGAATATTCACCAATAGACAACGATGTTGCTCCTGATTATAAAAATTGATGACTTTTTGATTATAATGCTGCCAATACTTAATGGCTAATTCGGGTTGACTTTGAAAAATTTCATCCTGTCTCCGATACAAAGAGTCGGCGACTTCCCAAGGAGAACGATAGATTAATAAAAATTTAGCTTCCGGTAACAATTTTGCCCAAAATTCTAAAAATAAGGTAGTTCGAGGTTCTTTCCATCCCCAAACAGAACTGATAGAGTTGCGTTCAATTAGTTCTTTAGCTCGATCAATTAAGGGTTCATCAACCTGTAGATTTTCCTGAAGTGTCCATCCATCAATATTAACACCGACAGAACGAAACGCATCTAAATGAAATTCAAAAAAATCTAGGTTTTCAAAATGTCCTTTTGCATTAAACTCGGTAGATTCCATTAAGCGGCGACCTATATGAACCCCCGCACTCTGAAGAATAGATGCTGCTAAGGATGTTCCTGAACGGTGCATTCCGGTGATAATGAAAACGGTTTGTTCGCTGTTGGATTTTTGCATAATTTTTGAATACTATGTCAATTAAATAATTTTAGTATAAAGGGGTTGTCTGTTTTACCAAATTTCTCGAATATTATCGAGAACCTCTAAAAAGGCTTGACGCTCTTTGAGAAGATTATGTTCATTGGCAGTTTGTTTGGCATGGGTTAATATTTCCTGAACTTGAGATTGAGAATATTGTAACGCTTGTTGGATCGCATTCAATAGACTTTCTACCCGATAGTGAGGACGGAAACAATTATACCCTGAAATGCAGAAAGAACGATTGCCAATACAGTCTGGACAAATTACCAGTGTTCCTACCGCCATTCCTTCTAAAGCAGGAAGATAAAACCCCTCTCCTTCTTTTTGATTCGGAAGAAATACCGTTATTCTAGCACGATTTAACTTGTCTAAATATTCTGTTCTCGTAAGTTGTGCTGTTAGTAGTTCTACTTTCTTTCCTATTTTTTCTAATTCTATTTTTAAGGTCTGTCCTAGTTCAGGTTCTTTTAAAGCTGCAATTAAAATATGATCATCCTTTTGTTCCCAATCTAACGATTCAGGAATTTGAGTCCGATCTAAGCCACAGGGAATGACTAATAATTCTCCATTCACTTTAGCTTGGATTTCTAAATATTGTTTGATTTCGGGACTAACGCAAATCCGAATTGCTTTATATTGCAAAAATGGATAACGAGGATTATCAGGATAGGCGTGTCTAACGCTCTGAATTAGATTAATAATAGGAATAGGTGAATTGTGTTTATAGCGTTCATCTAGTAACTGCCAATCTAACCCTTCCATAAATATTAGATCTGGATACTCTAAGGGTTGAGATAAGATAAAACTTTGCTCAAGGTTTAACCAAGGATTATTTTTATCCCAACTACTTTGAGGTGTAAAATAAATAGAGGGAGAATAATTCTGTGAAAATGTGACATGATTAAAATAATCCCAAACTTTTAAATGTCCCCCTGTGAACCCCCCATAATCTCGGTAAAATAAAATTGACTGACGAGAGGGTTTAGTCAGGGCGGGGGACGAAAAGGGTAGAGTTGATTGAGATTGACAGGATTCTATCTCAGATTGAATTTCCTGTAACCAGGACTGCGATCGCTCTAGTTGGTCTCGAATTTTTTGTAATTGGGAAGAAGACAATGGCATAAATTCGGTGTAAAATTTAAAATAGGTAGACCTGGGTGAAAACTCAATTGGAACAATCAAGTAGTGATTAACTTATTAATCTCTAACTCTTTTGCTCCTGTTTTCAGCTTTCCTAAAATATCCCTGAGCCTTTAATTAAATCATAGAACTTATTGAGAATTTTGGTATGAGTGTTAGCTATTTTGAGACCGCCAATCAACTGTTAAGAAGAAACCAGTTTGAAAATGCCATCGAAAGTTACCAGAAAGCGATTGAGGAAAATCCGACGTCGGCTTGGTCTTACTATAACTTAGGGGAAGCTCTCGTCAACACCGGAAGTATTGAACAAGCGATCGCCGCTTACCAAAAAGCTGTTGATCTCAACTCTAATTCCCCTTGGTTTCATGATCGCTTAGGGAGTGTCAAACTGCAAGCGGGACATTCAAAGGAAGCGATTCGTTGCTTTCAAAAAGCGATTGCTCTTGATGCCAGTTTTTATGAATTTTACATGAATTTGGGCATCGCTCTGACTCAAGATGGTAATATTCCCGAAGCGATTTCCTCCTTTCACAAGGCGTTAGAACTTCAACCCAAGGATGGGGAAATCTATTACCATCTTGGACAGGCTTTCACACAACAGCACCAAGCAGAAGAAGCGATCGCTGCTTACCATCAAGCCTTACAAATTAACCCCTATTGGTCAGAATGTTATTTGGAATTAGCCAAACTTCAAGAGCAATTGGGTCAAACTGATCAAGCCGTCAACAATTATCGTCGGGCTTGTCAATTGAATCCTAATTTAATCGAAGCTTACCAGAATTTGCGAGAAATCTTAGAACAGCAGGAACAATGGCAGGAAATTATCAACCTCTCTCGTCGATGTTGTCAAGTTAATGCTAATTCGGCGGAAGCTTATTATCATTTAGGAACAGCATTAATTCATCAACAAGAATGGGAAGAAGCTGTCATCGCTTTACGTCGAGTTTGTGAACTCCATCCTAATTTTGTAGAGGCTTATGAACAGTTAGGAAAAGCTTTAGCTAAACAAAATGAATGGGAAGAAGCTGTAACGGTTTATCGGCGTTGTATTGAACTTAATCCTGATTCTGTTGAATCTCAACGGGGTTTAGCTGAAGCATTGGTTCAAGTTTATAATTGGGAAGAAGCGATTACAGTTTATCGTCAAGCTTGTCATTTAGAACCTACCTCGGCTGAATTATATGATGAATTAGCACAGGCTTTAGCGCAATTTTATCAATGGGAAGAAGCGATCGCCACCTATCGCCAAGCCTTAGAACTAAATCCAGAAAATCCTAGTACAATTCAATTTCGCTTACAACAAATTTTAGACAAACAACGTCAATTTGAAGAAGCGATCGCTCAATATCGTCGTACCCAAGAGTTTATTCCTGCTTCCTTTGAATCTTATCAAAATTTAGGACAAACTCTCCGACAACAAGGTGACATTGAAAATGCAATTGTAGCTTTACGTCGAGCTTGTATTCTCAACCCTGGATCTCCGATTGCTTATCACCTGTTAGGTCATACCTTTGCGATGTTACAAAAGTGGGATGAAGCCATTAGTTGTTATCGGCGTGCTTGTGAAATTTATCCCCATTCTCCCGATATTCATTTACATTGGGGAGAAGCCTTAGAACAGAAGGAAAACTATCAAGATGCACTCGCTTATTTGCAAAAAGCTATTAACCTCAAACCAGATTTTGATTTAGCTTATGAAGCGATGGGTCGTGTGATTTCAAAAAAAAAAGGGAGTTAACTTAGATCCTCTATTTCGCTATCGGGAAATTCATAAAAATAGTCCTACCGATCCTGAGATTTATCAGGATCTAGGACAACAATTACATCGTCAAGGCTATTTAAAAGAAGCGATTAATTGTTATCAAAAAGGGATAGAATTGCAAGGAGAACCGATTCATTTATGGTTTTATCGCAATTTAGGAGAAGCGTTATTAGAACTCCAGCAATCTATGTAAAATCAAGGAACAATAGAATAGCCAACGAGTGAAAACACGCTCCCTGTCTTTGTGTCTTTGTGTCTTTGTGGTTAAATTAGGCTTGACCCTGATCACAGATCCCTATCGAGATTTACATAATTTTATTTTATGTTTAACAGGAATTGATTTTAAAATTTAAAAGATCAAGATTTTTTATTGAAAATTATTTTCAAAAAGTTGACAGTATCATCGGGGTTGTGGTAGACTAAAAAAAACATCACCCAAGGGGTTACTCTGTCTAAATGCAAAAATGGGGGCTATAAGCCTATAACTTGGTTAAATATTAAGCAAATTTAATAGTTTTTAGCCCTAATCAGGAGTAGGCGATGCACGAGTTTTTGGAACAGGAGAGAAAGCCGATATCGAGGGGATTGACAAAAATACACTTTTATGCAGTTCTTGATTTCAAGATTCTCAAATAATAATGATAACGGTCTAAGAATTTTGCTTCTTGCTGTTTGTCTCCACTATTAGAGATCAAACTTGCTAACCACAGGAAAGTTTGAGCATAGGCTTGGGACTCCAGGGGACGCATCCAAGGTTTAACGGTAGGGCGAGAAAAATAGTTGTGTAGAAGTTGTTCTGACTCGGCTGCCATTTGACTAATTATTTGAGGCGTTAACGGTTGGGTTTCCAAACAGCAAACCGTTGGCTGTTCCAAACAAACCGCCGCCGCCCCCCTTGAGGATAAATTTAGGAGTAAGTCAAGGGTAGCAGCCTGGGGCTGTAGGGGCGAGGTCGCCTCGCCCACAAAGATATTAAAACCACCATAACGCTGTAACCAACTGCGCCGAAATAAAATAGTGCTAGTTCGGATAAATTGCCACAGGGTTGGTAACATCCAAGCATGAACACCGTGCAACCCTTCCCGCCCTTGTAGAACCGACTGAAAGGCTTGAATATTAGTGGGTGGAGAGGTTTGCCAACAACTGTAAACTATTTCTAAAGAACCTGCTTTCTGTTCAAAGCAGGCGACCTGCTGGGCGAGTTTGTCCGGTAAAAAGACCTCCCCAGGGTGCAAAAAGGTGATAAATTCCCCTTGAGCGACATCCAGACCCCGATTCCAAGCCGCTACTATCCCTTGATCGGGTTGATGGATATAATAGATTAAGGGATATTTTGCTTGAAGTTGCGATCGCATTTCGTCGGTAGAACTATCATCAATTACGATAATTTCAAAGTCGGTAAAAGTTTGTTGGTAAACACTATCAATGGCTTGATTCTGTAGTAGAGACGTTGCCTGCAACGTCTCTACGTTGAGGTTAGGAATAATCACACTAACTCTAGGAGTGTGGTTAGAAGATAGGGGAGTTAAGTAAACCGTTGCATCAGCACTATTTCCCGCCAAATGACCCTGGAGGAAGGTTTGATTTTGTTGTGCTTCTATTCCTTGAAAAGCTTCTAAACGCCGTCCTGACAGATGGTTATAATCGTGGTTTTGGTGAATAGCCGTAATTAATTGACTCCCATTAATTACCGGAATATTTTGTTTAAGAGCTTCCCCGACCATCCAGTTATCCCAGCCTGCTCGTCCAATAGCAAATTCGGGTAATTGGGAAAATAGGGGTTTGGGAAACACGAAATAATCTAACGCGCCGACTCCACTGAAAGTTCCCGCTTGATGAAGGCGATCGCGCAAATTTTGTTCCCAATTGGGATTATCATAGTTTAGGGGTTCAGTAATATCAATATTCCAACGTCTTCCTAGAATTAAAAATTGCGGGTATTGGCGGATAACTTGTTGAACTGTTGGCAGAAAATCACGGGTTAAAATAATATCCGAGTTAACATAAGTCAAAATCGGGTGAGTTGCTTGTTGGGATGCTTGGAAAAAAATACTATTTAACAGGGGAGTTCCTTGAGAATTAAGTTTCACGTCAGGAATATGGCGTAAACCAAACTCCCTAGCCGTTGCTTCTGTTCCCTGATCGTTTCCCAATAAGATGATTTCCGGTTGGGGTTGCAGGTGTAACCAACTTTGAATGGCATTGCGTTGAATCAGACCAATCTGACCTCGAAACGGTTTAGGAACTGCAAAAATCGTGATTGTTAACGAGGGTTGAATCTGGGGAGAAATTGATAAAGGGGTCGCTGTCACAATATATCCTCGCTAATC
Organism: Planktothrix serta PCC 8927; assembly: GCF_900010725.2. Taxonomy (NCBI): domain Bacteria; kingdom Bacillati; phylum Cyanobacteriota; class Cyanophyceae; order Oscillatoriales; family Microcoleaceae; genus Planktothrix; species Planktothrix serta. The sequence goes on along the minus strand of NZ_LR734870.1, from coordinate 88 downwards.
TTCAATGGTTTCTGCTATAGCGCTACGCGAAAGGGAACAGGGAACAGGGAACAGGGAACAGTAAGAAGTGAAAGGGTTTCAAGATTTA
>NZ_LR734869.1:300000-419498 GCF_900010725.2 Planktothrix serta PCC 8927 | reverse complement strand
CCCAAACCCCCCCGGAAACGCCCCCCTCAAATTAGGGAGACTGATTGATGACGAAATCTGCAAAGCCCCGAACTCAACCCCCTCCTCCTCCCCCGCCTCGCCGACTTCCGGGGCTATTGTTTGTGGGTACAATGGTCTTTAACCTCTTGCTTTTGGGGGTGGGTTCGGTGCTGGCTTGGTTTCTGGGGATGGCGATCGCACAAGTCTATCCGAAACCTAGTGCTGAAGTTCCGTTAACAGAACAGTTGCTCCGTCAACAGCAAAATAGGGGTTCAGAGGGGATTATTCCTCAGCCTGTGGTCAGTCCTAGTTCTCCTTCTCCAAAACCGATCCCCGCACCCAGTCAAAAGTTAACTGACCCCCAGCGCCAACAACTTCAAGTTCAGTTACAACAACTTCAGGGACAGTTAAATACTCTGATGGGAAAAACAGCAGCTTTAGAAACCCAATTCGGATCAAGTCGTCCAACGGAACCCTTAGAAGAACGTTTGCAAATTCTGGAACAGCAATTAGCCGCAGCAACTCCGACTTCAGCAGCCGGAGGTAAAAAACCGACTCAACCTTCACCCCCGCCGATTTCAGCGACTCCTGAACGTCGTCAAAATTCTAATACCTTAGTGGTAACGTTTCCCAGTGATGTGTTGTTTGATGTGGGAAGTACAATTTTACGTCCAGGGGCTAACGTGATTTTAGATACAATTATTACGGATATTAAAACTTATAAAGGGTCGGCTGTGAGAATTGTCGGTCATACGGATAATCAAGGAAATCCGCAACAAAATTTAGATTTATCTTTTAGTCGCGCCGAAGCGGTAATGAAATATTTATCGGAAGCTGCTGGAACCGGATATCACTGGGTCGCCATTGGATACGGGGAAAATCGTCCAACAGTTAATAATAATTCTGAAAATAATCGCCAACTCAATCGTCGCATTGAAGTAGCAATCACGCCTTAAAACAGTTAACAGTTAACAAAATCATGAAAATCGTTTTTTTTGGTACGCCTGAGTTTGCAGTTCCGAGTTTAGAACGGTTGTTAAAGCATCCTGAATTTGAAGTTTTAGGGGTTGTGACCCAACCGGATAAACGCCGAGGTCGGGGTAATCAATTGACCCCTTCTCCGGTCAAAATATTAGCAGAAACCCATCAATTATCGCTTTGGCAGCCCAAACGGGTGAAAAAAGATCAAAACACCTTAAAACAATTGCGAGAAGCTCAGGCGGATGTTTTTGTGGTGGTGGCTTATGGACAAATTTTATCCCCAAAAATTCTGGAGATGCCTCGGTTGGGATGCGTTAATGGTCATGGTTCAATTTTACCGAAATATCGCGGAGCCGCGCCGATTCAATGGTGTTTATATCATGGGGAAAAGGAAACCGGGATGACTTCAATGTTAATGGATGTGGGAATGGACACCGGGCCAATGTTATTAAAAGCAGTAACACCGATTGGACTATTAGAAAATGCAACGGATTTGGGACAACGATTAGCTCAATTAGGAGCGGATTTATTAGTCGAAACGTTACTAAAATTAGATAGAGGAGAAATCCAACCGATTCCCCAAGATGATGCCCTGGCTACTTATGCTCCACTGATTAAAGATGAAGATTATCATTTAGATTGGCATCAATCGGCGATCGCTTTGCATAATCAAATTCGGGCTTTTTATCCCAACTGTATCACCTCATTTCGGGAAAAAGCGTTAAAAGTTTGTGCGACCCTTCCGCTTGCACCTGAATATCAGTCTCAATTCCCCCCAGAATATCAAAATTTGCAACAGCAATGGCCTAATTTATCCCCACTTTCAGGACAACCCGGAGAAGTGGTGGCTTTAGTTAAACGTTTTGGGCCCGTAGTGCAAACAGGTTCGGGATTGCTGTTGTTGAGAGAGGTACAATTAGCGGGTAAACGAGTACAGTCGGCTTGGGATTTTGCCAATGGAACCCGTGTGGCGGTCGGTGAAATTTTAAGATAGAATCGTTTTGGATCTTAAAATAATAGAGATTTACCAGGGGTGCGATTGTCATAACAGAAAGGGGTAAATCAAATAACTTGTTCCTCGACCCTAACGGAAGCCCTTTCTCCATTCTCTTTAGGTATCGTTAAGATAGAGCAAGAAAACTAACAACAACTACCCAGCAAATCATGGAGATGGTTGGTCAAATTCCAGAGGCAAAATTCCCGATTACCCTAGCAGGAGAGAACGTCTCCGTTCGCATACCAGAACGCTTGAGTGTGTTAGAGGCGATTTCCTTTAAAACTACCTGCCAGGATGTTATTTCTCTCAATCCTCCGCCCAAAAAAATTATTTTGGATTTTAGCCAGACTATATTTATTGATAGTAGCGGAATTGGTGCACTGATTAGTAATCTGAAAACAACAAAAGCCAAAGGGATTGAGTTAATTTTAAAATCCGTTGGCTCTCAAGTGATGGCTGTTTTTTCCCTCACTTCCCTCGACCAAGTGTTAACCATTGAACCGAGGAGTGCAGACGACCGACCCAAAGAGAAAATAAGAGGGGAAAATCGCCTTCCTGTGACTCATCCTTCGATTAGGTCTTGGTTGAAGCGGTTAATTGATGTCGTGGGTGCGCTTGTGGGTTTAGGAATTACATCTATCTTAGCAGTTCCGATTATTGTTGCCATTCGTTTAGATAGTCCGGGGCCAATTTTCTTTGGTCAAGTGCGTTGTGGTTGGATGGGAAAACGGTTCCGCATTTGGAAGTTTCGTTCCATGTGTACCAATGCTGAAGCCTTAAAAGATAAAATTCCCAATCAAGCACAAGGCGCTATTTTCAAGAATGATAATGACCCTCGAATTACCAAAGTGGGTCAGTTTTTACGGCGAACCAGTTTAGATGAATTACCGCAATTTTGGAATGTTTTAAAGGGGGAAATGAGTTTAGTGGGTACTCGTCCGCCAACACCGGATGAGGTGGAACGTTATGAAGTTCCTCAATGGCAAAGATTAGATGTTAAACCCGGAATGACGGGAGAATGGCAAGTTAATGGTCGCTCTCAAGTTAAAAATTTTGAGGATATTATTCGTTTAGATTTGAAGTATCAAGAAAATTGGAGCTTGATGTACGACATGAAGTTGATTGTCAAAACTATAATGGTTGTATTCAAGAAAAATAGCGGTGCTATGTAGAGAATTGATGAGTAATGAAGCGCTACTAGCACAATCTAATCTTCAGGTGAAAACGACCTTAACCTCTTTAGAAGATGTGTTACAGTGGTTTGAAAAAATCACCTATACTTTTTTGCCTTCAGATATTTTTCATAAGTGTCAAATTGCTTTAACGGAAGGTTTTACAAACGCTGTGCGTCATGCTCATCGTACCTTACCTGAAACGACACTGATTGAGTTAGAAGTTAAGATTGTTTCTCCCTGGATTGAAATGCGAATTTGGGACTGGGGGGAACCTTTTGACTTAGAAAAAGCCCTAGAGTTGATGAGTGAAATGCACGCTGACCCGTTAGAACATGAAGGAGGAAGAGGACTGATTTTTATGTCTAAATTAACGGATGAATTGTATTATATCCGGTTAGATGATCAACGAAATTGTTTGGTGATGAGAAAACGAATTGCCTAAAATTAAGGAACCACAAAGACACTAAGACACTAAGAGGATAATAAAGGGGGTATTAAGGATTTAATTAAATCTGCCCCCGTTTTCCATATCCTCCTCCTCCGGGGCTTTCAATTACTAAACTATCATTAATATTCATTTCAACGGTGGCGGTACTGGTTAATTGTTCTATTGTTCTATTGTTACGAATGATATAATTTTTACCGACTAAACCGGGTTGTCCTCCGTTTAATCCAAAGGGGGGAATAATTCGATGTTCTGATAATATTCCGGCGGTCATTTTTTCTAAGAATTGAATTTTTCTAATTATCCCATTTCCGCCTTGAAATTGTCCTAAACCGCCACTATTTTCTCGAATCCTAAACTCTTGTAATAATACGGGATAACGCCATTCTAATACTTCTGGGTCAGTTAAACGGGAGTTGGTCATGTGGGTATGAACGGCATCAGTTCCATGATAATTGATTCCCGCACCAGAACCCCCACAAATGGTTTCATAATATTGATAATTTTCGTTACCAAAGGTGACGTTATTCATTGTTCCTTGAGAGGCTGACATTATATTTAACGCGCCATATAGAGCATCAACAATGGCTTGAGAGGTTTCTACATTTCCCGCCACCACAGCCGCCGGATAACGAGGGTTTAAAAAGCAGCCTTCAGGGATAATAATTTCTAAGGGTTTTAGACACCCTGCATTCAGAGGAATATTATCGTCTACTAAGGTTCTAAATACATACAAAACGGCGGCTTTACAAATAGATTTGGGAGCGTTAAAATTACTGGATAATTGTTCAGAGGTTCCGGTAAAATCAATTTTAGCAGTGCGGTTATTTTTATCAATTTTAATCCTAACTTTAATTATTCCCCCATTATCCATTTGATAACTAAATTCACCGTCTTTTAAGACATCAATTGCTCGACGCACGGATGCTTCTGCATTATCTTGAACATACTGCATATAGGTTTGAACGGTATTTAAACTATAATATTCAATCATTTTAAGAAGTTCTTGAACGCCTTTTTCATTGGCTGCAATTTGCGCTTGTAAATCTGCAATATTAGTGGCTGGATTTCGGGCGGGATAGTTTCCAGATGTTAATAATTTTAATAATTCTGCTTCTTTAAACTGTCCTTGATTGACTAATTGAAAGTGATCAATTAAAATTCCTTCTTGTTCAATTGTGGTACTATTGGGAGGCATAGAACCCGGTGTTATTCCCCCAATATCCGCTTGATGTCCCCGTGAAGCAACATAAAATAATATTTGTTTCCCAGAATTATTAAAAACGGGAGTAATTACGGTGACATCGGGTAAATGAGTTCCTCCATTATAGGGATTATTTAATAGATAAACATCCCCTGGTTTTAGGGTTTCTCCTTTCGCATCAATTAAACTTTCAACACTTTCACCCATTGACCCCAAATGCACAGGAATATGGGGTGCGTTTGCAACTAATTGACCGTTTTGATCAAAAATAGCACAGGAGAAATCCAGGCGTTCTTTAATATTAACAGAACTGGCGGTATTTTGCAACGTGATTCCCATTTGTTCGGCAATAAATTGAAATAGATTTTTAAAGATTTCTAATTTTACCGGGTCAGCTTTTACCGCTTTATCTTGTTTAATTAAGGGAGAGTTAACAGTATGATTTGACTTGAGGATTAAATAATTGTTTTCTGTTAATTCTGCTTGCCATCCGGGTTCAATAATATTTGTGCCAATAGATTCTATAATCATAGCGGGGCCGTTAATAATATCTCCGGGTTGTAAATCATTTCTTGGGAAAACGGGGGTATTTTTCCACTCGTTATGGGTATATATAAGAACTGTTGCGATCGCTGTAGGAGGTTGAGTTCGAGTTCGGGTTAATATCGGTTCTTCGGAAGTATCCATTTTTTGAATAATTTCAATATTAATGGATTCAACAATTAAGCTTTTTTCGGGTTTAATAAATCCGTAGCGGGTTTGATGTTGTTGTTCAAATTGTTGGGTTAAAGAAATTAACACTGAATTGTAATAATTAACCTCTCTTTCTCCCCCCTTACTAAGGGGGGTAGGGGGGATCAAATTAACCGATAATATAGAATCTGTTCCCTCATATTTGAGATTAAGCTTCAGAATTATCTCTATTTTTGATTCAGGATTTTCTAATTCTGTTTTTGCTTCCGTTTCTAACTCTAAAAAACTAGCTTCTAACTCAGGAATCAAATTTTTGGTTAATGGTTTTTCTATTGCTTTTTCTCGTAATATTCGCACATCCGCTAAACCCATCCCATAAGCAGACAAAACCCCGGCGTAGGGATGAATAAATATCTGTTTAATTCCTAATGTATTGGCTATTAAACAAGCGTGTTGACCCCCTGCACCGCCAAAACAACAAAGGGTATAATTAGAAATATCATAACCCCGTTGTAAGGAGATCTTTTTAATCGCATTTGCCATATTTTCAACCGCAATAGTGATAAATCCGGTGGCGACTTCTTCCGGTGTGCGGTTATCTTCGGCTTGGGTTTGAATTTCTATTGCTAATTCCCTAAATTTTTGACAAACAATTTCAGCATCTAAGGGTAAATCACCGTTTTTTCCAAATACTTTCGGGAAGAATTGGGGCTGAATTTTCCCTAACATTACATTAGCATCTGTCACCGTTAATTGTCCGCCATTGCGATAACAAGCTGGCCCAGGATTTGCGCCTGCGGACTCTGGCCCAACGCGATATCGTGACCCATCAAAGCTTAAAATTGAACCGCCTCCCGCCGCGACGGTATGAATAGCCATCATCGGAGTTCGCATTCTCACCCCGGCTATTTCTGTTTCAAATTGTCGTTCATATTCGCCGTTAAAATGGGCGACATCGGTGGATGTTCCGCCCATATCGAAAGTAATAATATTCTGAAATCCGGCTTTTAAACTGGTTTGAACTGCGCCAACAATTCCTCCGGCTGGCCCTGATAATATACTATCTTTTCCTTGGAATTTTTGGGCATTGGTTAAGCCCCCATTAGATTGCATAAACATTAATTTAATGGGGTTTGATCCCCCCCAGCCCCCCTTAGAAAGGGGGGAGTTAGAATTTAATTGAGACGCAACTTGATTAATATAACGTTTTAAAATAGGGGATAAATAGGCATCAACAACGGTGGTATCCCCTCGGCTAACTAATTTCATTAACGGGCTAATTTGATGGGAAACGGAAATTTGAGTAAAGCCGATTTCTTGGGCTAAGGCTGCGATTTTTTGTTCGTGTTGGGGATAGCGATAACCGTGCATTAAGACAATGGCACAACTTCTAATTCCAGTTTGATAAACTTGTTGTAATTGAGGTTTTAATATTGCTAAATTAACGGGGGTTAATTCTTCACCTTGGGCGGTATAACGTTCTTCGACTTCTATGACTTGTTCATAGAGCATTTCTGGTAAAATAATCTGACGGGCAAAAATATCGGGGCGATTTTGATAGCCAATTCTTAACGCATCTTTGAAGCCTTTTGTTATAATTAATAAAGTGCGATCGCCTTTTCGTTCTAATAAGGCATTGGTCGCAACGGTGGTTCCCATTTTCACTTCGGAAATTAATTCACTGGGAATGGGTTGATGGGGCGATAATTCTAATATTTCTCGTATCCCTTGAATGACTGCATCAGGATAGCGATCGGGATTTTCTGATAATAATTTATGGGTGATTAAACTTCCATCCGGTTTGCGGGCAACAATATCAGTAAAGGTGCCGCCTCGGTCAATCCAAAATTGATAGTTTTTAGGGTGTTGTTGGGGTGTGGAGGTCATGAGCTAATTTTAATGATTATTTTTAGACTTTATCTATATTTATAGGACTAATTTTTAAGGGTTTGGGGTCTGGGTGTCAACTTAAATGATTAATGCCCTGAACTAAAGTTCGGGCTAAAAGCTAACGTTATCTAAAGATAACTCAAGATTTGATTTTATTAACCCGTTTTAACGGGTTTGAGCTTTAAGCCTGAAATTTATTTCAAGGATTTTGTTATTTTTCTTAATCGATTTTAACAAATTTACAACGGTAAGGATGTCAACTTAAACGGTTAATGCCCTGAACTAAAGTTCGGGCTGAAAGCTAACGTTATCTAAAGATAACTCAAGACTTGATTTTATTAACCCGTTTTAACGGGTTTGAGCTTTAAGCCTGAAATTTATTTCAAGGCTTAGAATTCTGCTTCACCGTCACCCCATCACACAAATGTCTGTCCTCCTCACTCACACTCGAACTATTCTCCAGATAATCCTTCATCCACTTACAAGCCGATACCATTAATTGATCCAAATCAAAATTCCACAGTTTGATGGTGTTGTCATGACTCCCAGAAGCCAAGGTTTGGCCGTCAGGACTCCAACTCACACTCCAGACCCAATACTTATGGCCGTTGAGAGTCCGCAACAGTTGACCCTCTCGACTCCACCACAGCTTAATGGTCTTGTCTTCACTCCCAGAAGCCAGGGTTTTACCGTCGGGACTCCAACTCACACTGCTGAATGAACTCTCATAGCCGTTGAGAGTCTGCAACAGTTGACCCCCTTGACTCCACAGCTTAATGGTGTTGTCAAAACTCCCAGAAGCGAGGGTTTGGCCGTCGGGACTCCAACTCACACTCCTGACCCAATCCTCATGGCCGTTGAGAGTGTGCAACAGTTGACCCTTTCGACTCCACAGCTTAATAGTCTTGTCACCACTCCCAGAAGCCAGGGTTTGGCCGTCGGGACTCCAACTCACACTATAGACCGAATTCTTATAGTCGTTGAGAGTGTGCAACAGTTGACCCTCTCGACTCCACAGCTTAATAGTCTTGTCAACACTCCCAGAAGCCAGGGTTTGACCGTCGGGACTCCAACTCACACTGATGACCCAACTCTCATGGCTTTGGAGAGTGTGCAACAGTTGACCCTCTCGACTCCACAGCTTAATGGTGTTGTCATCACTCCCAGAAGCCAGGGTTTGGCCGTCGGGACTCCAACTCACACTCCAAACCGAATCCTCATGGCCGTTGAGAGTGTGCAACAGTTGACCCTCTCGACTCCACAGCTTAATGGTGTTGTCACCACTCCCAGAAGCGAGGGTTTGGCCGTCGGGACTCCAACTCACACTCCAGATCCAATCCTCATGGCCCTTCCAGCTATTCCGCTCTCTGATGTCACATAACATTTTTTGAAGGGTGGTGACGGTTTGCCAACGGGTATTATTTTTTTTCCAAACAGAAGGATCTAATTTTTTGAGTTGTTGGGCTGCGGTTAAAGCTTCTTTTAATGCTAATAATCCTTGACCCTGACTGAATAATTCCCGTGCAGAAGACGCTTTTAATCTAACTTCTGTAGCTGCCAATTTTAATTCTGCTGCTTTGACGGCGGCTTCAGCTTGTTTCTGTTTCCTTTGAGCCTCTTGGATGATAATATTAGCTTCCTGTTGGGCATTAACTAAAATTTCATTGGCTTGTTTTTGAGCCTCTAATTCCGCTTGCATCGCCCGTTTATCTAATTCTTCACTCGCGGCTAAATATTGATAATCTTCACTACTCAGGCTTTTTCCCTCAGCCCATTTTTTCGCTTCTTTTAACGCTTCCCCCTGCAATAACCGTGACTCATCCTGACGTCCTGACTTTTCCCAAGCACTAAACGCTTCTGAGTAGGGTCGTAAATCTGCTAAGGCTTTTTCTACCCAAGTTAAATTAAAAACCGTTGCATAAATTTGATTATAAACGTTGAGTTTTCCCTGCTGTTTTACCACTAATCCCGATAGTCGCAACATCACTTGATCGGGGTTATCTTCCGCAGCAATTCCCTGTTGTTGTAAAATTTGTTGATAGAGTCCGAGAAGTCGTCCCGTGCGTTGATGTCCTGAACGTAGAATCCGATCTCGAATTGTTCTTAAATGTTCGGGAGTGTCCTGTCCTTCCCAGTTGGTAATAATTCGGTCTTGAACTAAATTTTCCACCCATTCTGTCTCTTTATTTAAGGGAATTTTCTGCTCCGTTTCCCGAATTAATTTACAGAGTTTTTGCGTTAAAAACGGTTGTCCTCCAGTCCAATTTAACACCGCTTCTAATACCTTTTCAGGGTTATCAGTTTGATCTATAAATCCATCGGCGAGGCGATGAGATTCTGTTAATTGAAATCCGGTTAATTCTATCCCTCGACCAATATTAAACGGGGTGCGTCGTTTATCTTGAATTAAATCCGGTGGCGTTGTCACCCCTAATAAGGCAAAGGTTAACCGTTGATAAATCGGTTGATCAGCACGATGATTATAACACTCTCGAATTAAGGCAAAAAAGTCATCAATTTTAAACGGTAAACTTAAAATACTATCAATTTCATCAATAAAAATCACAATCGGTTTTGTAATTAATTTCAGAAGAATGTCTTCTAAAAACCTGCCAAACCGTTGAGTAAACGATAAATGTTGATGATTTTCCCACCATTCCTCCGAGTCAAATTCCGTATATAATTCTAAGCTATTACTAATTTCTTCAATCATCCCTCGATACCACTGTTCGGGGGTGATTTCTAAAGTTCCAATGGCGGTAATATCAATCGCCACACAAGCATATCCTTCATCCTCTAACCGCCGTCTGGTTTGCACCCTTAAACTGGATTTTCCCATCTGACGACAGTTGAGAACATAGCAAAATTCTCCCTGTTTTAAAGCGTCGTAAAATTCCTGATCAGCCAATCTTTTAATATAGGTAGGAGCATCAACGGGAAGACTCCCCCCGACTTGATAATCATAGCGAGATGGGGGATTATTATTCATCATTATACCCCCAAGCGATCGCTAAAATAAAGCCGATAAAGATTACACAACGGAATCACATCATTTCCCCGAAATTTAACTAAACCCATACTTCTCAGTTTAAAGCCTAAATTGCCTTCTAACCGCACAGGATTCTCCGAAGCAACAACTTTTTTCATCGCATTAGCTAATTCTCCATCATTTTGATTTAAGTTAGATAAAAGACGACGTAAATGATCACTATATAACCCTTCTTCAGTAGGAGAAATTGTGATAAATTCTTCTAAAGTTAAACGCGATCGCGCCATTTCATACAACGCTTTTCTGACTAAATACGGGTGTCCATCTACCATTCCCATTAAACTGTCTATTTCTAATTTTGACCAGCTTAAACCATGTCGTTTGACTAAATCTGTAACTTGTTCTACCGTTAATTCTGGTAATTCAATCGGTAAACCCACATTAAAGGGAGATTGATTAATATTTAAGGGAATATAAACTTCTTTAGAATGGGCAATTACTAGCCGTAAACGTTGCCATACAGGTTCATTTTTGCCCTTTTCGTGCCAAGTTCGCAGTAACGCAAAAAATTCTTGAGCAATTTCAAGATGTTGAAACACCTGATCCACTTCATCTAATCCCAGGGTTAAGGGTTGAGAAATTGTTGTCAATAAATACCGTTGAAAATAGTTACTACATTTGGTTTTACTCCCTAAACCTCCTTTCCAAAAATCCGATAATTTATCCTCTAATTCTAACCCATTAGCAACATTAGCACAAAATCCCTGTAAAAACAAATCAAGACTATTGAGAGAATCATGATCAAATTCTTGAAAATTTAGATAAGCCGTTTGATGTTGCTGTTGTTTAGCGGTGTTAAGAATACGCTGCATTAAAGAAGTTTTTCCCATCTGTCGGGGAGCTTTAATTCTAATTAATGCCCCTGTTTTTAAGATGGTTTCATAACAATCTGCTTCAATGGGAGGACGTTCAATATAAAGGGGAGAATCTAAACTCACTGACCCTTCAGGACTATCTAAAATATCAGAAAAATTCGTTATTGTTGTGGAGGATATTTTCGATAAACCAGGTTTTTGAATGCTCGGAGATTCTAAATCATCTTGTCGTTTAATAATCGGGTTTAGTCCCTCATTAATTCCTGCCATACTAATACTCGTACAGCCTGATTTATAAGCAAAATTATAGTCTTTTCCCGCCCCTAAAGCATCATAAAATCCCATTGCAAATGCAATAGCAGCCTGATCACTCACTGCCTGTTTCATCCCAATTACATGAGGAATATACTTAACAATAGCTTGGGCTTGAACTTCTGAGTAACAAGCATTTAAAACCACACATTCTATCTGTTCTTTAAACAGTTCAAATAAACGCCCTAACGCTTCAGCACTCACCAGTTTGACTTGTCCCTGTTCATCTTCTAACTCTAACCCACCCTTTCCGACTCCATGACCGGAAAAGTGAATAATTTGAGGATTTAAGTCTAAGATAGCACGCTGCATATCTTTGGGTGTGACTGCGGATCTTTTCTCTAACTTAAATTTTGATCTTTTTTGAGATCGTTTTAATCCTTCTTCGATTTCTCTAACTTCTTTATCTAAACGTAACTGGCAAGAAGATTCAGGATTTGCGGCTAAAAATAAAATCGTTTTTTTCTTGCGACTGGCACTACTCATCAATAAAACTCCTACTATACACACGATACGAGGTTAAAAATTCTCAATTTCCTGCGATTCAGTTTAATTTTAAACCCTATTGTCCAGAATTCACCTCTGTTTTAACATAAAATTATGAACCCGCCCAGAAATTGTATTCCCAGGTGGGTGAGAGCTAAGAGGGTTGGGAGGGACGCCACCCCTACCCTTTAGGATTGCTATAGTAAGTCTAAATCATTTGTACAAATTACCAAAATCGTAGGGGCGAGGCGCGCCTCGCCCCTACACAGGGGTTTGTGTCAATTTTTTAAGATTAATCATCCTGATTATTAGGATTGTAAAATCTCTTTAAAATTGCTATATTTCTGCTTTTATTGCATTAAAATTCTTTTGATTAACCATTCTTTCCCTTTGTAGGGTGCATAACGTAGGGGTAAATCTAATAAAAACGTTTGTTTTAAGACACTTTTATAATGACAAAAACGATCAAAGGTTGCTTTTCCATGATAACTTCCGATCCCGCTTTCCCCTACACCGCCAAAAGGTAAAGATTTACCCCCAAATTGCAATACTGTGTCATTAAAACAGAGTGTTCCTGATGATGTTTCTTGTAAGATTCGGTTTTGTTTATCTTGATTCCGAGAAAATAAATATAAGGCTAACGGTTTCGGACGACTGTTAATTTTTGCGATCGCTTCTCCTAAATCCTGATACTCTAAAATCGGTAAAATCGGCCCAAAAATTTCTTCCTGCATAATAGAATCATCCCAGGAAATATGATCAATTAAAGTGGGAGCAATATATTTTGTTTCTGCATTCCTTTGACCTCCGATAATAATATTACCCGCTTTTAAAAATTCCTCTAATCTGTTAAAATGAAATAAATTAATTATTCTGGAATAATCGGGGCTAGTTTCGGGATGATCTCCAAAAAAAGTTTGAATCCACTTTTGCAACCCTAGGATTAATTCTGATTTTATTCGAGAATTCACTAACACATAATCAGGAGCAATACAAGTTTGACCTGCATTAATAAATTTACCCCAAATAATCCGTTTTGCGGTATAATCTAATTGAATATTATCATCCACAATACAGGGACTTTTCCCCCCTAACTCTAAGGTGACTGGGGTTAAATGTTTGGCCGCAGCTTCCATCACAATTTGACCGACTTTTGTACCGCCTGTAAAGAAAATATGATCAAACTTTTCGGCTAATAATTCTTGACTGGTTTCGACTCCCCCTTCAACAACAGTAATATATTCAGAATTAAAGGTTTTGCTGATAATATCACTAATAATTTTAGAGGTATTTACTGCAATTTCTGAAGGTTTTAAAATTGCACAATTTCCCGCCGCGATCGCCCCAATTAACGGAGAAATTATCAGTTGAAACGGATAATTCCAAGGTGCTATAATTAATACAATTCCCAAGGGTTGAGGATAAATCCACGTTGACGCCGGAAGCTGACTAAAAGATGCCCGGACTTTTTGCGGTTTAACCCAAGATTTGAGATGTTTAATGGCATAATTAATCTCAGCAACGGGGGCGAGTTCAAAATAAGCTTCCAGATCGGGACGGCTTAAATCGGCTTTTACAGCGTTAATAATAGCCGTTTCATGGACTGCGATCGCCTGTTTTAAATGATAAAGTTGTGTGAGGCGAAACTGGATATTCTGGGTTTGTCCTGTGGCAAAAAAGTCTCGCTGTTGCTGAATTAAATACTGAATAGTTGACGGTTGACGGTTGACGGTTACGGGCGGGGTTACCCCACCCCTACGGCTTTTGACTCCCGACTCCCCATTCCCTGTTCCCTGTTCCCTTGAAAAATGGGTTTGTTCACTCATTTTTGCTTCTCCAAAATTCCCTGATCCCTTTTTATGGTACAACTTGATCTATAGCGCTACCCATTAAGGCGTTTGACCATTATAAATCCAGCAAACCCTTTTACTGTTTACAGTTAAGCTGTTCGGTGTTCCCTGTTCCCTGTTCCCTTGAAAAATGGCAAACATTAAAGAAATCTTATATCTTGAAGTTCCCACTCCCCAGACTCAAGAAGTTTGTACTTGGTTGCAACAAAACTTTCAAGCAGAAATGGGAGAAAAAATTATCACTCCCGATGGCTTTCGGTTACGATTTTCTCAACTTAATCAAAATACAACAGAATGGAATGAGCTTTCAATCTTTGTTTGGTCAGTTCAACGCACCACCTATTTAAAAGTCTTTCGAGTCGGTCAACCTCCAAAAACTCAAGAAAAACTATTTTTAAAGCGTTTAGAAACAGAACTTAGAATTGCCTTTCCCTATCAATATTCTGAACCTCCAGAAATTAATTTATCTGAAAAATCCATTTTTGAAGCCTTAGAAAAAGATTATCCTTTAACGGTCAAATACTTTAAAAAAATGCCCAATGGAGAATTTGATCTCAAACGGGTCTATTGGTGGGAAAAACGTTGGCGAGAAGGAGTAAAAAATCCCCAAACGCCTAAACAAGTTATTTTTAAAACTGATACTTCAAAACCCTCTGATTCTCCCCAATATGACTTAATTTATATCGGGGGTGCATTGGGGGTGATTCATGCGGCAGTGATGGCAAGATTAGGCTATAAAGTATTATTAATTGAACGCTTGCCCTTTGGTCGAATGAACCGAGAATGGAATATTTCTCGCAGTGAGTTAAAAAGTTTAATTGATTTAGGATTATTTACCCCGACTGAAATCGAAAGTTTTATCGCTAGAGAATATAAAGACGGTTTTCATAAGTTTTTTGATGCCTATAATCCTGAATTTGCAAAATCTCAAGTTCTGCATACGCCAACGGTTTTAAATGTGGCTTTAAATGCCGAAATCTTGCTAAAATTATCAGGAGAAAAACTTAAACAAGCTGGGGGAGAAATTTGGGATGAAACAGAGTTTTTAAAAGCTGATATTAATCCCAATTTAGTTAATATTAAATCCCTCTATCTTCCTACCCAAACGGAACGAACTGCAACCGCAAGGTTATTAGTCGATGCCATGGGAACTGCGTCTCCCATTGCTTGGCAATTGAACGGAGGACGGGCGTTTGATAGCGTTTGTCCGACGGTTGGCGCGGTAATTGATGGCGGGTTTGAACCGGGGGTTTGGGATGCCACTTATGGAGATGTCTTAAATACTCATGGGGATATTTCAAGGGGAAGACAGTTGATTTGGGAACTGTTTCCAGGGTCAGGAAATGAGTTAACCTTTTATTTATTTCACTATCATCAAGTCAACCCTAAAAATCCAGGTTCTCTATTAGAAATGTATGAGGACTTTTTCACAATTTTACCCGAATATCGTCGATGTGATCTGGATAAATTAGTTTGGAAAAAACCAACTTTTGGTTATATTCCGGGACATTTTAGTAATGGAAGTAGCGATCGCAAAGTCGGGTTTGATCGGTTAATTTTAATTGGGGATGCTGCCTCTTTACAATCTCCTTTAGTCTTTACTGGATTTGGATCTTTAGTGCGAAATTTATCTCGATTAACGGATTTATTAAATACGGCTTTAAAACATAATTTATTAACGGCACATTGGTTAGATAAAATTCGGGCGTATCAAACCAATATTTCTGTAACCTGGTTATTTTCTAAAGGAATGATGGTTCCCACGGGGAAATATTTACCCCCAGCAAAAATTAACTCGATTTTAAATACCTTTTTTGGGGTTTTAGCGATCGCACCCCAAGACATTGCAGAAACCTTTATTAAAGATCGAACAACTTGGTGGATTTTTACAAAATTAGCCTTAAAAGCCGCCCGCATAAACCCTCTGCTATTAGTTTGGATTTTAGACTTTATAACCCTGGGGGAAGTCCTGCGATGGACAAAGAATTTTATCCTGTTTATGGCGTTATCTGTGGTGAGTTTCCTATTCGGTTGGCTTCCCAATTTCACCCGCCAAATTCAACCTTGGTTAGAACCCCGTTATCCTAAACTTTGGATGTGGTTATTAACAACCAGTTATGCTTTAACCGATGGTCTGGGAAAACCCCAAACTCCACCTTTAAAAGCATTAAAACTCAAGATGTCATAATTTCGGGGTGAAACTTTACTGTAAGGATAATCAATTGATCGGGTTCAAAATGGAAGTGCAAATATCCAAAACCCAGATCAAAATACATTAAACTTTGAGGAACATTCAGAACAACATTATAACCTAAATCCCGCATTTCTGCAATCACATCACTGGTTTTCCAACCTAAATAAACTTCTAATTCTTGAGGCTGGGGTTGGCTGGTAAAAGTCCGATCTCGATATTTTTTTCGAGGCGGTGAATTGGGTTCACAAGCGGAAGGTAGATATTGGGATCTAAGCTGAGAGTTGACTTCCTTTTGAAAAGAATTTTTGGCTTTTGATGAGATAGGTAAAGGTATAGGAATTAGCATTTGTTATCCTCCAAATCTAGTTTCCGAAAGATTTTTGTAGAAGTAGCTTGATTTCTAGCTTGTTCTATAACTTCCGAATTTGTCGATAGGGATAAGTTCAGGATTTAAGTTTTCTACTCGTCTCCCTGGAGATAGAGATCCCCTTTAAAAAGGATGGAAAACTTCAGTCATCAGTCATCAGTGAAAAGTTTTTAGTTTTTATTAACTCGTAGAGACGTTGCATGCAACGTCTCTACACTGATCACTGATTCAGGTTAACTGCGGGTTGCTAATTGACGTTCTGGAAGGGTTGTATATTCTGCAACCAATTGTCGAAATTGTTCCCCATCTAAGGTTTCTATTTCTAACAATAATTCTACCAAATGATCCATTAACATTCGATTGTGACGAACAATTTCTCGCGCTTGTTCATAACATTCAAAAGCCAGATCTCGAATCAGATGATCAATTTTGGTCGCCACTTCTTCGGAATATTCCGACTGAGAGGGAAATCCTCGCCCTAAAAACACTTCTCCCGATGGACTTTCTAAAGCGACTAACCCTAACTCTGACATTCCGTAACGAGTTACCATTTCCCGTGCTAAATTTGTCACCGTTTGAATATCATTACTCGCACCAACGGTAACTTCTGAATCTCCAAACACTTCAATTTCTGCTGCTCGTCCCCCCAAACAAATTATAATTTGATCGATTAACCAGGATTTTGTATATAACCCACTATCAACCATTTCTTCATTAAACATTTGTTGAGCAAAACCGCCAATTCCCCCAGAACGTGGGATAATTGTCACCTTATTTAACGGATCGGAATTTTTCAACAATGTCATTAATAAAGCGTGTCCGATTTCGTGATAGGCAATCAACCGCTTTTTCTTACTATCTAATAACGGGGTTAACGCTAACCCAATCGTAATCCGATCAATCGCATCATCAATTTCTAAAGGAGTAATCGCTTCCTTCCGACGTCGGGCGGTTAATATTGCCGCTTCATTGAGTAAATTCGCTAAATCTGCGCCCGATAATCCCGGAGTTCGACGGGCGATCGCATCTAAAGAAACCTCCTCAGATAACTTCTTATTGCGGGCGTGAACTTTGAGAATTCCTAAACGACCATTAAAGGTGGGTAAATCCACCATAACTTGCCGATCAAATCGACCTGGACGTAATAACGCCGCATCCAAAACATCAGGACGGTTGGTAGCAGCAATCACAATAATTCCCGTATTGCCTTCAAACCCATCCATTTCTGTTAATAATTGGTTTAGGGTTTGTTCGCGCTCATCATTTCCTCCCCCAATTCCGGCGCCGCGTTGACGTCCGACCGCATCAATTTCATCAATAAAAATTAAACAAGGAGAATTTTCCTTAGCTTTTCTGAATAAATCCCGCACCCGTGAAGCGCCAACCCCCACGAACATCTCCACAAACTCTGACCCAGAAATACTAAAAAACGGAACTCCGGCTTCTCCAGCAATGGCTTTAGCTAATAAGGTTTTTCCCGTTCCCGGTGGCCCAATTAACAATACCCCTCTGGGAATTTTAGCCCCAATCGCGGTAAAACGTTCCGGTTGCTTCAGGAAAGTGACAACTTCTTGCAATTCTTCCTTGGCTTCTTCCACCCCAGCGACATCTTCAAATAATATGCCCGTTTTGGCTTCCATCTGGAATCTAGCCCTAGATTTGCCAAAATTCATCGCTTGGCCCGATGCTTGGGTAGACCGTCGCAGAATCATTAATAAAAATGCCAATACGCCAAAAATAATTAGCATATTGATAATTAACCCCATCGCCGCACTATTATCAGCCGTAGGGCTAACTCCATACTCAACATTATTCGCCCGAATTTGCTGCATTAATTCCGGGTTTTGTTCAAACAGCGAAACCAGATACACCGAGGGTGGCTTTTTATCTTTGTCAGCCTTTAAGGTGACTTTCGCCATTTGGCGCGAGGGATCTTCTTCAATTTTTTGGACGTCCCCAGCCTCAATTTTCTGCAACAGTTGACTATAGGTTAGGGTTTTTGGGGTGTTATTGGCGAAGGCGGGAGTCCCCAACAGTACACTCTGGGCAATGATCCAACTCCCCAAAATCCGCCCCACTCGTTTCCCGATGATGGTTTTTTGAGGGATTATCTGTTTGGCATCTAACCACCCCATCCCGGCTTTGATCCAAGACCTCTTCATATCAACTCTACCTTTTCCTGTTGCTATGTCCCAACTGTTAAGACAGTGGGGGTAAATCTAGTTTAACGCTCTGACGTTGGGATGAGCGGTCAAGAGTGGAAATATTAGATTTAGCCCTGAGAAGGTTTCACAGCTAATCGTTGACGAGTTCACTCTTACAAGGGTATAAAAAGGTTTGATGCGATCGCTCTTATCCAATGGAAGAAAGAAAAATCTTGATCACAACCAAGACATACCCTAGGATTAGCAAAACATACAGGGAGAATGAAAACCCAAAAGAGAACTAAAAAATCTAAATCAAACAAGGGACTTATCCTAACTTTTGGATATGGAAACCGAAAAAACCATGATCAATTTTTAGAATACCTGGACAAATATCAGGTTAATTTCGTAATCGATGTCAGAATAAGTCCCCGTGCTTGGAGCTATAATTGGCACCGGAATAAATTACAGGAAGTCTGTGAAACTCATAACGTCCAATACATCTCTAAAACGGCTTTAGGTAATACATCAGGTAAGCAAAACTGGATTCCACCCGACCGAGAAGAAGCCGAGTTCGCGTTACAAGAAGTTGCGGAACTTGCTGAAAAAGGAACGGTTTTATTATTGTGTGCTGAAATGAATTTTCAGCGATGTCATAGAACTGATGTAGCCAGCCAACTTAATCAATTAATTTCTAATAGCCAGATTGAACATTTGGAATAAAACCCCTCATCTATAATCAGGGGGTATTTTTTATAGATTTCTATAAAACTAACAATTTGAAGCTTTAATAACCTGATTTCTACCGTTTTGCTTGGCTTGATAAAGAGCTTGATCGATTGCTATTAACAGGGGAGTTAATGCTCCATTATATTCTTGAGTAAACGTTCCTACACCCAAACTAATTGTATAATAAATCAATCCCTCGTTAGCGGGATTTTCCTCAACGGTAGTTCGCAGTCTATTGGCAAGGAGGAATGCTTCTTGAAGATTTGTCTGGGGTAACAAAATTAGAAATTCTTCCCCTCCCCAACGACTGAGGAGATCCTGAGATCGGAGATTTTCTTTTAGTATTGTTGTTAAGTGTTTTAACACTAAATCTCCTCGATCATGCCCATAGGTATCATTAATTAATTTGAAGTAATCCACGTCAAGCATAATCAGTGAAAATGGAATTTGACTGCGATTAAATCGAGCAATTTCATGTTCTAAATACTGTTGCATTGCTCTACGATTAAAGGTATTTGTTAAAAAATCGAGAGTTGCTAATTGATTAACATCATGATATAATCGTTGAGTGATCATCATAATAAAACCAGTATTCCGCAGGTAGTCAAACAAAAATATAGACCAAATTGTGGTTATATTAACTGAATTAGACTCCAGTAAAGCCTTCGTATTAGTTAGGGGAAGCATAATAGCTCTGAAGAGTAAAAAAATTATATTAAAAATAAATGAAATGCAAATAAAAACAGATGACGCATAGAGAGACTTTTCTCGGAATTTAATTAAAAAATAAATAGCCCAACAATAAGAAATTATGGAGGTAAAAATTATACCCATATTTCGGATAATAAAATCATTTTTGATATAGACAAAATAAACTTGGATCACTAAGCAGACAGAGGCTAAAGCAATAAAAAAAAAGGAAGGGGGTTTTTTATTTAAAAATTTTATAATACCAACGGTGTAAAGAATTTGAGCATATGTAATCAACAAATTGCCCAAAAACCGAAGATTCAATGCAATTAATGGATTAGATAAAAGGGGACGAATCGGAAACAACAAAAAGCCGAGTGCTGATAATAAAGTGCCAATCGTATAAATCCCAATTCCTTGATATTTCCTCGTTAAAAAGAAGAAAAAAATCAAAGTAATTGATTGTAAAATAGATGCTGCACTGACCATGACGGACATTGTGCTAATATCAAGACGCATAATAAAATCTCCGAATTGATAGTTAAGAAAGGCAGCTATCACGGAAGTTTAAATTAAGGCTAACACAGAAACAGGTGAACCAGAACCACCTGTGAGCCTGATAATTCCTAGAATTAAAGTAATTTCAGTAGCAGGAAGTTGATCAAGATTCGTCAGATTTTCTAACACAAAACCGTTGTTTTTTAAAATTAGTTTATTAGTTATAAAACTATCATCAAAACCCGGATCAACGCCATGAGTATCAATTCCTACTCCCCTAATATGTCGCTGTTCGATTAAAAATTGAGTCGCCTCACTTCCAAACCCTGGAAAGTGCAATTTTCCCTGTTGATCAACATTCAAAAAAGCCACAGGATCAGGCCATTTTTCTTGCCAACCTGTATAGAGTAAAACCATACTATTTTCTGGAATAATCTGATGCTGTTTTTCCCAAGCTTCAATATCATTTAGAGTTAAAATTGAGTCAGGATTTAAGATGGTTTTTTCTCGAATATCAATCACAACGGTGGGAAGAATACAAGACTCCGGGGAATATTCATCAATTCCAATTCCATCTTCATAAAAACTTTTGGGAGCGTTCAAATGAGTTCCGCTATGTTCTCCCATAGAAAACCTTCTTAAATAATAGCCTGATGTCGAAAAATCTGCAACGGTTTCTATTTGAACCGGAGGATCACCAGGCCATAAAGGAATATTAGGATCAATATTATGGGTTAAATCAATAATTTTGCGGTAATTAATCGTTTTCATCATTCTAATAATCCCATGAATATCTCCTTAATTATCCTTCTCCCTGTCTTCGTCTCTTTGTGTCTTAGTGCCTTTGTGTTTTATTATTTCATCTTAACCTTGAGTTCTAATCCATTGGTTAAGAGTTTTATAAATATTCGTTAATCCTTGAAGATGCGATCGCGGAGAACGCCCATACAAAAAATCATGAAGACTAATTTGATAATTCTGTTGGACGGCTAAATCCAACCACAAATTATTATAGGCTTGTCCTTGAATATAATCAGGAATGATATTCGCATAATAAGAGAAACTATCTAAACAAGTATTAAAAAAGTTCTTTCTTCCGCGATATTTTAAATAATTGAGACGAGGTTGAAAAACCGTCAAATTTTCTAAGGCTGTATGCAGAGTATCCGCCAAAGATTCGGGATCAAATGCAGACAATAATCCTGATTCTGGAGGAACTATTTCATCTTCACCTCTGGCGTATTGATTCAATTCTTGAAAACAAATCACCGGAATATTACAACTCATTGCTTCTGAAATCCTGCGATTTTTTCCTTCTAAAAGAGAACCCAACAGAAACAGTTTAGATCGAGAATAATAAAGGGGCATTTCTTGATAATAGTCAACCTGAGAAATAACCTGAATAGAATCTAAAGAATTGACTAAAATATTTTTAATTTTTTGCCATTCTAATTGAGCTTCTCCACTGAGTAAATGGATGGAATTTAAGTCAAAATAATGTTCTAAAATTAAGGTCATTTTTAAGAGTTTGTTATATTTCTTTCGATAGATTTTTAACGCCTTAGCAATCACAGGAAGATTATTAACAGAAGATAACCGAGACACACACAAAACATCAATATCTTTGATATTAATAGGCTGAGGTGCAATTAAATATTCATGAATAAAATCCGAATCAGAAACCGGAATTAAAACTTTATTCGCCCGTTGCGGATAGGTTTTTCTAAACCAATCTGCACGGGAGGGATTATGATATAAACAAGCATAGGCATCGGCGGTATTAGACCAAGGGTAGGAACACCAGTGAGAATCTGCCATTGAAAAGAAGAAATCAGAAAGTTGAGGTAAAAGTTTATTTAATAAATCGACGGATTCACTAAAATAAAATCCTTTAATAAATTTACCTTCATAGAATAAAGGCGGAAGCACAACCGACAAATTAACGTTTTCAAATCGATCTGCTTCTTGTTCAAAAATTTCATTTGTCCAGCTATCTAAATCTGAGTAAATTTCTTCTAAAGGTTTATAAACTTGGGGATTGTTAAAATATTGGCTTTGACGCTGGTAGTTTCCGATTCCCATAAGATTTTATAACTTTTTTTCTTAGATTTTTTTTAAGAAGGTGGGCATAGCCCACCCTACTTTATGTGAGTTAAAAAGAATGTTGGTTTAACCAATTCAAAATAATAGGATTTACTTGTTCAGGACGTTCATCATGGGGACAATGACCTGTATTTGGAATTGAAATAAACTCAACAGATTCACTGAGATCTGCTAAATCTTGATAAATTTTTGCTCCTGTAATCGGTGTCCAAGGATCAGTTTCTCCCCAAATAATTAATAACGGTTTTTGAATATGGGGTAATAATTCTGAAGGATGGGGGCCGGGAGGGGCGGTTAAAATAGAAGCAAAGACTTGTTGAGCACCGATATCATTAGAAGGAGTATATAATAGGTCTACTAATTCATCGGTAATCGCTTCTTGATTGCCATAAACTTGACGCAATGTATTCCGAATTCGATGCTTTTGTCGAATTTGATTAAACATAAACGACCCAATTATAGGAGAACTCACAAATTTTGTGAATAATCCCATAATTGCCCGTAGGGGGAAATTCAATTCTTCGGGGCGATGATTTAACCCTCCGGCACAATTAAGCAATACAGCCCCAGAGGATATTTCAGGATGCTGGGCAACCATGATTAAACTTAATAATGCCCCGATAGAATTACCGATAAAAATAGCGGGTTGTTTAATGTTTTCTGCCCAAAAATCCGTTAGTAATTCTTCCCATAATTCTAAACTATAATCCAGAATAGGTTTAGCAGAAGCACCAAATCCTAATAAATCTAAGGCAAAAACGCGATACCCGCCCTCAGCTAAAACGGAAATATTCTGACGCCAATGTCCAATAGACGCGCCAAACCCATGAATCAGGACTAAAGGATGTCCACTTCCCTGAACAGTGTACTGAATTTGATGTCCTTTCCATGTCCAGGTTAGGGGCTCAAATCGGGTTGTGGCTATTTTTGGGGGAGTGCTTGCTGTCATTGTATGAAGATTTGTAAACGCTATCTTTCTATAATAGATGAATTTGATGAAGAACCCCAGGATCAGATCCCCCTAAATCCCCCTAAAAAAGGGGGACTTTGATCCCCCTAATTCCCCCTCGTTAATGGAGGTTAGATATTCATTTGCTATTAATTCGACGCAAATTTAACACATCACTGATGTTTTTAACTTGGGTACAAGTGCGTTCAAATTGCTCTCGATCGCAAATTTCAATGCCTAACTCAATTAACGCTGGCGCATCGGGAAATGTTTTAACTTGAGCGCTACAAACGTTAATATTATTATCTTTCAAGCGGGATAGAATATCATTCAAAACTCCCACCCGATCTAAGACTTCAATTGAAATATTGACCGCATAGGTTTGAGGACGTCCGCCATGATAATAATTAGGATTCCAACTCACAGGAACAAAGCGTTCTCCCTCTACTGTTAAGGTATTAGAACATCCTTGTTGATGAATCGAAATCCCTTTTGTTCGAGTCACAACCCCAATAATTGGTTCCCCTGGAATTGGATTACAACACCCCGCAATATGATAGAGTAATCCTTCAACTCCTGTAATCGGAGAATTACTTGCAGAAGAAGAAGGAAGGGGAGACGCCGAAGGCAGATTAGGAACTTGTAAAGAAGTGGTGGTGAGTTCTTGGGAAACCGTTTGAATTTGACTCTGGGATCTGACCACATCCCGCAGACGATTAACAACTAAATTTAAGGTAATTTCCCCATAACCCAATGCCGCTAATAAATCATCAACACTGTGATAATTACAGCGCTTGGAAACGGAAAGCATCGGTTCAGATTTGAGCAGGGATTCAAAGCCATTTTTTCCCATTTCTTTTTCTAATAATTCCCGTCCCCGTGCGATATTTTCATCTCGGTGCGATCGCTTATACCACTGACGAATTCGGTTTTTAGCCGTACTGGTTTTAACGAAATTCAACCAATCTAAACTGGGGCGAATATTTTTCTGGGTTAATATTTCCACAATATCGCCATTTTTTAGAGGTGTATCTAAGGGAACAATTCGATCATTAACTTTTGCTCCCTTACAACGATTTCCCACTTCACTATGAATGCGATAGGCAAAATCAACGGGAGTGGCTCCATGAGTCAATGCCATTACATCCCCTTCGGGGGTAAACACATAAACATCATCAAATTCTAAGTTACTTTTAACACTTTCGAGATATTCGGTAGCATCTTTTAAATCAGTTTGCCATTCCAATAATTGCCGTAACCAGGTGAATTTATCATCCATTCCGGTGACTTGACCTATATTAGAATTGCCTTTTTCTTTATACTTCCAATGGGCAGCAATCCCATATTCGGCAATATGGTGCATTTCTACGGTACGAATTTGGACTTCAACGGGTCTTCCCGTATTACCAATCACCCCCGTATGTAAGGACTGATAACGATTAGGTTTAGGCAGCCCAATATAATCTTTGAAACGTCCAGGAATCGGGCGAAAGGCATCATGAACAATCGCTAAAGTTCGATAACATTCTTCATTGGTTTCAACAATTACCCGTAAGGCAGCAATATCATAAATTTCATGGAACTGTTTCTGTCTCTGGTTCATTTTTTTATAAATGCCATACAGATGTTTAGGTCGTCCACTCACTTCATAACATTTAATGCTTCCTTTCTCCAGTCTGTCTCGGAGAACTTGGGCAAGTTCAGCTAATTTTTCTTCTCGAAAGGCTCGCCGATCAGAGACTAATTCTTTAATATTTTTGTAAGCTTCTGGCTCTAAATATTTAAAGGATAAATCTTCTAATTCCCATTTAAACCGACCAATCCCTAAACGGTTGGCTAAGGGGGCAAAAATTTCACGGGTTTCTAAGGCAATACTGCGCTGTTTATGTTCAGGTAGAAAATCCAACGTTCGCATATTATGCAGTCGGTCAGCGAGTTTAACTACAATCACCCGAATATCTTTCGCCATTGCCAAAAACATTCGGCGAAAGTTTTCCGCTTGGCGTTCTGTGGTGTTGGAAAAATTAAATTTAGACAGCTTTGTTACACCTTCAACCAGATGGCGAACTTCTGCCCCAAAATGCTGTTCTAATTCTTCGGGAGTGACATCAGTATCTTCAATAATGTCATGAAGAAAACCCGCCGCCACCATGGCAGAATCCCCTCCTAAATAGCGTAATAAACCCGCTACGGCAATGGGATGATTGATATAAGGTTCTCCTGATTTGCGATATTGTCCTTGATGCAATTTATAGGCAAATTGAAACGCCCGCACAATTAAATCGCCGTTGGTGGTCGGAGGAGTATCAGATTTGACTAAGGCCGTCGAGATCTCCATACACTGTTGCAGCCAGTCAGGAATGCTGCATTCATAGTCAAGGTCAGTCTTAGAAAGAATTTCAATATTCATGAGAGTTACACCTAAAGGGTAATAATACTGATAAAATGATCAGATAACAGCGAGTTAAGTATCTTTTTTATACCAGTAACAGGGATAAAAATCCTAGCGGGTGAAACGGGTAAGTTTCACGGAGTTGATGGAGTTGTGATCCGGGCTTTCACGCACTGGAGCAAACTGCACTTAACAGAACAATAGCATTCTCTTGAACTCCGCTTAACCTGCACTCAGGAGCAGGTTTGGAGAACAGGAAGAACCGCGAATCCCCTCAAAATCAGCATTTGGTCTTGGGGGGTATGGCGATCGGATTTTACTAAACCCCTGTTGAATCAAGTCTGAATATTTGTCTATTATTTAATAATATAGACAAATTTCTTAACATTATGTTATCAAAATCTACTTGTCAAGCGATCGCCGAGTTCCAAAACAGCTTACAACAGCTTCACAGCACCGCGATCTCAGTCCCTCTTGATCTTAGCGGTTTAAAACAAACTTTTAAACAGCTAAAAATCACCTTTCAAACTCAAATTATGGGGATCAACTCTAGTGATTTTGATCCCCCTGTTGAGTCTATAATTCAATCCTATTTAACCGAAACCCATAAACAGATGCGACTGTTAGAAATGGATCTGAAATTTTTGCAAGCATCCCATCAACCCTCTACTCTCAACAGCCGCCTCACCCCGATTCAAAATCGCCTTAATACTTTATTAAGTTATTGTGAAGATATTTTAGGACAAGGGGTAGGGGGAGTAAGAGGGGGTTAAATCTCTCAGGACTTACGCAAGGACGCTATATATAGTGCATTAAGGATCTGGCATCATTTTTAAGAGAAGCGATCGCCAGATTCGGCATCAAACCAGTGTATCCGTTGGGGCGATAAACTCAACTTTACCGTTTCACCTTCCCAAGTTTGTTGTGCGGGAACCAAAAAACGGATTCTTTGATCGAATTCGGCTATTCTGACATTCAAAAGTTTCTCTTTTCCCAAATCTTCTACTAAAAAAATTTGAGCTTCTAAATGATCAGAATCCTCCCATGTCCCTAGATGGATATCTTCGGGGCGAATTCCTAAGACAATTTTCGAGGGTTGTGTCTTTAAAGGCGGTAAAGGAATTTGAAACTCTCCTAAAATTGCCTGATTATCTCGACAATTTAAGCAGAGTAAATTCATCTGAGGACTGCCAACAAAACCCGCTACAAATTGATTAGCAGGAGCATTATAAATTTCTGAAGGAGAAGCTAATTGTTGTAAATAGCCTTGATAAAGTACAGCAATTTTACTCGATAAAGTCAGGGCTTCTGTTTGATCATGGGTGACATAAACCACAGGTTTTTGTTGAGAATTAAATAATTGTTTTAAATCGGCTCTCACCTGTTCTCGTAATAACGCATCTAAATTACTTAAGGGTTCATCTAATAAAAAAACTTCAGGATTTCTGACTAACGCTCGTGCTAAAGCAACCCGTTGACGTTGACCCCCGGAAAGTTGAGCAGGTTTTCGAGTTAATAAATGTTCGATTTCTAAGCGGTTAGCGACATCATAAACGCGGGTTTGAATCTCAGGGTTTGAAATTTTTCTTAATTTTAAAGCGGTTGAAATATTATCAAAAACGGTTAAATGGGGATACAGTGCATAACTTTGAAAAACCATGGCAATATTCCGTTCACCAGGGGGAACTGTTGTAAGATCTCGATTTCCTAAAATTACTTTTCCCTCGGTCGGTTGGTCGAGTCCTGCAATCATTCTTAATAATGTTGATTTTCCACAACCGGACGGGCCTAATAAGGTTAGGAATTCCCCATCATTGACTTCTAGGGTGATATCTTTAACGGGAATTACTTGATTAGAAAATTGCTTTTTTAAATGTTGAAGTTCCAGTTTAGCCATGATTAATAATCTCCATTAAGTTTAACAATTCTTTAAGGATAAAGTAATGATGTCAGTTTTAACCTTTGACGGCTCCTGCGGTAATTCCTTGAACAATTCGGCGTTGAAAAATTAACACTAAAATTACTAAAGGAAAGGTTCCTGCTAAGGTAGCCGCAGCCATGGGCCCATAGGGAATTTCTAATAAAGAAGCTCCGCCAATTTGTGCTACGGCAACCGGAATCGTATATAAATCTTCACGGGTAATAAAGGTTAAGGCAAAAATAAATTCATTCCAAGCGAAAATGAAAGTTAATATTCCGGTGGTGACTAAGGCGGGAAGGGTTAATGGTAAAACAATATTTAATAGCATAGATATTGTATTGAAGCCATCAATTTTGGCAGAATCTTCTAAATCTTTGGGAAGTTGTTTGAAAAAACTTCTTAAAATTAAAATCGTTAAGGGTAAATTAATTGCTGTATAGGGAATAATTAACGCCAAATAATTATTCCCGACCTGAAAAAATTTAACTAATTCTAACAAGCCCATAAATAACAGAATATAGGGAAATAAGGTGATTAGTAAAATCAACGCTAAAATTAGATTTTCTCCAGGCAGTTTTAATCGAGCTAAGGCATAAGCAGCCGGAGTCCCAATCATTAAACAGAATAAGGTTGAAATCATGGATACAAAAGCACTATTAAAAATATAACGAATAAATTGATTTCCCAAGCTGAAATAATGTTGAAAAGTGAGTTGTTCTAAAGAAGGAAAATAAATATTCGGAACGGTTGAAATCGCAGCATTCGTTTTAAAAGAAGTTAGCAATTGCCAGAAAACCGGAGCTAAACAAAACAAAATTGTGAAAATTACACCCAAGGGGAGTAATATTTTTTTCCACTGAATTGAACTTAAGGCGCTTGAGGGATGAAAAATTGACATTTATTGATCTCCAATCACGTTAACATCAAGTTTAGATAGGAAAAAACCCGCGATACAAACCGCAACGATCAATAATAAAAATGTTACCCCCACTAACGCGGCTCCATAACCAAAATCCAGATACCGTCTAATCGTGGCATAAATATAAATTGAAACGGTTTCTGTTGCTCCTGCTGGGCCGCCTCCGGTCATCACCTGGACTAAATCAAAAATCCCAAAAGCTTGAGCAAATCTAAACAGTAAAGCAATAATAATTTGCGGGGTAATTAAAGGGATAGTGATTTGATAAAAGCTTTGGATTGAATTCGCCCCATCAATAGCATGAGCTTCATATAAATCCTGAGAAATCGATTGCAATCCGGCTAATAAAATAATAGCCATAAATGGGGTCGTTTTCCAAACATCAGCAACAATCATGGCGAACATTGCCCGATTCGGTTCTCCTAACCAAGTCATGGGACTATTAATAATATTGAGGCGTTGCAAAATATCATTGACTACACCATATTGGTCATTAAAAATCCACGCCCAAGCTAACCCCATAACGGCCGTTGGTAACGCCCAAGGAATTAATGCGGTTGTTCTCACAAATCCTCGACCTTTAAAGCTTTGATTCAAAATTAAAGCAATCAATAAACCGAAAATCAATTCTAAGATAATAGAAATACTGGTAAAAACGCTAGTATTCCATAGGGTTTGCCAAAATCGACCATCTCCTAAGAGTCGTTGATAATTACTCAATCCTGAAAAAATGGGTTGTAATTGAGTTCCTAAATTTTGCGTGAATAGACTTAACCAAAATGACCTTAAAATCGGGTAGATAAATACCAAAGTAATCATTAACAAGGCGGGCAAAATTAACAACCATCCGGTTATTTTTTCCTGTTTTTCTAAAGAATTAGAATTCATGTTTAAAATTTACAAGTTAATGTTTAATAAAGTTCGAGTTTCATCGGCGGCGGCTTTCATCGCTTGTTCTGGAGTTTTGCTTCCTGTTAATGCTGCACTCAGATACCGTTGTAAAATATCAGAGGCTTGAGCATATTGAGGAATGGGAGGACGTAAAACAGCGTTTTCAGCCCCCTGTAATAAAGCGGGTAGATAGTTATATTGGTTAACTAAAATATCATCGGTAAATAGGGATTTCCGCGAGGGAACATAACCCGTTTCTAAAAAGTATTGGCGTTGAATAGCTGGTTGATTAAAATATTCAATAACTTGCCAAGCTTCTTGTTGATGTTTTGAACTTTTGGAAATCCCAAATCCCCACCCTCCTAAACAAGCTCCGCTTTGTTTTCCAGGGAGATGCACCATCGGTTGCAGGGCATAATTTCCAGCAATGGAAGAATTAGATGCTAGGGCATAAACGTAGGGCCAATTTCTTAAAAAAAGCGTATTTCCGCTTTCAAATAACCGTCGAGTTTCTTCTTCTCCATAGGTAGTAACGCCAGGAGGAGAAATAGCTTCTTTAATCGTTTGGCGTAAAAACTTAACGGCTTCTATACTTTCAGGCGCATCTAATCCGATGGCTTGGGTTTGAGGATTCACCCAAAATCCTCCATATCCTTGTAAAATTTCAGTGAACATGGCGGCTAATCCTTCGTATTGTTTTCCTTGCCAAACATAACCCCATTTCGCTAAATTTTGGTCTTGAATGGTTTTAGAAATATTGATTAAATCTTCAAAGGTTTTAGGAGGCTTTAATCCCGCTTTTTGTAATAGATCTTTTCGATAATATAGCATTCCTACATCCGTTCTAAAAGGCATTCTGTACAATTTATCTTGATATTTTCCTCCTTCAACGTCGCCCTGAATATAAGCGTTTAATTCCTCAGATTCAACTTTTTCGGTTAAATTTTCTAACCATCCGGCTGCTGCAAATTTCTGTACCCAAACCACATCCATATAAGCCAAATCATAGGGAGAATCCCCTAATAAATAAGCAGAGGTATATAAATCTTCAACAAGATTAGTATTATTAGGGGCTTTAACAACTTCTAAACGGATTTTGGGATGGGTTTGATGGAAGCTTTTGATCATCGGTTCCCATTGGGTTGACTCTAAAGCTTGAACCAGGACTTTAACCGTAACAGGTTGTTGCGAAAATGCGGGTTTAAGGGTTAAGCTACTGATAATAATTACTAGCAATAAAGTTAAACCCCATTGATAAAATAATGAAAATTTAAGCTTCAAAAAAATTGATTTTTTGTTCCTAATGTTAAAAGCAGGAGTTTTAAATTTTGATTGAATACGTTGACGATTCCTCATTTTTTTAATTCAAAATTAATAAACTGATCAAAATTTATTGAATTGTTTTTTACATCTATCTTAAGTTAGAAATCGATCTCGATTATGAGGTTCTTCAAAGTCAATAATTGGCCCATTAGGAACAATGCGAGTGGGATTAACTTGGGTTTGACTTTTATAATAATGACGTTTAATATGATCTAAATTGCAAGTTTCTTTTACCCCCGGATATTGATAAATATCTTTGAGATAATTCCACAAATTCGGATAATCAATAATTCGCCGGAGGTTACATTTAAAATGACCGTGATAAACAGCATCAAATCGTAACAACGTTGTAAACAGACAAATATCCGCTTCTGTTAATTGATTTCCACATAAATAACGCTGGGTTTTAAGAACCGTCTCCCAATGATCTAACTGCTGAAAGAGTTCTGTCACAGCTTCCTCATAAGCCAATTGAGAGGATGCAAAACCCGACCGATAAACGCCATTATTAATCGGTTCGTAAATCGCATCAATTGTATGATCAATTTTTGGCTTTAAAGACTCAGGACAATAGTTAATTTCTGATTCAGCATAGTCTTGAAATTCATGATCAAACATCCGAATAATCTCACGGGACTCATTATTAACAATAGTTTGTTTTTGTTTATCCCATAAAATCGGAACTGTTACTCGCCCAGTATATTGAGCATTGGCTTTTAAGTAAACTTCGCGCAAATATTTTGCCCCATTCACTTGATCTGGAATACAACCGGAATTATCCGAAAATTCCCATCCATTATCCCCCATTTCAGGATCAACAATTGATAAACCAATAGCGTTATTTAACCCCTTAATACTTCTCATGATCAAGGTACGATGCGCCCAAGGACAAGCCAAACAGACATAAAGATGATAACGATTTAATTCGGGTCTAAATTCACTAGATTTATCCGCTTTAATCCAATTTCTAAATCGAGTTGGCATTCGATTAAATCGACCTTGTTGATCTCGTTCTGTCCATTCCGTTGTCCATTGTCCATCCACTAACATTCCTAACGGCATAATTTTCTCCTGGAGTCGAATTTTCAGAATCAATTTTATAGCGATGATTGAAGTAGCACCGGATGTGATTGCCCCTTTTATTCTACAATTATACTAAAGTTTAACTCTAAATTCCTATTTATGGATATTTTAATTGTTGAGGATGAACCCGAAATTGCTCGTTTAATTCAGCACACCTTAGAAGCGGAAGGATTTTCTTGTCAGATTTCTAATAATGGGTTAGCAGCGTTACAAAAATTTCAAGAACTACAACCCGATTTAATTATTTTAGACTTAATGATACCGGGGTTAGATGGATTAGAAGTTTGTGCTAGAATTCGCCAAAAACCCGGACAAAAAGATCCCTATATTTTAATGTTAACCGCCAAAGGCGAAGAATTAGATCGAATTATTGGCTTATCAACAGGCGCGGATGATTATTTTGTTAAACCCTTTAGTCCTAGGGAATTAGTCGCCAGAGTTAGAGCACTATTAAGACGCAGTTTTCGCCAAGGAGGTCAACAAAATCAAACTTATCAAACCCCCCATTTTTTAGTAGATTTAGACCAAAGAATAGCCAGCCGTCAGTTAGAATCAGGTGACACAGAACCCCTAGATTTAACAACTTTAGAATTTAATTTATTATCAACTTTTATTAGTTATCCGGGTCGGGTGTGGACTCGTACCCAACTGATTGATAAACTGTGGGGAGATGACTTTTTTGGGGATGAACGAGTTGTGGATACCCATGTGGCCAGACTGCGGAAAAAAATTGAACCTGATCCTTCCCATCCTAGCTTTATCAAAACGGTGACGGGGGTAGGATATAAATTTGAAGACGCCGACTCAGACCAAATTTTGCTAAAATAGATCAATATTCCCCCTTAAGAGGGAGTAATTTTAGACGGAATTGAGCCATTGTCATTAATAGGATTAATAAGTTAACTATGACTACATCAAAACCGCTTACAGGCATTGAATTAATTGACTGTGCTAAAGCTAATGCTAAACAAGGCATTGCTAATGCGACTCAACTATCAGGTTATGGCAATGATGTGGATAAATTTATGGAAGAATTACAAGCCGCCTGTCATAAAATAGGTGTGAATATTGATTCTTTATCGGATTTAATTACAGAACAGCAACAACTGAAACAAATACCAGGGTTAGAAATTGCTCCTGATTCAGAATCGAGTTTATAATTCGTTTTAAGATGGGCAAAGCCCATCCTACTTTAATTGATTGTAAGCTGCATAAACAGCTTTAACATTATACCAATTTAGAAATATTCTGGCAATTTCTAACGCTAACTGAGGTTTTCCTTGATCAATTAAACCTTGTAAAAATCCAGCCATTGTTTTTTCGTTCAAACGTCCTCCCAAGGATAGTAAACCCCATAAAATTTGATGTAATATGGTCATCTGAATCATCATTTTAACTTCAAAACAGGGATGTTTTTGATAAAATAAAACTCCCATTCTTCCCCGTTGAATTTCTCGATCTATTAATTTAGGTAATTGTTCTAAACTAAAAGCTGGATGCCAATGATAACCGACAGCATCAGGACATTTAATTAATTTTAAGCCTAATTTCTTTAACCTAACTCCTAATTCTAAATCTTCCCAGCCATATTGTTGAAATTGATGATCAAATAATCCGGCTTCAATTAACCAATGACGAGCGATCGCAACATTCCCTGTCGCAAAATAAGCCGCCGAGAAATCCGTTATTTTATAAGGTTCAGAAGTCGGATTTTCAAAATTACAAGTATTAATCACCCGACCATAGGTAAAAACTTTCTCTGAGGTTTTGTATCCTTCAGCCAAAGCATCCCCGTGACATTGTAAAAACGTTTCTGTCACCACTAAATCACTATCAATAAAAATAATAATTTCTCCCTGCGCTTGTTCAACTCCTAAATTTCTAGCCGCAGCAGGGCCTTGATGAGATTGACAAAATACCCGAACATGGGGAAATCCTAACCGATTTTCCTCTAACCAAATTAACGTTCCATCCGTTGAACCATCATCAACTAAAACCACTTCATAATTAGTAATAGGATGATGATATTGTTGTTTTTCTAAAGCTTTTAAACACTTTTGTAAAATCGATAAACGATTATAAGTCGGAATGACAACAGTTAAAAACACGGTAATTTTAAAACAGAATTCAGATCCCTTTTATTTTAAACGGTTGTAGCGGTAGGTTCTCTCAGGAATTTTGTCACCCCCAAACAACTGGGGTAAACCTGTCCCAACCGTATCCGATGGTAACAGACACCGGATATAGCAGTCCCGCCTGGGGTGTTAGGACATAGACTGAGAAATCTTTTCCTACCTGTTCCCTGTTCCCTGTTCCCTGTTCCCTGCTATATTTGCCAAAATCTACATAAACCCTGACATCCTAGCAACCTAAAAGGGGGGATAATGTAACATTTGGTTACTTCAGGAGAAAACATTAATCATGGGTCGCGCTGAAAAAGTTGTGCTTGCTTATTCTGGTGGGGTGGATACTTCCGTTTGTATCCCCTACTTAAAAAATGAATTTGGCGTCAAAGAAGTGATCACCCTCGCCGTAGACTTAGGACAGGGCGATGAACTAGGGCCAGTCAAACAAAAAGCCTTAGACTCTGGTGCTGTCGAGTCCCTGGTTATTGATGTGCAGGAAAGTTTCGTTAAAGATTACGCTTTCCCGGCCATTCAAGCCAATGCGTTGTATGAAAACCGTTATCCCTTAGCAACAGCCTTAGCTCGGCCGTTAATTGCCAAAACCTTAGTGGAAGTCGCCGAAAAATACGGTGCTGATGCTATTGCTCATGGTTGTACCGGAAAAGGGAACGACCAAGTGCGGTTTGATGTCTCCATTGGTGCATTAAACCCGAAAATAAAAATTCTGGCTCCGGCGCGGGAATGGGGAATGAGTCGGGAAGAAACCATTGCTTATGGAGAAAAATTTGGCATTGCTTCCCCGGTGAAAAAATCCTCTCCCTACAGTTTAGATAAAAATTTGTTAGGGATTGCTATTGAAGCAGGGCCATTAGAAGATCCTTGGACAGAACCCTTGGAAGAAGTTTATGCGATGACGAAACCCATTGCTGAAACTCCCAATGAACCAGAATATATTGAAATCGGGTTTGACACCGGAGTTCCCATCAGTTTAAACGGGGAAACTATGAACGGGGTTCAATTAATTGGAAAATTAAATGAAATTGCCGGAAATCATGGTGTTGGGCGTCTTGACATGATTGAAAACCGTTTAGTAGGGATTAAATCACGCGAAATTTACGAATCTCCGGCGATGATTGTGTTAATTAATGCCCACCGAGATTTAGAAAGTTTAACGTTAACGGCCGATGTGACTCGTTATAAACGCGGCATTGAAGAAACCTATAGCCAGTTAGTTTATAATGGCTTGTGGTACAGTCCTTTAAAAGCAGCCTTGGATGCTTTTATAGAACAAACTCAAGAACGGGTTTCTGGTGTTGTGCGAGTCAAATTGTTTAAGGGAAATGCCACAATTGTTGGACGGAAATCTAGCAATTCTCTCTACAGTCACGACTTAGCAACCTACGGTTCTGAGGATGTATTTGATCACAAAGCGGCGGAAGGATTTATCTATGTTTGGGGTTTACCGACTCGCGTTTGGTCGGAAAAAATGAGAGGTTAAATTAACGGGCATGGTGGGCTATTGCTCACCCTCCCCTCCAATCAAAATGACTCAAATATAAAATATCCCGTTTGATAAAATTGAGGGAGATCCTAAACAAAATCTGGTGAATTTACGTCAATAGATTATATTGAAAAAGAAGGTAATTATGGACATTAGCACAGGTAATTCTATCAATTCTCAAGTTTTGCGATTGTTCATTAATGCTGATATTGTTGCTAAAGACAAAAACGGCAACCCGGTCTTACTGGTTGATATTAAAACCAGCACAAAAGATGCCCAAATCCATACCAAAATTACAGATTTATTAGCACAAGCTCATGGTAATATTCCATTTGGGATGTTAGCTGATATAGAAAAAATTAGTATTTTTAAATGGGGAACTGAGCATTGGCTGGAGCCTATTTGTGTATTGACTACAGCCGATACTTTAAGCCCTTATGAACCCGAATTTAGAAAAAAAAGGATATTTTACGACTATTTTGTAAGTCTCATGGAAGCTTGGTTAAGCGATTTAGCTTATCAATGGCAATCTTCTCATCCCCCATTTTTAGAAGAAATCAAAAAAATCGGTTTGCTAGAGAAACTGGATCATGGAATAAACGAGCAAGGAGTTGATGTAGTAGAGGTCAAGCTTTCATGATTCTCTATGTTGAAACTAACTTGATTATGGCAATTGCTAAAGGTCAGGACAAAGAAGCCGAAGAAATGCTAAAACATCCTCCGATGGGAGTTAATTTAATCATGCCTAGTTTATGTTATATGGAAGCGATTATTGCTTTAGAAAATGAGCGCAAACAACGAACTATATTTCTGAATCATCTTGATATACAGATTAACGAAGAAAGCCGAAATTTTGGACAAGATCCTAGTCTATTATTAACAAAATTACGGGAAGCTAAATTGTCTTATGAGAAATCGTTAAATGATTTTCATCAATGTTTTG
Organism: Planktothrix serta PCC 8927; assembly: GCF_900010725.2. NCBI lineage: Bacteria > Bacillati > Cyanobacteriota > Cyanophyceae > Oscillatoriales > Microcoleaceae > Planktothrix > Planktothrix serta. The sequence continues at coordinate 382,828 of NZ_LR734869.1, read as the reverse complement.
TTGATGGAATTAATTTAGTTTGCAATTGCCATCAATTAAATTTGATTGAACTTAGAAAAGATAGTATTGTTAAAACGTTTAATCAGCCAATCTTTAAAAAAGATAAACAGCTTCGTGATAATTTAATTTTACAATGTATTATTGATCATTCCCAACAATATCCCAGTCTTCAAAAAGCATTGTTAACAAATAATTCTAAAGAGTTTGGCAAGCCAGATATCAAAGAAATTTTACAGGAGGCTGGTATTAATAAATATTTTCCTAAGACAGCAGATTTTCTAGGTTGGTTCAGAAGTCAAAATAGTTCTTAATGCTCCCGTTGTGCGATCGCATGAGTTACAGGAGGTAGAGACCTTCCATGGAAGGTCTCTACCTCCTCATTAAGTTGTTTATCAAGTTCAAAACAACATTGATATCTCATATAAAAATTAGACGGATCATAAAAACGAGAAAATATTGCCTGAACATCCCACTGCATCTTGTGTCTAGGGATAAGAAACTTTGAGAGTGAAATAGCGCTGACCCTACAAGTCTCTACAGGGGGAGGAAGTCAGAAGTGTTCTATTGTTTTCACAGAATTGAGATTAGCTTAAAATAGAAGTCAGAAAAATGATGAACAAAATCCGGTGAATTTACGTCTATGGATCATATTGTCCTCTTGCTAATTTTTATCCAAATTTTTAACGGGGAGTGGGTAACGGATGATAGCAAATCAAGGGAATTCATACAGAGGGGTTGAATTATGGGTTTAGGGTTGTTTTCGTCTGATTCTTTTCTTTATCTCCTAACAGGAACAGCAACGGTGGCTGCAATAGTTGTCAGTCAATCGACAATTGTAATGGCAAAAACGGCGCAACAGGTAGCGGAAATTGCTGCACCAATTACGGTACAAATTAATAGTCAGTTAGGGGATGGTTCGGGGGTCATTATTGCTAAAAATGGCAAAACTTATACGGTTTTGACGGTAAATCATGTTGTTGAAGATCCCAATGTTCAATATAGTGTGCGGACGTATGATAGTACAAATCATCCCAGTTTGAAGGTTATTCGCTTACAAAATGATGATCAAGAACCGGATTTAGCGATTGTTCAATTTGAGAGTTCTCAACAGTATCCGGTTGCGACATTAGGTAATTCTGAACAGGCGGTGATTGGTGTTCAAATTTATGTTTATGGATATCCCGCAACGGGGGGATTAACAGGTGTTGAACGGGAACCAGAATTATCCCCTGGATTAGTCACCAGTCGCCCGAAAAATCGTCCAGAAGGCTATAATTTACGCTATCAAGCGGTGACTTGGAGTGGCATGAGTGGGGGGCCGGTTTTCGATTCTGAAGGCCGTGTAGTGGGGTTACATGGACAGGGAGAATTTGGTTTTGCTCAAACCAGTTCCGGTGATGTGGCTCCGATTAAAACCGGATTTAATGCGGCAATTCCGATTAATTTATTTATGGGAGAATTATTAGAAACGGGATTAAAATCATCGGATTTAGTGATTGATGAAAAACCGCCAGAAGCGAATCCTGTATCTTTAGATCATCCTCAAAGTTATCAAGCGTTTTATTTTCAAGGATTAACGTTATTAGATCAAGGGGAAACTTGGGATGCGATTGATGCTTTTAATCAAGCGATTGAATTAAATCCTAATAATCCTGAAGCTTTTTTTAATCGGGGGATTGCTCGAACCCTTTTGGCGGCTCAAATTATTGAACCGACTCGCGCTCCCAATCCAATTGAAGATTACACCGAAGCAATTCGTTTAAATCCGGGTTTTGCTGATGCTTATTATAATCGAGCCTTAGCTTATTTGGAATTAAAGGATAAAATTAAAGCGATCGCCGATTTCCAAAAAGCAGCCGAACTCTATGAAAAATTAGGCCGAAAAACGTCCTATCAAGATGCGTTAGATCGTCTTAAAGAGTTACAATAAATTCTAGGCTGGTGCGTGCGCTGCGCTTACGCACCCTACGAGGTTTGAATGTTAACTCCTCGGTTGTTCATCGCGGCTTCAAATAAGGGAGTTGATAATACTTGTTCAACGGGCCAAACACCGGGTTTTTGGAGTTCACCGTTTAAGCACAATTCTGCAATTGTTCCGGTTCCTATTCCGGCAATTGTAGCAGTATTTTCATGAACAATTGTAGAACAAAAATCAACGGTTTTCCCCTGTTTAATTCCGGTGACACAAGACCGAACAGCGACCCCAATTCCACTCCCAATATCCGTAACATTGGTCATGCGATAACTGACGTGAGATAGAAACTCAATCACGGCTGGATTTTGTAACCAACTCGCAGGCCACCAATGGGCGACACTCCAGGTAAGATAATTATAAAAATCGGGAACAGTGCCAAATTTTGTAATTACAGTTTTAACCGGAAAAGAGTCTACTAAGGTGAAACATTCTGGCATATCAAACCAATAAACTCCTGTTTTTCCGTAGGGGGGAGGAAATTCAATGGTTTCTCGTTCACTATAGGGTTTAATAATTTTCCATTGTCCGTTTATCCACACTTCAAACGGACGTTGTAATCCTAAAAAGGTGGTTCGCATTACGGTTATTCCCGCACCGCCAGACCCCCCAACGACATAACTTAAATGGATCTTTTCAACCTGATCAAATTGTTCAACGCCTTGACGCACCATACTATTAGAAATACCCGGAAAAATACCTGTATTAATAATAGCAGTAACTCCAGCCTTTTTAGCGGCTTCAGAATGCTCTAAAATCCGACTGGTAAATCCACGATTATCACTAACATCAATATAATTAACGTTCTGTCGAATACAGGCTTGTAACACCTCGGTATCTCGATAATGGAAGGGCCCTGCACAGTGGATGACTAAATCGGAATTTGCGATCGCTATTTCTAATTTCTGTTGATCTTCTAACTCTAATTCTAAGACCTGAAACCGAGGATTTAGGGCAAGATTTCCCTTAAGTTTCCGTCCGGTAATTGTAATATCAGCAGAGGTATATTGAGCCAAATCTTCAGCAACACTGTTGCCAATTCGTCCTCGACCTCCTAAAATTAAAACTTGCTTGTTCATGGGGTTTAAGCTCCTTTTAATTCATTTCAATTAATGTAATTTTTGGGGTTACTCCAAATATTGAAAAACAGCATTAGCTGTTAATAAATTTGTCGCAAACAAAACCTGTTGCAAATCACACAGACGAGATAAAGCTTCAAAGGATGGCGGATTAGATTCAATTGTCACCGCATCGCGTAAATAAAAAATTGCTTTCACTTGATCTAACAGAATTTGGGAACCGATGGCCGTTTCACCTAAAATCAAACATTGGGGTTCGATGACTTGACTGATGGTTAAATCTGTTGTTGCTTCCAAGAATGTTTTTAATTTTTCAGTCGTTACAATCGAAAAGTTTTTAATGATATGAAGATGATCCTTAACTAAATTCAGCAAATCAGAAAACAAATTATAATCGGCTAATAATACAATCATTTCTGTTGAGCTTTTTTTATTTTTTTGACGTAAATCATTAACAAGATTACGAGTCACCAGACTGATTAATTTAACGGCTAAATAGGGTTGTTTTAATTTTAATTTTTCAATATCATCAAAGGTCATAATTGCAATGGCTCCATTACTTGCAGCAACAAAATCGGCTCGACGACCGACTTGGATAAATGCCATTTCCCCTAAAATATCTCCTTTAGTTCGACTACTATTTTCCATCTGATCATCAATAATGCTGACTTCCCCAGATAGAATAATCCCAAAGGAAGAATCCTGACCTGTTTGGGGCATAATCACTTGTAAATCAAAAAACTTATGAATCGAAAAATACTCACTAATTAGTTCGACTTCTTCTGTATAAAATTCTCTAAAAATATCTAACTTTAATAATAATTCCGTTTTCTGATCCATTACAGATGCTCCACCTTTTTACCTAAAATAAAAATTGACAACTTTATTCTAAATACGCAAGAAGCAATAGTTAATATTTCTTTTGCCTTTTGCCTTTTGCCTTTTGCCTCTTGCCTCTTGCCTTTTGCCTTTTGCCCCTTCCCTCTTGCCTTTTACCTTTTGTCTTTAAGAGTCTTCCCAATTTACAATAAAAAAGAAACAAGTTCTTTATTCTAATCTATTGTTGTCACTCCAGAAAATGAGTTTTTCCCAATTTCAATCTTTTCAACCCATTGCTGCCATTGCTACCACATCCGGGGCTCTACAACGGCTACAACCCCTGTGTCAACGTTTAGATGCAACGCTGTGGATACCCAACACACTCCACCCCTTACCCGGAACACAAGTCTATTCAGGTTCTTTAGCAGAACACCTGGCTACCCTCTGGTCAAGCCACCGGGCTTTAATTTTTGGTTTAGCATCCGGGGCTGTAGTGCGATTAATTGCTCCTTTATTACAACATAAATCCAGTGATCCTGCGGTTGTAGTCGTGGATCAAACCGGAAAATTTGTGATCAGTTTATGTGGTGGACATCAAGGAGGCGCCGATCAACTGACTCGCTTGGTCGCCCACCAATTAACTGCTACTGCCATTATTACAGGTGCGGCGAACGCTTTAGGATTACCTGCGGTGGATTTGTTGGGGGTTCCCTTCGGTTGGCGACGGGGGCCAGGAGACTGGACGGAAGTGAGTGCAGCCATCGCTAGAGGAGAACGGGTTAACGTGCTTCAGGAGGCGGGTTCAGCCTTATGGCAACATAGTTTACCCCCCGGTCATCCCTTTGATTTTGTCCCGAATACAGAGGCGAAATTCCGCATCTCCATCAGTTATCAACCTCAACTTAATCCGGCGATCTCCGATACTGCTCAAGTTCAGTGGTTCCCGAGGGTGTTATGGCTGGGAATTGGCTGTGAACGCAATACCCCTAAAGCGTTAATTGAAAAGGCAATTGAGCAGGTTTTACAACAGTATAATTTAGCAGAAGCCGCGATCGCCGGAATTGCTACCCTAGATATTAAAGGAGATGAACCGGGGTTAGTGGAATTGTGCCAAGCCCAGCATTGGCCGTTACGCACCTTTCCCTCCGAAGTTCTGCGACAGATAGAGGTTCCTAACCCGTCAGAAGTGGTAGCCGCAGAAGTGGGAACCCCTAGCGTAGCGGAAGCCGCTGCTTTACAAGCCGCCGGGGTTCAAACCTTGCTGGTTTCTAAGCAAATTTATCGAGATGATTTACCAACCTCTCAAATTTCCAACCGAATTGGACAGGCGGTAACGGTGGCGATTTCCCAAGCTGAACGGGAATATACTGGACGCACGGGACAGTTATTGTTAGTCGGAACTGGCCCCGGTGAACTGGATCAAATCACCCCAGCGGCTCAAACGGCTATTGTTCAGGCGGATGTAGTGATCGGATATTCCTTGTATTTGGAGTTAATTGCACCGTTATTGCATCCGGGTCAGATTGTTGAATCCTATCCGATTACCCAAGAACGTCAACGGGCAGAACGGGCGATTGATTTGGCCCAGTGGGGGTTAACGGTGGCGGTGGTGTCGTCGGGAGACTGTGGCATTTATGGCATGGCTGGGTTAGTGTTTGAACAGTTGCGGACAAGGGGATGGGATGGCAAAACCCCGGCGGTGCAGGTGTTTCCGGGAATTAGTGCCTTACAGTCGGCCGCGAGTCGGGTAGGGGCGCCGTTAATGCACGATTTTTGTGCAATTAGTTTGAGTGATTTATTAACACCATTGGAGGTGATTGAAAAACGATTAATTGCGGCTGCCCAAGCGGATTTTGTTTGCATTTTATATAATCCGCGATCGCGTACCCGCACCGAGCAATTACACACCGCTAAACGGATTTTTTTAGAGGCTCGTTCTGGGAATACGGCCGTGGCAATTGTTCGATCTGCCTATCGACCCGATGAGGAAATTACCTTAACGACTTTAGAACATTTTAATCCTGATACTGTAGATATGTTAACAACGGTATTAATCGGAAATCAAAGCACCGGAATTTATGAAAATTGGATGATTACACCCAGAGGATATTTAGGAATTCCCTAGATTTGATCTTCCTAAAGTTTCCTTTTGAATAGGTATCGGGTGTCGGGTGTCGGGAAATGAAACCTGACACCTGCTTAGAAACAAAACTCTTTTCCTGCGGTGTTCCCTGTTCCCTGTTCCCTGTTCCCTCCTATATCAATAAAACCGATGTTAGATCTAACAAAATTATCCCAACAAATGCAAGGGATGAGTCAACATATTAATCGAGAAGCGGAAGCGTCTCGAAAACGGATTGAAATTGCTTTAAATTTGATGGAGGAAGCAAAATTAAACTCTGAGAATTTAAGGCAAAAATATGAAGAATTTAAACAGAGGATGATCTTTAAGCCTGCGACTCCGTTAGAACCTTTAAATCATTATCCCTATATTATTGAACCTCCTTTAGCTCATACGGTATTTGCAACCGATGGTTCTCAAATTGCGCCCAGTGCCCATGAAATTGCCTATTGTTATTTAATTAATGTGGGGCGAGTGATTTTACATTACGGTCAAAGTCGTCACCCAGTTTTAGATAGTGTTCCTGAGATTTATTATCGTCCTGAAGATTTATATTTATCCCGTCAATGGGGAATTAAAACGGAAGAATGGATGGGCTATCGTCGGGCTGTTTCTGAAGCAATTATTTTAGCAGAATCGGGAACTCAATTATTAGAAATTTCTCCCAATCAAGCTTTAACTGTTCCGACTTTAGCCTTGGTTGATGGTTCATTAGTCTATTGGTTTTTAGAACAATTACCCTCAGAAGCACGAGATTTAATTTTACAACCAATTTTACAATCTTGGGAACAGCTACGGTTAGCAAAAATTCCCTTAATTGGTTATGTAAGTGCATCTCGAAGTAGTGAAAGTTTATCTTTTTTACGCTTACAAGCTTGTACTTTTGATCAACCCAATTGTTTAAAATATTGTCCGGGTACGGGTGGAATAAGTTCAACGGGAACGGAGAAAAAAGCCTCCTGTCAAGTGTGTGATCCCTTACGGGATACGGTATTATGGGAAACTCAATTAAAACCCGGTCAACGCAGTCCGTTTTGGCGGTCTAATTCGTCAATTTTGGATTTATATGATCAGCGTCATCAAATCTATTTTTGTTATGTCAATATGGGTATGGAAATTGCCCGTTTAGAAGTTCCGGCTTGGGTGGTGGAAGATTCTGAACAGTTAGAGTTAGCATTAGGAATGGTAATTGCTCAAGTGCAAAAGGGATATGGGTATCCGGTGGTATTAGCAGAAGCGCATAATCAAGCTGTTGTTAAAGGAGGCGATCGCACTCGATTTTTTACGATGTTAGAACAAGAAATGATTAAAGCCGGATTAAGAAATGTGGGAATTTCTTATAAGGAAGCGAGGAAACGGGGAAGTATTGCATAAAATTAGGAATTAGGAATTATGCCCCTTGAATTAATTATTTTATTAGCATCATTGTTGGTTGCTTGGTTGGTTTTTACTTGGGCGGTTCAGGTGTTAAAAGCGAGTATTAGTACGGCCGTTGCGATCGCAGCTATTGTATTAATATTACAGCTTGTGTTTGGAATTGGGCCCCAGGAGTTATTAGACCATTTGATCCAGTTACCGCAAACGTTATGGAATTTAATTTTAAACTCTCGTTCTTCAGGAGGAAATTAGAAAGCCCTGAAGGGCTTACTACGGGTTAGAAATGGAATTTTAGACGATCAGAATGATTTTGATTTAACTGTTTATCTAAGGTTTCCCAGTCTTCCTGTTCAATATAAGTGGTAATTTTATCTAAGGTTTGGCGATAGGATTTTATGGAGCGCAATAAAGCTTCCCGATTATATTTTGCCATCATTAATCCCAGTTCGGGATTCCCCCCACCAACGCGGCTGGTATCTCGAAATCCTGAACTGGCAAAATAATGAGCTAATAGGGCAACATCCGGGTTATCTTCCTGTTTTAAAGCGGCAATTAAACTACCACTAATGATCACAGGTAAATGGGAAATCCAGGCCACAGCCCGATCATGTTCTTCGGGTTGACAATGATAAATTTTAGCTTGCAATAAATCTACAATTGATTCTACAATTTTAATAGATTCGAGCGACGTGTTAGCAGTAGGTGTAATTACATAGGGTTTGTCAACAAATAGATGATGTTGAGCCGCATCAATTCCGGTTTGCGTATTCCCGGCCATTGGATGTCCCCCAACAAAATTGGGCCATAACGCCGAGCAACTATCTACAATCGGTTTTTTGACAGAACCAACATCCGTTAAAATAGTATGGGGTTGCAAATAGGGAATTAATTCTGCAACCGTGGGAGCGATGGCCGCAATGGGTGTACAAATAAAAATAATGTCAGCTTGATTCATTAAGGATAAATCGACGCTGGCTTCATCTACAACCCCTCGTTCAACAGCCACCTCACAGGTTTGTTGTTGACGACTAATACCGAGAATGCGATAGGATTGGGGTTGAAAAGCAGGAGAATTACTGTCTTGGGTTTGTTGTCGATGGGTGTATAAATCTAAACCCAGTGATCCCCCCATTAAACCCAGTCCGACAATGCCAATATTCATCAATAACGACTCCATTAAAATTGTTAAAGTAAAACCTTCTTAAACCTATCACTTAAGGCTCTACTTTTCAAACCCATTGTTAAGTTGAGTTAAAGTTCTTTAATTGATAATTAAACTGTTTCCCATTAAATTAGATTTAAACCCAATTGTTTAAGATTTTAACTGATATTTTTAGAACAACTTTTCCCCTTTTATGGGTAGATAGATTCTACCCTATTTTGTTATAATTTCCTATAACCCACCTAACTAAACTGGAGAGTTGGAAGGCATGGATGCCGATGAACTTCTGCTCAAATATAAATCAGGCACAAGAGACTTTACGGCTATTCTGCTTTGTGAAGCTAATCTCAGTCGAGCCAATCTCAGTCAAGCTAACCTGAGCCAAGCCATTTTGAGTATTACGAATCTCAGTGGTGCAAATCTCTCGGAAGTCAATTTCAGTCACGCTAAACTAAATGTTGCTCGCCTCAGTGGTGCGAATTTAACGGGTGCGTGCCTTGATGATGCCATTCTCAATGTTGCCAATCTTATCCGTGCCGATCTTAGAGAAGCATCTTTAATCAATGCCTCTCTAATTCGGGCTGAACTGATGCGTTCCGATCTCAGTCAGGCTTTACTGATGGGGGCTAATCTCAGTGAAGCCGATTTAAGAGAAGCCAACCTGCGACAAGCTAACCTTGAACAAGTCAATTTGAATGGGGCAAATTTAACCGATGCCGTATTAATTGGATGTAATTTAGAACGCGCTAGTTTACATCGAGCTTGTCTTACAAAAGCAGATTTAAGAGGGGTTAATTTAACGAATAGTGAATTGAGACAAATTAACCTGTCTAAAGCTAATCTCAGTGGGGCTGATCTTCGAGGTGCAAATCTCCGTTGGGCTGATTTGAATGGAGCTAATTTAAGTGGCGCTAATTTAGAGCAAGCTCGATTAAGTGGAGCGAGTTTGTGTGGAGCCAATTTAAGTGGCGCAAACCTGATGAATGCCGTTTTAATTCATGCGGATTTAACCCAAGCTAATTTAATCAATGCTGACTGTACCGGAGCCGATTTAACAGGTTCTTCCTTAACCGGATCTAAACTTTTTGGGGTATCCCGGTTTGACTTAAAAGCCGAGGAAATTACCTGTGATTGGATTGATTTAAGTCCCCTTGGAGATAGTAATCAGATTCAAACCTTTAGCTCTAAAGAAGCAAATAAATTTTTTAATGCGACCTTTCCAACCGTTGAAATTAGCGTTGATAGCCGATTGGGATTTGAAGCTCACACGATTCTCGCTAAAATTTATCATTATATTCAACAACAATCCTCGTTATTCAACCAGCCTCCCACCCTTGAAGTTAACTCCAGACGAACCGTTATTTCATTCAAAATTGAATCGAATGAACAACTGTTGAGCGTGGCTTATATCGCCATTTTACCCTTTCGGGATGTTAATGCCACCAAAAATGCCATTGAAATGGCAATTAAACAGTTAACTCCAGAAACCTGTAGTCAATTTCCAGTCCAGTTATCCAATCGGATTGTACAATTAGGGGTTGAAATGGCTCAACAGATTCGCTTTTTAAGCGATATAAGACTACCCCAGTCTTTGCATGAAGAAATTGAAACCTCAACGCCTTTCTTTCTCTATCCCACACGCACCCTTCTCAAAAGTTCTAGCCATCAAAATTTAATTCTGCATAGCCATGCTTATTTTGGTAGAAGTTTAGCAAGTTCTCCTGACTCCTCGGAAAGTTCAGAATCTCTGAACAATCCCTATTTAAACCCCAAACCCCTTGATATAGAAACCCTTTTAAACTTTATTAAAGGATTTTAGTAGCCTTTTATCCGTGTTTGAGTCCCTATTCAGAATAACTGTTCATTTAATCAGGGTCAGAGGATCGTTATTATGATCGAAAGTGAATTAGTCAGAGTCTATCAAATTGTTAAACAATATCAGGAAGGAGAGCGAAATTTTGTCGGAATTAATCTCAATGAAGCAAATTTAAGCCGAATTAAACTTAGTCAAGCGAATTTAAGTCAAGCTTCTTTTATGGTTGCTAATTTAACCGCCGCTAATTTAAGTGGTTGTAACCTCACAGGAGCGAATCTTAATGTAGCTCGACTCAGTAATGCCAATTTGAGTAAAGCTATTTTAGACCGAGCCACCTTAAATGTTAGTAATTTAGTTCGCGCCGATTTAACAGAAGCCTCTCTAATTGAAAGTCTATTAATTCGAGGAGAATTAATTCAAGCCTTACTCAGTCAAGCCAAATTAATTCAAGCTAACTTAAACGGGGCCGATTTAAGAGAAGCTAAAGTTGAACAAGCCGATTTTACCTATGCTAATTTAAGCGGGGCGAATTTACGCGCCATTTTTGGGGTCGGAACTTGCTTTAGGAGAGCAGATTTAAGAGGAGCTAATTTAACCAAAGCCGACTTACCCAAAGCCGATTTTAGTTATGCAGAAATGCGACAAGTTAACCTCACCCATGTTAATTTAAGTGGGGCGGATTTAAGCGGGGCGAATTTACGCTGGGCCGATTTACGAGGCGCCAACTTAGCAGGCGCCAATTTAAGTGAAGCTAACTTAAGTGGGGCTAATTTAAGTGGGTCAAATTTAAGTAATACGAATTTAGTTAAAGCCAGTTTTGTTCATGCGGATTTAACCCAAGCGAATTTAATTCAATCTGACTGGGTAGGGGCTGATTTATCGGGGGCTACCTTAACCGGAGCTAAACTTTATAATGTGCATCGATTTAGTTTAAAAGCAGAAGATCTTAAATGTGAGTGGATGGATTTAAGTCCGAATGGAGATCATAGTCATGTTATCCAATTTAATCCCGAAACGCTGAGAAAGTTTTTTCATCAAAGTCTTCCCACTGTTCAAATTTTCATTGATGCGCCTTTAGATTTTGAATCTAATTTAATTCTAATGAAAATTTATCATAAATTATCCCAAGTCTATCCCGTGATGAATCGTCCTCCTAGTGTAGATGTGGATTATCGACGTACTACTTTAACCTTTTCCGTAGAAAGAGAAGAACATTTATTTCCCTTGGCTTGTATGACGATTTTTCCCTTTGATGATTCCTCCGCCACTCAAAAAAATATTATTACCTTAATGAAAAGAATCAAAGAAGACAATTTAGGAAAAAATCGTAAAGTTCAAATTTTAACGGCAATGAATCAGGTGATTATTAAAGCCAATGATTTTAAAACCTTAGTCCGAGAAAATCAGGGTAAGTCTCGGTCTGCTTTTTTTAAGTCTGCAACCCAAACCCTGTTAAAAAATAGTAGTCAACATAGTTTAATTGTTCACAGTCATGCTAATTTTGGCAAACGCTTTGATGAATTATCGACCCGTCAAACCGATGCGGATTTAACCCTGAATTCCCGTCACTCTACCCTTCCCGATTTCAAACAGGTGATTGATTTTATCGAAAGCTTTGATTATCTGAGTTAATGCGCGATGATGGTAGACGTAGAAATTCAATAGGCATTTTTGAACAGGTTTGATTGAAGTTGAAGTCCATAACTTATTGCGAAACTTTCTGAAGTCGCAAGGCGAAACTCCTTGGCCCCATCATCTAACGATGGCTCGTTTGGTGGCCAGAGCCTTGCGATTGGGACGCAATGCCTTAATTCAAACGGGAATTCCCCCTAGCCATTCTGATCATCCCTATCGATTTAGTTATTGGATACCGTTGTTAGTTTGGCATCAACCGGCGATAGTGGTTGCACCGGATGGGATTTTAGACGAGCTACAAGGGCTGAATTTTTCAGAATGGATTAACCCAGAAACCTTAAACCATCCCGATTTAATCGCTGATAAACCTATCGCACGAGGCGATCGCTGGCCCGATGACAACTTTCAAGGGGTATTGCTCACAACGCCCCCAGCCTGGTTATCCGCCCGTTTAAGGGGCAAAAAGGCCTTTCCGCAACAGGTTCTCACCCTGATTGATGGGGCCGATGATTTAGAAGGGTGGACACGCCAAACCCTAACGGTGAGTTTGCATCCCCAGGACTGGAATCATCTGATGCAATATCAACCTGAACAAGCAGAAACCATTCGAGATGCACGAGTACAGCTAACACGGGTATTATTCCAACATCCCCCCAACCCCTATCAATGTTATGTGTTGGACAGTCCTGAACAGGAGATTATCGAGCAACTGTATTCTGTTCTTAAACTCAATTCTGATCTAATGTTGGCGCAATGGCAGAGGTTTTGGCAACGCTGGCAACTCACAGATCAATTAAAATGGGCCGTTGTGGATCGGATATTAGGAACTTTTTCCCTGTTTTGTGGGCCAGTGGATGTAGCATCAGAGTTAAGTCCCATTTGGCCGCAACAGCCTGTGGTGTTGATTGGGGGAGCGTTGGATTTAGACAAAACGGCCCCGATTTTCCGTCAGTCCCTAGGATTAGGAGAAATGACGGGTGTAAAATTTACTCCAGATCGGCAAAGCCAACTGATTCAACTTTATATCCCATCGGGTTTACCTTTACCGAATACGCCTCAGTTTCAAGTATCTTTGATTAAAGAGATTTATACGATTTTATGTATGAGTTTGTCGGTACAAAGGTTAAGTGTTTTATTAATCGGAGATGTGCCGTTAAAAGCTCAGGTGAGTACGGCTATGGCGGCAGAATTCGGTTCACGGGTACAGGTAGAAACAACGAATTTGCCCGAAAATGGGGTTTTAGTTACGGGTTGGGAGTTTTGGCGACAGCATCAAGGGGATTTACCCTCACCTTATTTATTGGCGATCGCTACTTTACCGATTCCCTCTTTAGAAGATCCCTTAGTTGCTGGACAAGTCGCCTATTATAAACAACGACATCTGGATTGGTTTCGGTTTTATTTGTTACCCACAGCTTTAAGTGAGTTGCAAAGAGCCGTTGCCACTGTCCGCGATAGTCAAGGGGTTGTGGCGTTATTTGATAGTCGAGTGTTGCATCGCAGTTATGGAGAACAAGTATTAACCGCCTTGAGTCCCTCCGCCCGGATTAATTATTTGGATACGTTGTGGTTAGGGCAATAGTTATTCCTCTATTCTGAGAGATTCGGATCAACTCCTAAACTTTTCAATCGTTCTTCTAACTCTTTTAACCGAGCTTCTGCTTGTTCTGCCCGTCTTCGTTCTTGCTGTAATTCTTGTTCCATTTTTTGCTTAATTTGCCCCAATTCTACAAACGTTAAAAACCGTTCTCCTGTGGGGGTAAAAATTTGTAATTCCTGTGCCATTTCAAACCGAACTCCTAAACGGGGACTGACCCAACCTTGAATTTCATCAATAATAGTTAATTGTCCATCGATTTTTTGCCATCCGGCAAAATCAACTTTTTCAGGATCATAGAGATAATATTCCTCCACACCATATTGTTGATAAAATTGCAGTTTGGCTGCCATTTCTTTAATTCTATTGCCAGGGGAAAGAATCTCAAATACCACCTGGGGCGGGATATTATCTTCTTGCCATTGTTTATAAGAACCCCGATAACCTTTGGGTCTTCCAAACACTACCATTGTATCCGGGGCGCGACGAATCGTATTATTGCCTTCAACGGGATACCAGAGTAAATCTCCCGCTACAAACACATTAGAATTGTCAGCAAATAACAGTTCTAAATTTTCCTTAATTGTTACAATCCATTGAAATTGCAGCGTATTGTCAGACATGGGTTGTCCATCACTATCGGGATAAACAATGGGGGTTTGATTTTGGGGTTGCAGTTGTTGGAGCATAAGCTTGATGTTGAGTTCAAGACTGCTATATTGAACAGGGAACAGGGAACAGGGAACAGGGGACAGGGAACAGGGAACAGTTAGAAGTGAAAGGCTTTCAGGATTAAAAAATGTCCTAACTGTAATGCGTATTGCTATATTTTAACTTTAACATGAATAGGATTGTCCCTGGATTATCAACAAAAAACGCCCCCCTTTCGGAGAGCGTTTTTTGTATTATTTAGGTTAAAAATTAACCATTGATTTGAGGAGCAATCAAAGCCACAGGAGCAGATTCACCAGAAGCTAAGTCTAAGGGGAAGTTGTGAGCGTTGCGCTCGTGCATTACTTCCATACCCAGGTTAGCGCGGTTTAACACATCAGCCCAAGTATTGATCACGCGACCGGTAGAGTCGATGATTGACTGGTTGAAGTTGAAACCGTTCAGGTTGAACGCCATTGTGGACACACCTAAAGCAGTGAACCAAATCCCGACAACGGGCCATGCACCTAATAAGAAGTGTAAGCTGCGACTGTTGTTGAAGCTGGCGTATTGGAAGATTAAACGACCAAAGTAACCGTGGGCTGCAACAATGTTGTAGGTTTCTTCTTCTTGACCGAATTTGTAACCGTAGTTTTGAGATTCGGTTTCGGTGGTTTCACGCACCAGAGAAGAGGTGACTAAAGAACCGTGCATCGCGGAGAATAAGCTTCCTCCGAACACCCCGGCAACGCCTAACATATGGAAGGGGTGCATCAGGATGTTGTGTTCAGCTTGGAACACTAACATGAAGTTGAAGGTTCCAGAGATACCTAAAGGCATTCCGTCAGAGAATGAACCTTGACCGATGGGATAAATCAAGAATACGGCGGCGGCTGCTGCAACAGGTGCAGAGTAGGCAACGCAGATCCAAGGACGCATCCCTAAACGGTAGGATAATTCCCATTCCCGACCCATGTAGCACAAGATGCCGATCAGGAAGTGGAATACCACTAACTGGTAAGGGCCTCCGTTGTACAGCCACTCATCCAGAGAAGCTGCTTCCCAAATCGGGTAGAAGTGTAAGCCGATGGCGTTAGAGGAAGGAACAACTGCACCAGAGATGATGTTGTTTCCGTATAACAGTGAGCCCGCAACGGGTTCACGAATACCATCGATGTCCACTGGAGGAGCGGCGACAAAGGCGATGATGTAGCAGATGGTGGCGGTTAACAGTGTGGGGATCATCAGTACACCGAACCAACCGATATAAATCCGGTTGTTGGTGGATGTCACCCAGTTACAGAACCGTTCCCAGACCGAGGCGCTCTCGCGCTGTTGAATCGTGGTTGTCATGTTAGGTATATATTGCTATGTATTTGTCGAGGTACTTCGATAGTGTTTTCTCTACCTTGATTAGTAATATGACACAGATAGTTGAGTTTTGTAAAGTGGTTTTAAGAAATTTTTTCTAAATCTATGTGATCAGAAAAAGTTATATTTCAAATTCTGCTTGTTTGGGGTCGGTGCAAGCGGTCGGTCAATTAAGATTTAAGCCCTGAAGGGCTGACTACGATAAGAAATTGAGAAAATTCTGGATCACGAGGGCATTGGCAATATCGATAAAAAAGGCCCCCACTAGAGGAACAATAATAAAAGCTTGGGGTGAAGCTCCAAAATGTTCAGTTACAGCCGTCATATTAGCCATTGCTGTTGGAGTCGCCCCTAATGCGAGTCCCGAATATCCTGCCGAAATCACCGCCGCATCATAGTTTTTGCCCATGACCGGAAACACGACAAAAATGGTATAAACCGTAATCATCAATAACTGTACCAATAATAATAAAGCGATCGGCCCAGCCAAGTCCACCAATGTCCACAACTGTAAACTCATTAAGGACATCGCTAAAAATAAACCCAAACTGACATCAGAAATTAAAGCCAGAGACGGCGTATCAGACGGCCAAGCAAAGCGTTTGAATAGCAAAGGGACGGTATTGGTTAGAATAATTCCCGCTAATAAACAACCCACAAACACAGGCAATTTTAAACCGATGGCGGTAGCGATCGCATTGATTTCCAGTCCCAAACCAACAGCCAGACCAATCACTAACACCGAATTCAGCATGGTCTTGTAGTCAATATTGACATTCTTCTGGTCGTCCTTAATACCGATACTCAGGTCTTGATCGGGGTGATTTGCTTGGAGTCGGTTTTTGTTAATTAAAAATTTGGCGATCGGCCCCCCGACAATTCCCCCAAACACTAAACCAAAGGTAGCACTCGCAATCCCAATTTCGGAAGCATTGGCAATTCCATAGGTATCCTTAAAAATAGGAGACCAGGCGATCACCGTCCCATGTCCTCCACTCAGAGAAATCGACCCCGCCAGCAAACCGATGGGCAATTTTAATCCTGTTAGGGCTGCGATCGCAACTCCCGTTAGATTTTGGACAATCAGATAACTGACCGCCATTACTAACAAAATTAATAGCGGTTTTCCCCCTTTCACCAAGGTTTTCAGTTTGGCAGAAAGCCCAATAGTGGTAAAAAAAACAATCAATAAACCATCACGGACATTGAGATCGAATTCTATTTGATGCTGGAAAACCGCAAAACAAAGACCAAAAAATAAGGAGGCGAGGACACCTCCCGAAACCGCATCGGGGATATTAAAATCTCTAAGAAATTTAATCTTTTCGGTTAAATATTTCCCCAGATACAGAACTAAAATCGCCACAATCACCGTTTCGCGTACATTGAGTTGCAGGATATTCATGGTGTAAAATCTTAATCCCTGAGCATTGCACTTAAGTTTTTGATTATACGTTAAGTTCGGTGTCGTAGTCAGCCCTTCAGGGCTTCCGCTATAAGTTATAATAGGGGGATATATAAATTTTTGTCTAGTCTAGTTGGTCAGTCTAAAAAACGATGGGAATAAATCACAACAGCTATTATGAATATTGATACGGAAATCCTACAAATGGTTGGGATAATGCCAGAATCTCTAAAACAAGAGCTTCTACATTATGCTAACTATCTTATGGAAAACTACTCCCAAAAGACTCCCTCAGAGCAGCCCCCTGTTAAAAAACGTCGCTCAGGAATATTACAAGGGACTTTTGTTTTACCTCTATCTGATGATTTTGATGAACCTTTAGAAGATTTTAAGGAATATATGGAATGAATTCTTTTCTGTTAGATACTCATACTTTTATTTGGTTATCGGAAAATGATCCTAATTTACCTGATAGCCTAAGAGAGATGATTGATATAGCGGATCATGTTTATCTGAGTATTGCCAGTCTTTGGGAAATTGCGATTAAGTTAAATTTGGGTAAATTGTCATTACAACAAAGTTATAAAACCATTGAAGATAAGCTTGAAAATTCAGATATTCTTTTGCTCCCTATTATGTTTATTGATACGTTACAAATTTGTAATCTACCCTTACATCATCGAGATCCTTTTGATCGAATGTTAATCGCTCAAGCCATCAATAGATCCCTAATTTTAATTAGCAGAGATATCAAGTTTGATGCTTATCCTATTCAGAGATTATGGGATTAAAAACAATAAAAATAATCTTGGGTTTCGTTACTTTAACATCTGTCTACTATTCTTAGGAAGTCCAATCTACAAACAATTGTGAGACAACATATCAAGATAGTATCCGAAGCGATCAAAAGACCCAACGATTTCTGGGACTGGGTAACTGCCAACTGTTCCCAAGAACGCAGTATCGTAGTAAGCCCTTCAGGGCTTCTTCTCTTAGGATAATCCCAAATCGGGCAAATCATTTACAATTTTAACGGTTTCTAAACTAACGGTGATCACTTGACCAATTAACCTAACAATATATTGTTCATCAATATTATGAATTAACCTCCAATAAAAACTTAATAGGTTTACCTTCTGGATCAATTTTTAATTTAAAATAAAATATATTAAGAAATATAAACAGGAATTGACAAAATTATAATTTATCTATAGTTTGGATTCTAATTCATCAATTCAATCATTATGAATCCCAATAATCGTCAAGCGTATTGGCGAGAAAATACGGCTTTAATTAGAAATCTTTTAATTGTCTGGGCCGTTGTTTCGCTAGGCATGAGTATTTTATTCGTTCAGCCTTTAAATACCATTCGTTTTTTTGGTGTACCCTTTGGATTTTGGATGGCACAACAGGGATCAATTTATGTTTTTGTTGTGTTGATTTTTGTTTACGCCGTGCAAATGGATAAATTGGATCGAAAATATAAAAGGAAAGATTAATGAGTGTAGAAGTTTGGACAACGGTTTTTGTCATTCTATCTTTTATCCTGTATTTATACATTGGTTGGCAAGCTAGAGTCAAAGATAGTAAAGGATTTTATGTAGCAGGACATGGGGTTCCGTCTCTAGCAAATGGTGCCGCAACTGCTGCTGATTGGATGTCTGCCGCCTCTTTTATGTCAATGGCGGGATTGATTTCTTTTTTAGGCTATGATGGCTCAATTTATTTGATGGGATGGACGGGAGGTTATGTTCTTTTAGCCTTACTATTAGCTCCCTATTTACGCAAGTTTGGAAAATATACAGTTCCTGATTTTGTTGGCGATCGCTATTACTCAAATATCGCTCGAATTGTTGCCGTAATTGCTGCTATTTTTGTGTCGATGACCTATGTAGCAGGACAAATGCGGGGCGTCGGCATTGTATTTAGTCGATTTTTACAAGTTCCCATTGAAACGGGTGTAATTATCGGCATGGTTATTGTCGGTTTTTTTGCTATTTTAGGGGGAATGAAAGGCATTACTTGGACACAAGTAGCTCAATATTTTGTGTTAATTGTTGCCTATTTAATTCCCGCGATTGCCCTTGCTTGGATCTTAACCGGAAATCCCATTCCCCAGTTAGCCTTTACCTTTAGTGATATTAGCTCACAACTGAATGAAACTTTAGTGGATTTAGGGTTTCAGGAATATACCCAACCCTTCGTTAATAAATCGATGCTAGATGTGTTATTTACCACTCTAGCCTTAATGGTGGGAACCGCAGGTTTACCCCATGTTATTGTCCGATTTTACACCGTTCCTGACGTTAGATCCGCCCGCTTTTCCGCAGGTTGGGCATTATTATTTATCGCCATTTTATATACCACAGCCCCCGCTTTAGCAATGTTTGCCCGATATAATCTTATCAATACATTGCATAATCAACCCATTGTTGAAGTTCAAAAATTAGATTGGGTACAAAAGTGGGAAAGAACCAAACTGCTCACGTTTGAAGATAAAAATAACGATGGCAGAGTTCAATTTACCCCTGATAAAGAAACCAGTGAAATCAAAGTTGATAACGATATTATTGTATTATCAACCCCTGAAGTCGCTAAACTTGCCCCTTGGATGATTGCCTTAGTCGCAGCCGGAGCATTAGCCGCAGCTTTATCAACAGCATCCGGCTTGCTTTTAGTCATTTCCAGTTCTATAGCCCATGATGTTTATTATCGAATTATTAACCCTGGCGCATCGGAATCATTACGGGTGATGGTGGGGCGAATCATGGTTGGATTTGCATTAGCCATTGCAGGTTATTTTGGGGTAAATCCTCCAGGGTTTGTGGCGCAAGTGGTAGCCTTTGCCTTTGGGTTAGCGGCGGCAAGTTTTTTCCCCGTCATTATATTAGGAATTTTCGACAAACGCACGAACCGAGAAGGCGCAATTACCGGAATGATTGTGGGTTTAGGCTTTACTTTATTTTATATTGTAGGGGTTAAATTCTATGGGATGACCCCTTGGTTTTTCGGCGTTTCTCCTGAAGGAATTGGCACCGTTGGAATGATCTTAAATTTCTTAGTAACTTTCGGTGTTTCTCGCGTCACAGCACCTCCACCTTTAGAGATTCAAGCCTTAGTTGAAGAGTTACGCAGTCCTATCAATGAACCCCCGGCTTTAGATGAAATTGACGAAGAACATTTAGATTAAGGACTCAATAGAAAACCTGGCTTCTCAGTTGAGAAAACCAGGTTTTTAAACCATTAAATTTTAAAATTGAGGCTTGAAATTAGACAGCAACAGCCGATTTAGTCGTAGCACTCAATTCACCTTTTGCATATTTAGCTGCAAATTCATCTAAAGTTTGAACTTTGATTTTATCTGCATTACCCGCAGAACCGAATTGATTATAACGATCCGCACAAACTTTCTTCATATATTTAATAGAAGGTTTCAGGAAGTGACGAGGATCGAAATTAGAAGGATCTTTGAACGCCGCTTCACGGAAGGCTGCGGTAATGGCTAAACGGTTGTCAGTATCAATATTAACTTTACGGACACCGCTCTTAATTCCTTTTTGGATTTCTTCCACAGGAACCCCGTAGGTTTCAGGGATCTGACCCCCGTATTTGTTGATGATTTCTAACAGATCTTCAGGAACAGAAGAAGAACCGTGCATCACTAAATGAGTATTCGGTAAACGACGGTGAATTTCTTCAATGCGGCTAATAGCCAGAATTTCTCCGGTGGGTTTCCGAGTGAATTTATAAGCACCGTGACTGGTACCAATAGCGATCGCTAAAGCGTCTACTTGGGTACGTTCCACGAACTCAACAGCTTGGTCAGGGTCAGTTAACAGTTGTTCCATTGTTAACTTTCCTTCTGCACCGTGACCATCTTCTTTGTCACCTTGCATGGTTTCCAGGGAACCTAAACAACCCAGTTCACCTTCAACACTAACGCCAATGGAGTGAGCCACTTTCACCACTTCTAAGGTGACAGCCACGTTATATTCAAAGCTGGCAGGGGTTTTGCCATCGGCTTCAAGGGAACCATCCATCATCACGCTAGTAAAGCCATGACGCATCGCCGAATAGCAGGTGGCGGGAGAGTTGCCGTGATCTTGGTGCATGGCAATGGGGATGTGGGGATAGGTTTCCACCGCCGCTAAAATTAGGTGGCGCAGGAAGCTTTCGCCTGCATATTGACGAGCGCCGCGAGAAGCTTGCAAAATCACAGGGCTATTGGTTTCTTCCGCCGCCTGCATAATGGCTTGGATCTGCTCCATGTTATTCACATTGTATGCAGGAAGTCCATAATCATTCTCAGCCGCATGATCCAGCAAAAGCCGCATGGGTACGAGCGCCATAAAATCTCCTCCTAAGTCGTTGTCTAAATTTATTCCGAGACCGTCTTAATTAAAATAATCTTAAGACAATTTGGTCATTTGCGGTGGATCAGATCAGAAATTTGTCAAATTTGGTACACAAAATTGTAGTAAGCCCTTCAGGGCTGCAAAATTGTAGTAAGCCCTTCAGGGCTTCAAAATTGTAGTAAGCCCTTCAGGGCTTCAATCTCATGGCCACAGATAAGAAACTTCAAAATCACTCTAACTTAAGCCCAGAAAAGCTTACAACCATTGATATTGTCCGGTCGTGCTGGTTATTCACAAAATCTGGATTTTGTCAAGTAATTACCCTGAGTTTGAATACAAACCGGGTTTCTGGCAGATCAAACCCAGGATTCCCAAGAGAATGACTCAACTTGGTTGATGCGTTTAAAATCATTATCGGTGGAAACTAGAGTTAGTCCGTGTTGAATAGCTGTGGCGACAATCCAAAGATCATGGTCGGTAAATCCCAAGTTACTCATACTGGTGTGGCGACGTTTATTTTTATCTTTTGGGGCAAATTGATTAAACACTGATGCTTTAATCCTACTATAAATAATAGCAGTTTCTTCATCTATCAAATACAGGTCAATCTGATTCAAAAAGGATTCAACTGCTATCCGATTTTGCACCGATCTCTGGGATTTATCCGTCATGTACAGCAATTCAGCATAAGTGATAATACTAATCCCAATAATGTCATTGCCATGAGCATTTAAGGCATCAATTAGTTGAGAGTTACCATTAATAATATAGCTACAGTGGTTCGTATCCAGTAGATAAGGCATGGGCTTAAAACTGCGTTTTAGAACGAGTTTCATGTACGAAATTCAGGCAATCTTCGAGGTCATCACCCTGCCAAGTTTTGGCAAATTTTAGTAAATCTTTAGCTATTTTGCCTCTTTTAATGGGGGATAGTTTACGCAATGAAGATGACTCAATGGGTTCTACAGGCTCGATAGAGTCCAGAAACTCACTGACTAGAGCCAGTCTTTCAGGTGAAAGTTGATTGAGTTGCTTTTCAATTTTCTGGCGTAATTGAACTGTATTCATAGTTATCTATTTTAGAATTAACTGAGCCCAATTACCCAGTTAATCATTATTTTATCTAGGATCTCGGTTTGAAGGTACTATAGTTACAGCTTTGCTTAACGGTGGGATGAAAAACCGAGCCACATACCCAGCGTAGCACGACATAGAAATAGTTGACACAAAATCGGAAACTTGTGCTAACCTAAATTTAGGTCGAGATAGGTAGTATAAATGTTGGTTTTAGAATTTAAAGTTAGAGCCGCATTGCAACAGCACAAGGCGATAGATGAAGCAATTCGTACCGCTCAATTTGTCCAGAATAAATGCTTAAGATATTGGATGGACAACAAAGGAGTTAATAAGTACGATTTGAACAAATATTGTCGTGTATTAGCTCATGACTTTAAATTCGCAAACGAATTAAACTCTCAAGCTAGACAATCTAGTGCAGAGAGAGCATGGTCAGCTATCGCTCGATTCTCTGACAATTGCAAACGGAAAGTTCCAGGTAAAAAAGGCTTCCCTAAATTCAAGTCTAATTGCCGTTCGGTTGAGTACAAAACAACGGGATGGCAATTAAATTTAGAAACTCGTAAAGCCATTACCTTTACGGATAAAAAAGGGATTGGGCGGTTACGGTTAGTGGGAAGCTACGATCTGCATTTCTATCAACCCGAACAAATTAAACGGGTTAGATTAGTTAAACGTGCAGACGGATACTATTGCCAATTTCTGATTTCAATTGATGTTCAAATTAAATCTGAACCGACTAACAAAACCATCGGTTTAGATGTAGGTTTATCTGCTTTCTACACCGATGATCAGGGTAATAAAGTAGATAACCCTAAATTTTTGAGAAAGGGAGAAAAGAAAATTAAGCGGTTGCAGAGACAACTTTCTCGAAAACAGAAAGGCTCTAATAACCGCAAAAAAGCCAGACAGCGATTAGCTAAGTCTCATCTGAAAATTAGTCGGCAACGAAAAGAGTTCTGCAAGCGTGTTGCATACTCCGTCATCCACTCTAACGACGTGGTAGCCTACGAAGATTTAAGGATTAAGAACTTAGTTAAAAATCATTGTCTAGCTAAGTCAATTAATGATGCAGCATGGTATCAATTCCGAGTTTGGTTAGAATATTTTGGTAGAAAGTACGGGAAAGCTACTGTTGCCGTTCCTCCCCAATATACAAGCCAAAACTGTTCAAATTGTGGAAAAACCGTAAAAAAATCCCTATCTACAAGAACCCATGTTTGTAGTTGTGGGTGTAGTTTAGATAGGGATGAAAACGCTGCTCGGAATATTTTAAGAATTGGATTAAGTACGGCAGGACATACCGGAACTTTCGGTTTAGAACCGATTAACGCTTTGGGAGAATTGACCTCTACTTTAACTGGAGCAATCCTGTTGGGGCAAGTCAATTCGTTGAACGAAGAATCTCCCGTCACATCGCCAAGCGATTGACGGTGAGAGTGTCAATTCACAAAATTGTAGTAAGCCCTGAAGGGCTTCAAAATTGTAGTAAGCCCTTCAGGGCTTCAATTTCATGGCCACAGATAAGAAACTTCAAAATCACTCTAAGTTAAGGCCAGAAAAGCTTACAACCATTGATATTGTGGGCTTCGTATCGGTTTTGAACTTTGTATATCATATAATATTAATTTTGTCAAGTATCGCTGTTGGCTTTTGAGAATTCTGCGATTAACTTTGATATCTTGATACTCCCCGCTCTAAGAGGCGAGGCTACCAAACTCCTGTTTTCCTTCTGTGTTAGTCTAGTTTAATTAAGTAGCTTAGTTTGATCTATGAGTTATCACAATCTCATCACCCTTGAACCAGATAAGCGAGGTGGTAAGCCTTGTATTCGTCGGATGCGGATTACGGTTTATGATGTTCTGGGATGGTTAGCTGCTGGAATGTCGGTGGCTGAGATTATTGACGATTTCCCAGAACTAACAGAAACAGATATTAGAGCCTGTTTAGAGTTTGCCGCTGATCGGGATCATCGTTTAGTTGCTTTGGTAAGTAATACTTGAAACTACTCTTTGATCAAAACCTAAGCCGAAAATTAGTGACTCGCTTGGCTGATATTTTCCCTGATGCTAGTCATTTGCAGTTTTTTGAACTAGCAGAGAAGACAGATACAGAAATTTGGGATTTTGCTAAATTGAATGAGTTCTGCATTGTAACTCAGGATGCAGATTTTGCGGAAAGAAGCCGACTGTATGGTTCTCCTCCGAAAGTGGTTTGGTTAAGATGTGGAAATGCACCAACCCGTCAAGTCGAAACTTTGATCCGCTCTGGGCAAGAAGCAATACAAGAGCTTTTAGAAAATCCTAATTTTCATTGCTTAGAACTGCATTAATTAATGATATGGGTCGCCCGGGATTCGAACCCGGAACTAATCGGTTAAAAGCCGAGTACTCTACCGTTGAGTTAGCGACCCGTGTGTGTTTTCTTTTCTCACGCACAGTTTATTATAGTAGCACAACATTTTTGGCTTGACAAGTAGTTTTCAAAAAAATGTTGCGCTGAGGTGAACGAGCATCTCACAACTGGCTCCCGGCTTGAGATAGGTCAATAATTTCCCCGTATTCATCGCATTGCGGGGCGCTGTCCAAGGTTCCAAACAATAGTAATCTTTGCCCTTGAGTGTCCAATACACCACACTCGAATAGGCAGAACTATAGCTGAGGATAATTTTTGACCTCTGAGCGTGATCAATGGTTGTTGTCGCTAACCCGGTTAAGGGACTAAACAGCACATCAATTTCCTCCTCAGAAGCATCAAATTTGCCCGTAAACACCTGAGTTTTTTCCGTGCGTTGATCTCGATACTGCATCGCTGGAATTTCAAAAGCCAATTTATCCTTATTCACAGCTAAAAAATAAGGATGTAACCCCGTTGAAAAGGGCATTGTTTGGGGAGGTAAACTATCTATTGTCCCGCAAAGGTTGGTGTAGCGTTGGAAAATTTGTAAAGAATTGCCCTTGAGGGTGTAGGTAAACTCCACTTCAAAATCAAACGGATAAACCGATCGCGTTTGAGCATTGCTTTTCAAGACTAACGTAATTGACGCACCGACCGCCGTTTCCTGCTGCGTCACTGTCCAGGGCAAATTCCGAGCAAAGCCATGTTGTTTCAGGGTATACCGTTGACCTTGATAGGTGTAGGTATCATCCGGTAAATTTCCACAAATGGGGAACAAAATCGGAATCCCTCCCCGTACCGTTAAATCCGGGTTGGCAAATCGTTCAGTGTCTAAATAGAGTAAGTCCTGGCCCCCGACTTGCCAACGGGTAATGATTCCTCCTCGTTCGGGTACAACTTCTAGGCTAGACTGGGTAGTC
Source organism: Planktothrix serta PCC 8927 (assembly GCF_900010725.2). Classification (NCBI taxonomy): domain Bacteria; kingdom Bacillati; phylum Cyanobacteriota; class Cyanophyceae; order Oscillatoriales; family Microcoleaceae; genus Planktothrix; species Planktothrix serta. Next base: position 357,073 of record NZ_LR734869.1, on the reverse strand, counting down.
CGGTCAGAGAGGACGTAGGTTTTGTATTGTTGGTGAGGCTTTAGTGCGATCGCAAACACAGTGATAGTTAAGAATGATTGACACTGCTCTAAAAAACTTACTCAAAGTTATCCAAAATTGATCAGATAAATTGATGTTTTCTTCCTGCTTCGACCAAGGGAGTCGGCTCCTTCTTGTCCACAGGCGTAACTTCAGCCTAAGCCAGACTTACTCAATGATTTGGGGCATTTTTGAGATTAATTGCCCCATTTTAATCTCTGTCTTGAACCCACAATTCTGATCAACGTCCCACCACTGGGAGTTTCACCCACCAATTCTGATCAAAGTAGCTATATCTGGCTAGATTCTCTGTTAAGTTTTATCATACCGAATAATAGCATACAAGAAACTGGCAGTGAACTACCCAACTCAACCCATTCCGACCGGGATATTAGCCGATGGCTTGATAAAATGCTGGATATTGTTCAGACATTAAAGGAAGTTCTATCCCAGAATGAGATGTCTTTCCGGGTTGTGTTCCAGACACTTCTGATGCCGTTGAAGCAGGCTTTTCCTGTCCAGAATGGCGATCGGGAATCACAATTTGAAAGGAGATCGGGGAATTGGGACTCTGGGAACTTTGAGAGTTGGGAACGGTCGTTTGGGGAAAAGAAGGAAGAGAAATAAACGGATCTTTAATAAAAGGTTGCTCAATATAAGGTTTCAGGTCATCCTGACTTTCGGTTTTAGTCTCCAATTTAGGCGGTAAGGGTGTTGTCTCGGTCAATGCAGAACCCGACTCCTCCGATAACGGTTTCGGTAATTCTTCCGTTGCTGACGGTTGAGACACAGACTCAATTGGAGGTTCAGCAGGAGATCCCTCGGTAACAGTCGATGACGGTTTCGGCTCAGTTTCGGTAACGAAGGGTAAAGTCGTTTCCCCGACTGGGGTTAAAGGGGCATCAACTTGTTTAATCTCACGCTGGGGCGCGTCTAAAACCACAGCAGACTGCATCGGTTGATCAAAAATTTGTGAGAGTCGCGCTACCCGCTTGACAATATCCTCGCCCTTTTCTCCCGATATCACCTTAGCTTGATATTGAGTCACCTCCACAGGTAAAAATTCCACCTTCATTTTGCGATTATTATTTAAAGCCACTCTTAAAACCGCCGTTTCATAGTCTGTACGACTATTCCCCCCAAAAATAAAATTCCCCAGGGAGTAAACAATTGGCCGACCCTTATAAATTTCTGCACCCTGCAAAACATGGGGATGATGACCAATCACTACATCTGCCCCTTGGTCAATGGTGAATCGAGCTAAGTCAATTTGCCAGTCTCCGGGGTAATCAGCCAATTCTGCCCCCCAATGATAGTTAACCACCACCCAATCCACCTGATCTCGAATCGTTTTAATATCCGCCGCCACCCGATCATCATATCGGGGATTGGTTCCCGCGACTCCCTCAGCCGCTGCATGAAAGTCGGCGTCATAATAACCGAAATAGGCAATGCGTTGACCTTTAACTTCAACAATCACAGGGCGACGAGCTTCTTTGAGATCTCGACCTGCTCCCACCGCCTGAATTCCAGCCCGGTCTAAGGTTTCCATCGTTTCCACTAGCCCGGATTCCTCATAGTCCATCGTGTGATTATTGGCTAGATTGACAATATCAATACCCCCTTCTGTTAATACCTTAACGGCTTCTGGATCGGCTTTGAAATTAAACTGTTTGTTGGGACGGCGCAGAGTTGAACGGGTGAGGGGATTTTCTAAATTCACCATCGCCAGATCCGCATCCCGGTATTCGGACAGTTGGGCAAAGGGTAAGGAATAGTTAGTTCCAATCACATTTTCAAAGTGATTCGCCAGGGTGACATCCCCCCCAAAAACTAAGGTAACGGTCGGGTCTTGGGGATTTTGAACCTGTTGGTGTTGCACCACCGGAACTGCTTCTAAGGCAGCTTGGACAGTCTCAGAACGTTTAGGAGGGGGCGCGATCATGACGACGTTTTCTTGGGCTCGATTTGGGGGTAGGGGCAATCCTTGAGCCGCGACTTCGTAATAACTTACCCAACAGCCTAAAACAAAGGAAGAAACGGCTGAACCCATCAGCAGCATTAACCGCAGGGTTTTAAATTTAATCCTGTCTAGGTTTAACCACCGGGTTTGTCCTCGATGCACACGATTAGCCGGGGTAACAAGTCGCACCGATTGTTTCCAGAGGATCTCCCCATCCCCTTGATACCGAGCCGCAATTCTCACCCCTTCTAGGTTGGGAGCGTTAAGTTTCCAGAGGAAGTGACAGATAAACTTAACAATACTTTCGGCTATCGGTTCTTGTTGAAACTCAACCAGGACAGGTAAGCACCCTTTGTGATCAGGAGGTGCGACTTTGGCATAAATGCCTTCGGGTCTGAGATAGGTATTAATTAAATAGCTAATTGCCCTTAAATCTCCAGAACGGGCTAATTCAAAAATAGATGGTGATAAGAGATTTTCCGCATAAACCATGAAAACTTTGCCCTCCCCCTTAGAAACGATCTTGATTACAGTTGATTTTACTGTTTTCGGGAGTATGTAGTAATATATTCAGACCAGGAGGTGCAAATCGAGTGCTACATAAAGCTGTACAAGTCCGTCTGTATCCAACTGCATGGCAAAAAGCACGACTAGCCCAAACATTTGGATGTTCGCGCTGGTGGTGGAATTATGCCTTAAATAAATCCATTCAGGTTTATCAAGATACGGGGAAAGGATTGGGACGCTTAGCACTCAACGCCCTACTGCCTAAGCTCAAAAAAGCCGAAGATACCCTGTGGCTGGCTAATTGTTATAGTCAGGTTTTACAAGCTACAACACTTAATCTAACCACAGCATATAAAAACTTTTTTGCTCAACGTGCAGGTTTCCCTAAGTTTAAGTCTAAACATGGCAAACAGTCAATTCAATACCCTCAAAATGTCAAAATTGTTGAGGGTAATGTCAAACTTCCTGGCAATATTGGGATAGTCAAAGCTAAAATACATAGACCCATTGAAGGGAAAATCAAGACTGTAACTATTAGTCAAACACCTTCCGGGAAATATTTGGCATCTATCCTGACAGAAGTAGAAGGGGAAAACCCTACTGTTTCAGAAGGTAAGATTTATGGTATTGACTTAGGAATCAAAAACTTTGCAGTTGTTACTGATGGTGAAAAGGTTTCTAAATATGACAATCCTAAACACTTAGCTAAACATGAGAAAAACCTCAAACGCAAACAGAAGAAATTAGCGCGTAAACAAAAAGGAAGTAAGTCAAGACAAAAGTATAGAAAAATTGTAGCTAAACTGTACGAACGAGTTAGTAATTCCCGGCAAGATTTTCTACATAAACTTAGTTATAAGTTGGTCAGCGATAGCCAAGCTGTCATCGTAGAGNGCGAAAGTCTAAGTTCTGGCATTCGCCTGTGAGTACAGAAGCCGACACTGTACTTGGTACTCCCAGTCAGTGTGGGTAGTTCACTCAATTACAATACTCTTGACCCTGTATTGTAGCGAACAGTTTGTTAAACACTGAATTGTTATAAACATAACGCCCTTCGGTAGACCGATAACTTTTCTTGAAAAAGTTTACCCGGTTTATTATAAGCTGGTTAGGCAGTGCGATCGCTTAAGTTGAGTTGGGACTGAGACAGACCTCGACTCCAAGGAAAGTTGTTTAAAACCCCTTTCTTGAGCCAACTCTACCCAGATTTAGGGTGTATACTGAAAATGTCCTCACTCTGAAGGCATAAGTACAGACTAATATTATTAGGCTAAATTTATCCGAGAGGTTAGAATATGAGGACGACAGTTTAGTTAAAACTGATCACCTTGCAATCGGGTACAATTTTTAGATGCTTCGGCATCCGGCTTTAGCTTAAATACTCGGTTAACACAGAACAATTACACGAGTCAGCGAACTTCTCAGGAAAAGTAAAAAATGCTACATCGCAAGATTTATCAACTTTGTTGTGACAGTCGGGAAGTCTCTATTTTCTTACGGGATCAGCAACGTTGGATTGAGAAAGCTCGAATTACAGACATTGAGGGAGATCTAGTCACGCTGCGCTATGAGACAGATGAAGAAGATGAGTTATGTTCTTGGGAAGAAATGATCCGCATAGAAAGTATTGGTGCCCTTAGTCAGAAGTTGGCTTCCGTTCCCAAGTGTGATTATGATCTTCCGATTTCTGAAGACTGTCCCGAAGCTGAACAAATTCGGAACCCCAGTTCCGAATCAAGTCCCGAATAAGTGGGGCAGTTGTCCAGAGCTTGATTAGGGTCGTTCCAGGGATTCAAACATCGGGCAATAGCCATCTGAGGTCACTTTGAAGCCGTAGAGGGCAGAGGAGTGATTCCAACAGCGTTGTCCCCGATAGTATTGACAGTTGCCACAACAGTCGAGATCTGGGGGAATCGGGCGATCGCTCCCAACGCTTAGAAATTCCCGTTGAGAAATGCCGCGCAGCACTAATTCTTCTCCCTGCCATCGGGCTTCTACTAACCCGGTATCAGCAAAAGCTGGCCACCGAGGATCGGTGGTTAAAGCTGGGGGTAGAGTAATGTGAAGTTGAGTTTCAAACTCGGTGATCTCCCCTTCATACTGAATTTCAGTTAAGGGGGGTTGTAGGAATGTTTCCCCAATGGGCAACTCTACTAAGGTTCCGGCATTCGGAGTATGGAGTTGATAGCGGTTTCGGAGTTCTTCTAAATTGGTCAGATCCGCCAAATAGGTCGGAGAACCGTGAACAAAAATAATATGTTGGGGTCGAAGGTTGTGGATGAGTTGAGTTGTACCAGGGCCATCACAATGTTCTGAGATGAAATAGGTTTCAACCCTCGGTACCCAGGAGCCAAGCTCCGTTTCTACAGATTCCGAAATCGGGAGAATATCTAGGGTTCTACCGGGTTTTTGCGGCAAAAATAACATCCAAGGCAGGGTAGAATCCATCCAATAGGAATGCCAATCTGCATATTCATCCGTGAGAACAATACAGGGAGACTGACCCAGTTGTGGGCGTTGTTCCGGTGTTAGCCGTCGGACTCTCGGCCGAATGCGTTCATCCCAAAATAGGGGCTGATGTTGGGCAAAGTTTTGGACGCTGGCCGGAAAACGCGAGAGCAGTTGTAAGTAAATATCGCATCCAGTCGCAACGGTGCCATCAACCCAAATATCGAGATCTCGTCCTGTAAAATAATGGTGACTGCGAAGCAACATCAGCAGTTCTTGTCCTAACCCCAAGGTGGGTGTCGGTAATAGCAGGCAATATTGAGCTTCTATAGCCCGATACAACCGTTCTGCAAGTTGATTTTCCAGTTGACGGCGATGGGGATGACGAGCGGTTCCATAACTGCCTTCTAAGATTAAAACATCGGGTTTGAGTCCGCGCAACTCCCCCAAGGGTAGACCTTCGACTAGGCGAGAATTGGAGAGAAAACAATCTCCGGTGTAAATCAGTTTATAATTGCGTTCCGGTGTCACATAATTGATTAAAATTACGGAGGCTCCGGGTAAATGACCCGCCGGAAATAAGGTGACACTGAGTCCGGGTTTCAGTTGGATGGGAGAGTTCCAAGGTAACGCCTGACAGAGGGGAAGATGGGGGTCAGGTTTCCAGTCCAGCCAGTTTAGGGGTAACAGTTGGGTTGTGACTTCACTGGCATAGATGGGAATTTGAGGAAAAGCCTGATGGAAGGCGAGTAAACCTTGAGCATGATCCGCATGAGCATGGGAACAGAGAATTAAGTCTGCGGGGGGTTGATCTACGGATGCTAATAGGGGTGAAATGTCCTGAACACCACAATCGAGTAAAATGCGATGAGATCCCATCCGCACCAGCAGACACAAACCGTCCTCTGCATGGCCAACGCTATAGGGCAAACATTCCAGGTCAATCACAGGAGTTTATCAACAGGATAATTAGTATAGATTTTAGGAGTACAAGGGATTTTTGCTAAAAAAATGTTAAAAACTGTTGCAAAAATAAGTTAAGAGGAGTTACATTCGCCATGTCAATTGCACAATTCCAAGAATTTTTTGATCATTGTGTGGGTCAATGGACAACGGAACGCACCTACCATTACCTTACCCATCGGGAGGTTGAGCGATCGCACACCGAATTTGTGATTCATCCCCTAGACAATGAAGCCAAAGCTAAAGTCTTAGAAGATAATCACCGTTTGTCAACAAACTTAGAATTACAGATTCTCCCTGGATATCGACTGGCGTTTCAAACGGTTTCGGAAAAAGGGGATGAGGTTTCCCAGCAATTGAATATTCTCTTTGTACCACAAAAATTGGATTTCCCGATCATTGAAGGGGACTATTTACGCGATAAAGCTTATGAGGAAGCGAAACCGATGGTGGCGCACTTTCGCTATGATATCCAAACCCGTGAATTGTTAATGACAACAACCTATACCCGTGTTGTATCGGTGGACTCTATTACCTTAATTAATCCAGAGTTAAGAATTCGTCGGATTATTAATTATCAGCGACCTATAGAGAATCAACCTTTGGAAACCGTATTGTTAGTTGGGTTTGGGGTTGAACAAAAACAATGATTTTAGGGAATTAGGGAATTAGGGAATTAGGGAATTAGGGAATTAGGGAATTAGGGAATTAGTTAAAACGGGTTTGTAGGGGCGGGTTCTACAAGATCTTTCCTGATTAACCGCAACCCCACTGAACCCGTCCCTACGCCTGAAATTTATTTCCAGGCTTTTAGACTTAAGTTGAAACGCTTTGGAGGGAGTGTTCCAACCCATCTAGGATCAAAGACAGGGTAACAGGAAAGCAACAGGAGAATCTAACCTTTTGCTATTCTTAATAATAAGCTGAATTTTGAGTCCGTCAAGAAATCCAATAATTTCTTAATTTTTTACTGAATTTTGAAGGCTGTTCCCCGATAACAGCCTTGAAATGAGGTGACAGGAAGTTCTATTTGCTTCTCAAGTTGATTAACAAGAGTAGAAGAAACACTATTCCATTGATAGGGAAAGTTCCCTAAGACTCGATTTGTTCCTTCCTGGCTATACTCCTCAATTGGAATTCCTGAAACCCCAATAATTTTTTGATCATAATATCCATTTAAGATAATTTTTTCAAGGATTACCCCTGGCTTAACATTCACTTCCCAGGTGACAGGTTCATAAGCTGATAAAGCTAATATAATCGGTTGATTTTGACGGTTGATCTCAACAGATATTGTACCTGAAGAATGATCATTTCCGCTATGATTGGGATGAGCTTCATAGACTCCAATTAAATGCAATTCTTTAGACTGGGATGTAGTCGTTACATAACGAGTTAAATCATCACTTCCCCCGACCCCACAACTTTGATTAGAAATTAGCAGGGGTTGAGCAGGAGGAGATACTTTTAATTGCTGTTCTAATTTAGGAATTAAGGAGGATACGTTTTTTAAACCCAATGTCGTGATCACTGCAATTCCCACCCCCAAGGGAACCCATTTTAAGAGATTCAAAAGTAAAGCGAAATGGGTGAATTGATTCCATTGATATTTAAGACTATTACTCCCCAGAGAAAAGGAACGATCTGGAGTTTCTAAACACGCAAGTACACTTAAACTATCCGGTTGTTCTAATAAATTTTGAATCAGTTTTCCTTCCCCAACATAAAGGTTCCGGGTTGTTCGATCTAAAAGTAACCCATATTGCTGATCATTGGGGCTAAAATACTGTTGTAAACTGGAACTAATCTTAGGATGTTCGAGAAAGATTTGCCAAGATAAAGAGGAAGTTGTTCCTACGTTTTGACCATCAGTAAAGAAGGCTTGTTCAATATCGGGTTCCCAATACCAAGCAACCCATCGACGGTTAGACTGATAACCGAGGGATTTTTCTAGTTGCGGATGAACATTGATATCCAGGGAATGAATCTGTTTAGACATGGTTAAAGAGGGGATAGGAGATTAAATTTAAGGCAGAATTTGAAAGTCACTACTGCTGAGAGTATTGGCAGAAATATTAATTAATGTGGCTAAAATTTCGTTGCTACTGCTGACACGAATTAGGGTATTATTAGTATCAGAAACTAAGGTTAATTGTGCAAAGGTTAATCCTCCTGTTAACCCGATGAAATCTTCCCCCTGGGTAAAGTCATTAATAGTATCACTTCCTTGATTATTCGTCAGGATAAAGCGATCGCTTCCGGCTCCTCCAATTAGGGTATCATTCTCTTTATCTCCATATAACCAGTCATCGCCATCATTTCCCCGGAGAATATCGGTTCCTTGACCTCCAAATAAACTATCATTTCCAATATCTCCGGTTAGGTCATCATTATCTAAATTTCCATATAATAAATCATCTCCACTCCGACCATCTAAAACATCATTATTTTGTCCGCCATAAAGGGTATCATTACCTTCATTTCCCACAACCGCATCATTATCAAGATTTCCATTTATCCAATCATTTCCTAGATTTCCTGATAAAAAATCATTCCCTGAAAGTCCTAAAATTAAGTCATCTTCTACCCCTCCAAATACCGTATCGCTGGCTTCAGTTCCTAATAAAAACTCAAAGGTATTATTATCCAGAATAACAGTTGTGTCTGCCATATAAATTTTGTGGGTAAAGTTAACAGTTGTTTCCGGGGATAGGTTGATGATACTCATACCAATGTTTAGCGATATCAATCCGACGACAGATCCAAACCCGATTATGATTTAGAATATAATCTAAAAAGCGAGCTAATGCCGCCGCCCGTCCGGGTCTACCGACTAAACGACAATGTAATCCAATACTGATCATTTTAGGTGCGGTTTCTCCTTCGGCGTATAAAACATCAAAGGCATCTTTTAAATAGGTAAAAAATTGTTCCCCACAATTAAACCCTTGATTTGTTGCAAATCGCATATCATTATTATCAAGAGTATAAGGAATGACTAAATGGGGTTTTCCATAATCATAAACCCAATAGGGTAAATCATCGGCATAACTATCAGCATCATATAAAAATCCTCCTTCCTCTACAACTAATTTGCGGGTGTGGGAACTGGTGCGTCCAGTATACCAACCGAGGGGTCGAGTTCCGGTAACTTCGGTATGAAGGGCGATCGCTTTTTGTAAATGTTCCCGCTCCATTTCTTGATTAAAATATTTATAATCAATCCAGCGATACCCATGACTAGCAATTTCCCAGTCCGCTTCTAACATCGCTGCAACGGCTTCTCGGTTGCGTTCTAAGGCCATTGCAACCCCATAAACGGTCAGGGGGATATGACGTTGGGTAAACAGCCGATAGAGTCGCCAAAACCCGGCTCTGCTGCCATATTCATAAATGGATTCCATGTTTAAATGGCGCAGTCCGTGAAAGGGTTCAGCCCCAATAATTTCTGATAAAAAGGCTTCTGAGGATTGATCGCCGTGTAGAATACAATTCTCGCCACCTTCTTCATAATTAATCACAAATTGTACGGCAATTCGGGCTTGATTCTGCCATTTGGGATCGGGAGTATGACGACCATAACCCACCATATCCCTGGGATAATTTTCAGTCATGATATTGATTTCCTCCCTATTTTCTCTGTTCCTTCTACTTCCTATTTTCTGTCTTCTGATGACGGAGAATGGTTAAACTTAATCCAAATAATCCTAATGATAGGGATACGGCGATGGCGGTGACTAAAATGATGGGTTGAGTGGCTTGGCGAACAGCGATCGCACACAGTGCCCACATAATCACAAATGGATAAGCAATTTCATTGCGTTCAATGATTAAAATAGCAGCTAAGGTTCCCGCAATCACTAATAAAATCGCTGTCCAGAGTTCCGGTGAAATTCCTCCCCCTGTCCATTGCCAAGTTTCTAAGACTAAAGCTACATTAACAATTGTGGCGACACTAATCCATCCTAAATAAATACTAATCGGAATATCTATACACCAGCGTTCTTTTTGGGAAACTCTAACTTTACCAATATTTAACCGTAAATACGCCACAATCAACGAGTTTAAAATAGCGATCATTGCCCATAAGGACAGAAAAAACATTTGATATTGAAATAAAAATACCCAGATAATCTGGGCAACACAGGCTAAAACAACCGCAAAACCTAATGTTTGTAATCGAGGATTTTCTCGGTTTTGAGGTAAATATTGATAACCCGCAAAAGCCAATAACCCCACATAAATTAAACCCCAAATTGCAAAGGCATAATTAGCGGGAATAATTTTAACATTCCTAAAAATAGTATTAGAAATTTCTCCAATGGTTAACCCATTAAAAGGAGCTATATTCGCTAATACATTAATTCCAAATGCGGCTATAATCGCAATTAAATTCGCCCATTGTCTGATCGAGCTAAGATTAGAGTCCTGAGAATTAGTCTGCATTGCCCTTGGAAAATAACAACAAAAAAATTGAGAGACACGATAAATCGCGTCTCTGTTTCTATAGCAGGGAACAGGGAACAGGGAACAGGGAACAGGGAACACCGGAGGTGCATACTTCACCGCCCTTGGTTCCAGCATCCGTCTCTGTCCTAACTGCCTTGGCGGTTGCTATACTTTAATCGACTTTGAGCCTCCTCAACGATGAATTCTATTCAACGCCTTGAGTAACCGAAGGACGAGAAATCCGACGGTTTAATTTGGGTTTAGGAGAAGAAGAAGAAGAAGAAGACATTTGTGTTTCTTCCTCCTGGTCATCAAAGTCAGAATCTAACCAACTCGGACGAGTTTGATCGTAGGCCAGTTGTAAGGCGGCTGCCGCGATCGCATGGGGATCATATTCCTCTCCCAATTGTGCCACAATCGGCAAAAAGGAGGCTACCCGTTCGCCAGCTAAAGCTTCCCGCACCCGTCCTTGCAGACGGTCAATATAACGGGCTTCAATTTGCGATCGCTTAGGAATGGACAACACCGTGAAGTTATGGCGCAAATGACGCTCGATGATCCGCAGTTTCCGGCGATCAATCGGTTGAATCAGCGTAATGGCGATTCCGTCCCGTCCGGCGCGACCTGTGCGACCAATACGGTGAACATAACTTTCCGCGTTATCGGGTAAATCGTAGTTAATCACGTGGGTGAGATGATCTACATCTAATCCCCGTGCCGCAATATCGGTCGCTACGATCCACCGGACTTGACGACGGCGGAAGCGTTGCAGCAGTCGTTCCCGTTGGGTTTGGTTCAAGTTGCCATGATATTCATCGACACTATGACCCGCCCCTTGCAGGAAAGTGGTTAACTCCGCAGCCGCTTGTTTGGTGCGAACAAAAATAATCGCCGATTCTGGATCTTCTAATTCTAAAATCGGTTGCAACGCCCGTGCTTTTGTCCAGCCCCGGGGAGCCATATAAGCACGTTGTTCAATCCGTTTGGGGGTAGCTTTGGGGTTTTCGGCTTTAATGGTGACTGGATTTTTGAGGAATTTCTTCACCAGTTTCCAAATCGAAGGCTCCATTGTGGCGGAGAAAAATGCCGTTTGCCGATCTTCAGCAACGGATTCCAGAATTTTCTCTACATCTTGAATAAAGCCCATGCTTAACATTTCATCGGCTTCATCCAATACTAACCACTTAATCCGATCAAATTTTAGATTACCCCGGTTGAGTAAATCTAAAATCCGTCCAGGTGTGCCAACGACAATCTGAACGCCCTGTTGTAACCGTTGAATTTGTCGATCAATCGACTGACCGCCATAAACGGTTAACACATACAAGCTGCGATCATCGGTCATTTTCCGAATCGCTTCTTTAACTTGCATGGCCAACTCACGAGTTGGGGTCAGGATTAACGCTTGTACGCCTTTGGCACTGGTGTCTAATTGCTCCAGAATGGGCAATGAGAAGGCGGCTGTTTTGCCCGTCCCGGTTTGAGCCAGTCCCACCACGTCACGTCCAGCCAATATATGGGGAATTGCTTCGACCTGAATGGCGGTAGGTTCAGAAAAGCCTATTGTTTCCAGATAACTCGCTCGTTCTTCGGAAATTCCTAAGCTTGCAAAAGATGGACTCATTAATTCTCCTGTCTATGTGTTTTAGCCCGGTTCCTTCCACTACCCTATTCAGTCGAGACAATTTTACTACGATGCAGAGGTTTATTGGTTTTGCTATAACGCTTGACGTAGCTCTCTACAAAAGTTGAGTTACGCTGTCTCAGGGGCATCTTGGAACCTAATTATCTTCCAAGGTCTTCAAAGTTCCTGAAGTCACTCTTAGTCACAACCTTTTAAGGTTGCTTAGTCAATCAGACCCTTTAATAGACCATCTCTCTCTAGGATAACGCTTAATATTCAGAAACATAACAACAAATTTCTTAAAATTTGCCGCGATTTCCTTAAATGGGTTGATGGTTGGCTGTTGACGGCTAACTGCTGACGGCTAACGATCAACCCAAAACCTACTCTAAGACGTACCCATAGAGATCATAAATATCAGCGTCGGTGATTTGGACTTTGATCAGTGAACCCAAACGGGCATCGCCTTCAATATAAACTAAGCCGTCTACTTCGGGGGCGAAACGGGAAGAACGACCGATCAGTTCTCCCGTTTGGGGGTTTTGTTGTTCAATTAGAACGTCTACAACGTTTCCGATCGACTTTTGATTTTGTTTCAGGGAAATGGGTTGTTGTACCTGCATCAAGGCATCCCGACGGGCATCCATGACCGCTTGCGGGAGTTGATTTGGTAATTCATAAGCGGGAGTTCCTGCTTCGGGAGAGAAAGTAAACACGCCCACATGATCGAATTGGTGACATTGCACAAATTCGCGCAGGTGTTCAAAGTGTTCCTCAGTTTCCCCAGGAAAACCGACTATAAAAGTGGTACGAAGTACCGCATCCGGGATGGCGGTTTTCAGTTTTTCAATAATCTGATCGTTGACTCGTCCTTGCCAAGGACGGTTCATCGCCCGTAACACATCGGGATGGGAATGTTGTAGCGGTAAATCTAAATAAGGTAAAACGTTAGGGGTGTCTTGAATTGCTGCAATTACTTTTGGGGTTAACCCCGTTGGATAGGCATAGTGCATCCGTATCCAGGGAATATCAACTTTTCCTAATGCCCTTAATAATTCTGCCAGTTTGGGTTCACCGTACAGATCGAGTCCGTAGTTGGTGGTAATTTGGGAAATGAGTATTATTTCCTGAACCCCTTGATCGGCTAATTGCTGGGCTTCAGTAATAATTGATTCTATAGTACGCGATCGCTGGTTTCCGCGCAAGTGGGGAATAATACAAAAGGCGCAGCGATAGTCACAGCCTTCTGCAACTCGCAAATAGGCAACCCCCTCGCTAGTGGTACGATAACGAGGAACGGTTTCATCGGCAATATAGGTGGGTTCGGCGGAAATTTCCTTAACCCGTTCTCCCTGTTCGACCCGTTTGATCACATCGACAATTTTATGATAATCTCCGGTTCCCACCACCGCAACGGCTTCGGGGAGTTCATCTAACAGTTGTTCTTGGAAGTGCTGCGCCATACAGCCTGTGATCACAATTTTTTTCTTGGCATCGGCTAATTCTACCAGGGTGCGAACGGATTCTTCCCTAGCCGCTTCAATAAAACTACAGGTATTGACAATCACATAATCGGCTAATTCTTCGTTAGAATCGACTTGATAGCCGGCTTGTACCAGTAAACCGAGGATATGTTCGGTATCAATGCGATTTTTTTCGCAACCGAGGTGAGAGATCGCAATCGTTGGCTGAGTTGCCATTCTAATAAAATTCTGTATAAAGATTACACAACGAACCTTGTATTGTACCAGATATTTTACTATTTTACTCAAACTGTGATTTTTATTATATTATTATAATTCGTAGGGTGTGTAAGCGCAGCGCACGCACCCCTAGAGAGATTAACTCCAAAGCTTTAAGAAATATCCCGCAATCCACTTAGGTTAGGATAATTCTTACATGAGGAGTATTAATTACTTCTATGGATGGATGACATAGAAACACTCTAGCTCTCAAGATAGATTCATGAGTTAGGCGTGATTATGCGTTGTCTATTCTGTCCTTATCAATTACATCAAGATAAAACCGCAGCGTTCCAAAAGATTACCGATATTATTCATCTCCTAGATTCCGCACAAGATGCCTCGGAAGATGCCACGGCGCAGCATTTAATTAATCAAGCCGTTGATCGGTTATATGATCTGAGAATCCATACTAATAATTCGGGAACCTGTGTGGAACAGTGTTCTCTTTGTCCCTATTAAAATATATTCTTCCTCGGTGATGATATCAATCACTGCGTTCCTTCGCTTCAACGGAATGCAGGAGGTTTTTGATTATTTTTGCTAAGATAGAGAGATAGAAATTTAACGAGCGATCGCATTTTGGCAATATTATCGCAAAAATTAGGAGGTTTGGTGTGTTCTTAAAGCAAATTTTATTACTGGGAACCGTTTTATATTTAGGGGTAAGTTTCCCCGCACCTGTGAAAGCGCAATCTGTTCCCGAACCCCGTTTACAATTATCTCAACAACCTGTTTCTGAAGAAAAACGTCAACTCATCAAGGAATTAATTGAACTGACAGGAGGCGAAAAAATGTTTCGCAATGTCAGCCAAATTACGTCTGTACAAATGCAACAAGAGATTAATGGGATTTTACAATCGATTATTCCTGAAACATCGGGGATTTCGGAAGCAAAAAAAGCAGAAATGATCAATGAAATCAATCAAGATATGAATCGAATTGTTACCCAATATAATCAGCGATTAATGGAACAGCTTGATTTTAATAAAATTATGGAAACGGTTTATTATCCCCTTTATGATAAATATTTTACCGAAGCAGATTTGCAAGCAATGATTGATTTCTATAATACCCCAACGGGTAAAAAAACGATTACTGTTATGCCAGAGTTACTGGTAGAATCGATGCAACGAGTCTCCCAAATTATTCAACCTCAAGCCATTCAAATTTTTAAAGAAATATTTGAACAGGAAATAGAGCGTTTTAATTCTAAATAACAAATTCCCGATTCAAACCTCGGACTGGAGAATTAATAAGAGTGTTTAGCCCAGTGCTACATCTACCCTCAGCCGATAACTTAAAGCTATATTAAAATTATCCGCAGTGTGAGGAAAAAAACCGATTAACCCAAGTTCTCTTGAGGTTAACTTGTAATTGGATACAGATTTAAACCCCGCTTGCTTCGGGAGAGAAAAGGCGCATTTCTATCAAGTACACTTAGGCGGAATAGCCAGCTACAAAGACCTATGAATTCCCTATTTTTGCAATTTGCAACAGTTGGACTGTTCACTGTTGGAGCCTTAATTAATGTCCCGGTTGCCAACGCCAGTCTATCTAAAACCCTTTCAATTTTATCTCAATCTTCTATCTCCTCTCCCGATTTAATCTCTAATCAGGGTCTTGATTCTCGCCTGATTTTGGCTCAAGAAGCAACGGAAGAAGAAACCAATATTAAAGTTTATGAAAAGGCGAGTCCGGCTGTTGTTTCTATTGACACGGAAAAAACTAATGGCAGTGGCGCGATTATTAGTCCCGATGGTTTAGTATTAACGAATGCTCATGTTGTGTCCGCCGGAGGAACTGTAACTGTCACTTTAGCCGATGGTCGTAAATTAGAAGCGGATGTGATGGCTTTTGGTGAAGATGGACTCGATTTAGCGGTGTTGAAAATTCGCAATGGTAGAAACTTACCGACTATTCCCATTGCTAGTCCCAATTCGGTGAAAGTCGGTCAACGAGCCTTTGCTATTGGAAATCCTTTTGGTCAATTCCAAAACACCTTAACGGTGGGAATTGTTAGCCGCCTGGATAAAGAGCGGAATTTGATTCAAACCGATGCGGCGATTAATCCTGGTAACTCCGGCGGCCCTTTACTGAATAGTGCGGGGGAATTAATTGGGGTGAATACAGCGATTTTTACACGGGGTCAGGGAGGGGGAAATATTGGCATTGGTTTTGCAATTTCTGTTGATAAAGTTCCTCCGTTTTTGCAAGCGGTAAGAGAGGGACGTGCGCCTCGAACTCCGCCGCCAGAAACCCCGGTTTTTGAAATGGAAAATGCTAAACGGATTGAATTAAACGGCCCGGAAATTTCAGATATTCTCAAACAGGGGGATAAAGTTCTACCTGTTGATAATAGCTTTTATCATGTTTATGCCTTTACGGGAAAAGCGGGTCAACAAGTCACGATTGAAATGAATAGTAAAGAGGTTGATTCCTATTTAATTTTGTTAACAGAAGATGGGAGTGAATTGGCTCAAGATGATGATAGTGGGGGAGAAAAAGATGCGAAAATTAGTATTACTTTACCAACGGATGGCACTTATATTTTATTAGTCAATTCCTATGAAGCGGGAGAGTCAGGATCTTATCGTTTGAAGTTGAAAGCAACAGCATTCTCACCCAATGATCCCACAAAAGGTTTAATTTTAAATCAAGAAGGGGTATTAGAAAATAAAGATTCGGTTTTGTCATCCGATGGTAGCTTGTATGATGAATATACTTTTGATGGACAACAGGGTCAGTCTATCTGGATTCGTTTAGAAAGTCGGGATTTTGATCCTTACTTAGCGTTATTTGACCCCAAGGGAGAATTAATTGCTGAAAATGATGATGCGAGTCGCTCAGATAAAAATGCAGCTATTCGGGTGACTTTACCCGTCACAGGTCGGTATCGGGTAGTTGTCAATGCTTATGATAAAACGGGTCGCGGTCAGTATTTGTTAACCGTTCGTTAACGAAGGAATTATCTAATCAATTGAGGTTATTTATGCAAAAAATGTTAATTTGGACAACAACAATGGGGGTATTGATTTTGGCTCAAACCCCACTGCTGGATGTCTTGAAAGTTTCTGATTCTAGTTTATTAAACGGGTTGAAACTCGAACAAGCTGTCGCTCAAGAAACACCGACTCCCCAACCTTCTGTGAGTCCTGTACCAGAGGTTGAAGAAACACCTGCACCCGCCGAAACTCCAACACCAACACCAACTCCTGAACCCTCTCCAGAAGCTTCACCACCTGCACCCAGTTCAATATTGCTGGACGAGAAAGGGGAACTAAAAGATGGAGATCAGGTTTTGTCTTCTGATCAAAGTTTGTATGATGAATATACCTTTGACGGAACCCAAGGTCAACAAATTACCATTTCCTTAGAAAGTTCTGAGTTTGATACTTATCTGGCTGTGTTTACCCCCGATAATGAATTACTCCAAGAACATGATGATATTGATCAAAATAATTCCAATTCTCAAATTACTGTCACATTACCCAAAACGGGAACTTACCGCGTAATTGTTAACGCTTATGATAGTAAAGGAAAAGGGAAATATTTGCTTAAAGTTAAGTAAAATTTAGAGACGTGTTCCATTAGTGTCAACAATTACGCTAAAAGCCTTGAAATAAATTTCAGGCTAAAAGCTCAAACCCGTTAAAACGGGTTAATCAAGAATGATCTTAGTCATCTTTAGATGACTTCAGCTTTTAGCCCGAACTTTAGTTCAGGGCTAACGTAGATTAAGTTGACACGGATGGAGGTCACGCATCCNACTGGGTGTAACCCATACCGACACCAGACATTCCCACACCGGACATCGTTTGACCGATACCAACGCCAGACATTATTTGTCCAATACCAGACTGGGTATAACCAACACCGGACTGGGTGTAACCCATACCGACGCCGGACATTCCCACACCGGACATCGTTTGACCGATACCAACGCCAGACATTATTTGTCCAACACCAGACTGGGTATAACCAACACCGGACTGGGTGTAACCCATACCGACACCAGACATTCCCACACCGGACATCGTTTGACCGATACCAACGCCAGACATTATTTGTCCAACACCGGACTGGGTGTAACCAACACCGGACTGGGTGTAACCCATACCGACACCGGACATACCCACACCGGACATCGTTTGTCCAACGCCAGATTGAGTATAACCANGGGGGGTTAGGGGGGATCTAGGACGCTTAAAAAAATCAACGAACTTTTGGTTTTTCGGCCTACTTTTAGCCTTAAAGTTGACACGCTTTGGACGTGTTCAGGTGAGTCTCTTATAACGCAATACTTTCTAAAAGCACCCACTGACGATTATCAATAATTAATTGACTCACTTGTTCAAAGATTCCGCGACAGTGATTGACACTTTGTAGAGCTAAGGCTTCATTTTTAATATAAACGGTCATTTTTGTTTCATTGATACTGGAAGTTGCGGTATCAAAAACCACTTCCGCAATCACTAATTCATGCACCGTTACTTGGCCTAAAGCCTCCCGTGCAATAATTGAACTGGGGGTTTGATAAGTGATCTCTAAATTACAGGATTCTAGGATCTCAATCATCATCGGTCGTAGATCTTCGATCCCGACATTAACAATAAAAAATCCAGTGTAGCGGGCCATAGAAAACTCCAGAGGTGCGACAGGCAATTTCGATTTAACAAAATTGAGGATAAACTTAACCTCATTGATTAAACCATTGAAACGATCATGGTCTATTCCAGACCTTATCATATTTAGAGAACGTTTTGAATGGCAAGACGATCATTATTGATTTCTGGGGGAGAAGGTCAGCAGATGCGGGGAAAATTAATTGTTTTTGAAGGCGTTGAAGGTGGGGGAAAAACAACTCAGATGCAGCGTGTCCAGGTTTGGTTACAAAGTCTGACGGATGCACCTGTGGTCATGACCCGTGAACCAGGGGGAACTCTCTTAGGCCAGGAATTGAGACGTTTATTATTAGAATATCAGGAAGAAGAACCGATTCAAGATCGCGCAGAATTATTGATGTATGCTGCCGATCGCGCTCAACATATTGAGGGATTTCTTAAACCGTTATTATACCAGGGAACGATTATTTTATGCGATCGCTATACCGACTCGACCATCGCTTATCAAGGTTATGGTCGAGGTTTAGATCTCAGTTTAATTGAACAATTGAATCAGATTGCTACCCAAGGTTTAGAAAGTGATTTAACCTTATGGTTAGATGTGGATGTGGAAATTGGACTCGCCAGAACTCGCGCCAGAGGTAAAATTGATCGCATGGAACAAGCGAATTTAGCATTTCATCAGCGTGTACAACAGGGGTTTCAACGATTAGCTGAAGCTAACCCAGAGCGAATTATAAAGATTGATGGAACGTTAAATATTGATCGAGTTACGGAAAAGATTCAATTGATTTTAAGTCAAAAATTAATAGAATGGGGATTAATTCTTTAAGTTTATTAAAATAACATGAATGCTTTTTTTGATCGATTAATTGAACAACAGCCTGCTATTGAATTGTTAACCCAAGTCGTTGCTCAAAATCGGATTGCTCCGGCTTATTTATTTGCGGGAGTTGATGGCATTGGTCGGACGTTAACGGCTAATTGTTTTATAGAATTTTTATTTTGTCAAAACTCTATAAAACAGGTGAATCAAAAACAGATTCACTCTCGAATTCAACAGAAAAATCACCCGGATATTTTATGGGTAGAGCCGACTTATTTACATCAGGGAAAAAGATTATCTGCAAAAGAAGCCGCAGAAGCCGGAGTTAAACGCAAAGCACCCCCTCAAATTCGGATTGAACAAATTCGAGAAATTAGTCAATTTTTGAGTCGTCCTCCCTTAGAAGCTTCTCGGTTAATAGTGGTCGTTGAACACGCGGAATCAATGGCAGAATCTGCCGCTAATGGGTTATTAAAAACCTTAGAAGAGCCGGGAAAAGCTACAATTATTTTAATTGCGCCGGGAATTGATGCTTTATTACCAACGCTGGTTTCTCGCTGTGCAAAAATTCCGTTTTATCGGTTAACAGATGCAGGGATGAAGCAGGTTTTACAACAGCAGAATTATACCGATATTTTATCCCATGCTGAAATTTTAGCAATGGCGCAAGGAAGTCCGGGACAAGCGATCGCTCTGATGCAACAATTACAAACAATTCCTGTAGAATTGTTAAATAAAGTTAAACAACCTCCGCCTAACTTAAGGTCAGCCTTAGAGTTAGCGAAGGAAATTAGTCAAACTTTGGATAGTGAAGCTCAATTATGGTTAGTAGATTATTTACAACATTGTGATTGGCAAAATCAACAAAAAACGGGAATTATTGATGATCGGTTTTTAAAACAGTTAGAAAAAACCCGACAATATTTATTAAATTATGTGCAACCGCGATTGACTTGGGAATGTACGTTAATGAGTAAATTTTTATAACGGTTATTTTATGACTGCAATTTTTGTCAATAAACACTTTAGTTTTCTCCTAAAACCCAGTGGTAATATTAAACTGGCAAGAGGATTAAGAATTGCCATTACATTAGGGGTTTCTCTGGTAGTAGGACAATTAACTGCTAATCCTAATATTGGTTTGTCTGTCGGAATTTCTAGCTTATTTTTTCTCCTCAGTGATGCGGGAGGTTTTTATTCTACAAGGGCAATTTCTCTATTATTTACGGTTTTAATCTCTACGGGATTAGTTGTCTTAGCAACTCTCGTTTCACATTTTCTATTTTTTAAACTAATATTAACATTTTTTAGCTTATTTTTAGCGGGGTATATTGCTTTATATGGACATCCTGGGGTTCTCTCTGGAATTGTAATTGGACTGTTTACTTTATTTACCCTGAATTTACCGTCTGGAGGTTGGGAAATTGCCAGTCAAAGAGGAATGATTTGTCTTCTGGCTGGGGGGTGGACAATGATATTATGTTTAGGAATTTGGCCGTTAAATCCTCATCTTCCTCTGAAAAAATCAATTACTCAATGTTATCAAGGAATATCAAAATATATTAATCAAGCTCTAAACCGATCTGAAACCGACGAATTAAAACGGGTGAGTCAACTTCGAGAAACTTTACAGAATGCACGTCAAGCTTGGACATTAGACCGGAAATTAAGATTAGGAAATACCAGGTTAGGGGAAGCGGCTATTATTTTAATTCAGGATGCAGATAATTTAATTACATCTATTGTTAATTTAACAGAATTAGTCCAACTGCATCAGCATGATTCCCAATTTGTCACTGTCTGTATTTTAGTTGATGATGCGTTAGAAAAAATTGCCCTATTTTGTCAAAATTTAGTTAAACTTTTGGGAAATCAATCTGTTTCTGTAGATAGTTCTTCTTTAAAACGGATTGTGATTGCGATCGCACAACAAAAAGAACTTCAACAAAAAACAATTGCTGATCATGCTGAAGATTATCCCGCATTAGTCGTTATAGAACGAATTGTTTCCACTTTAGAAACGATTATTCGCCAATTAGATTGTACAGCGATAACCGTAACCCAAGTTAAAAATAATCAATCGATTAGTCGTCCGCAAAAAAATAAAATTATTTCTGAAGAAACTGAAACCCTATCAGGATTTAAAATTACCTCTGGGTTTGATCCCTTGCGAGATAACTTTACCTTTGACTCTAGCTTTTTTCGTCATGGGTTACGCTTAGGAATGATGACAACTATCGGGGTGGCTATTTATAGTATAGCAGAAATTCCGCAGGGAAATTGGTTAACGATTACTATTTTAGTGGTTTTACAACCTAATTTTGGTGGAACGTTTCAACGGTTTTTTCATCGAATGTTCGGAACAATTTTAGGAGCAATTATTACACCGATTCTTTGGATAATTATTCCTAATTCAATGATTTTAGAAAGTATTAATTTAGGTTCGATGATTTTAGGATTTTCTTTAGTTCCCTTTCATTATGGTTTAGCTGTATTTTTTATTTCTATCTTTGCCATTGGATTAGAAATGAGTAGACAAGGGGGAAATTGGGAAATTGCGATGGTTCGTTTACTCTGTACTTGTGTGGGTGCAGCCTTAGCTTTTGTCGGTGCGTTTGTGTTATTTCGATCTAATGAAAAAGAACAGTTATCAGCTAAATTAGTCAAGACAATTACAGCTTCTCATGATTATTTTAATACCGTTTTATCGGTTTATTTAGGAACAACCCCCTATAATTTAAACGTGATTATCAAACAACGACAAAAAACCCGTTTAGCCTATTTTAATGCTCAAGCTGCTTTACAACAGTTAAGTCATGATCCCTATACTTCTGCTGCGGATATTGAACCGAAAATGACCTTATTAATTTATTTACATCAGTTTAGCCGTTCTGTGAGTGTTCTATTAGCACAATTGGAACATTTTACCGGGACTGAACCCCATCCTGAGTTAGCGACTTTTGTTGACGGAGTGAATCAATTTTTTCCGTCATTAGTTAATGCGATTTTAACAGAAACTTTACCTCCGGCTTTACCCGATTTTGATCCCGCCATTCAATCTATACAAACCCATTTACAAACCTTACAAGTGACTCGCTTAGAAGAGTTTGCGACGGATCAAAACGATACCCCTACCCGTCAATTTTTAAAAGATTATACAATTTTAGGGATTGAACTTAATCAAATGCTCAATTCCATCAATTCTATTGATTCAACGGCTATTCGTTTGACGTCATCTTAATAAATGTACACCCCTCAAATCGGGTCGAGGGGTGTATCATTCTAAACTATTAAGTTGTTAACGTTTGGATTTCAAAAAATTAGTGCAGCCATTCGGGTACTGCTTCTTCTTTTGTATTCGTATGACGTTCAGGGGTTTCACGGACAAACTTGAGGTGAACAGAACGAGTTTGTTCTCCATCCGCAGCAACGGCGAAAATAGGGAAATCAAGTAAACCGTCTTGGAAGGACATCTGTAACCGGAATGTACCATCGGGGTTGAGTTTAATCGGACGTCCGCCAATAGTTAAGTTAGCATCGGGTTCGGTCGCACCATAGATAATGAGTTCAGCATCAGCCACTAACCAGAACTCACGAGGACGTATTGGTGGCATTGAGGAGCCCATGCCAATACCGGACATTCCCATACCGGACATTGTATAGCCTAATCCTGCACCGGACATACTCATGCCGACACCAGATTGAGTTTGTCCGACACCAGATTGGGTATAGCCAACACCAGACTGAGTGTAACCGACACCGGACTGAGTGTAACCAACACCAGACTGGGTATAGCCAACACCGGACTGGGTGTAACCCATACCAACGCCGGACATACCGACACCAGACATAGTTTGACCGATACCAACGCCAGACATTATTTGTCCAACACCGGACTGAGTATAACCAACACCGGACTGAGTATAACCAACACCGGACTGGGTGTAACCCATACCGACACCGGACATTCCCACACCGGACATCGTTTGTCCAACGCCAGATTGAGTATAACCAACACCGGACTGAGTATAACCAACACCGGACTGGGTGTAACCCATACCGACGCCGGACATTCCCACACCGGACATCGTTTGACCGATACCGATACCAACGCCAGACATTCCCACACCGGAAGTGGTGTAACCTAATCCCACACCGGACATGATTTCACCGATACCAATACCGGACATACCGACACCGGACATGGTTTGACCGATACCCATACCGACACCAGACATTCCGATGCCAGACATGGTTTGTCCAATACCGACACCAGACATAATTTGTCCGACACCGGACATGGTTTGACCAATACCGGACTGGGTGTAACCCATACCAATACCGGACATACCGACACCGGACATGATTTGTCCAACACCGGACATACCGACACCGGACATGATTTGTCCAACACCGGACATACTCATCCCGACACCGGACATTCCCACACCGGATAAGCTTTGAGTAATGCCAACACCGGACATGGTTTCGCCAACGACCGACGCCCACATTCCCACGCCGGAGGGGAAGATAAAGGAACTGACCGTCTCTTGGGGTTTGACGACTTGGTGCATGGAACCAAACAGAGAACCTGCGATGCGTTTCGCTTCTGCTTGCTTGGATAACCCAAACAGGTCATCGTGAACACCTGCAAGAACATAAGTTTTGCTGGGGACGGGGAATTCATAGAAGGTTTTCCCCTGTAATTCTTCTTCCCAGGAAACCGTAATAAATTGATCATCAATCCATTCTGCGGGATAAACTGGAGGAATCCGAGTCGTCGCAGAACGGGCTAATCCTAACCAACGGCCATCAACACAGCGATAACCAATTTCAACTACATAGTCGCGATCGCTGACAGGAATAGGTAAATACCATTCTCGCGCTAATTCATCACAAGGATATTCTTGAATACTGTGGGGACTTTGATAGTCCAAATCAATATCAGTAACGTCAGAGATCCGCAGGGCCAGTTGTTGTCCGCCTTGACGCCGAAGCATTTCTTTCTGTTCGTTAGAAACGTCCCAGTAAGCATAGGCCCATTCGGGATCTCTGGGCATCATCACGATCTGACTTTCACCATATCCGACCGGTAAATCGGCTAAACCCTCATCCACAGAGGATAAGGAATCACTGATCTGATAGTTTTGACCGACTAGGGAAAACTTTGCGACTTTCACTTCTTCTTGTGCCTCCAATGCGCGTGATGGATTAGGGGTTCCAAATTTCTGACTGTCGATTTCCTGAACAGCTTCTAAAAGCTGAGATTTACGCATTCGGCTATAGCGAGAAATGCGATATTCACTTGCTACCCTGCGGAGTTGCCGCAAGTTCATATCTTCTAAAGGTGGACGTTCCTTTGGCATAAAAGAGTGATCTCCATTGGCTTAAACAGCAGACTGATAACTCTGTAGAAATTCTTCGGGATCATGGGGATCGCTTGATTTATGACCATCTTGCAGAAAATATCTGATTTGGTCAAGGGGTAAATTAAGTTATTGATGAGTAAATATACACAGTTTTAAGGGTTTTGGGGATCATGATGTCATGAAATCCTGACATTTGCAGTAAAAAAAATCCTCTTTGGGATCAAAGAGGGAAAAATGGAGCAGAAATTAGAGATATAGCAGTCGCCAAAACGATGTTTGACAAACACTGATGCTGAAACCTAAACTGTTAAACTTTTTCTTCTTCTTCCTTCCTGTTCCCTGTTCCCTGTTCCCTGTTCCCTGGTACATTAGCGAATGACTTGCCAATCTTCTATCCGCCATTCGCCATCCTTACGAATAAAGCGATATTGGAGTTGTAAAGAGGCATCTTCAGAGTTTTGGAGTTTACCCTGACTATAGGATGTAACCTGTTCCTGAACATCCGCATAGGCTACGGCTTGATTAGGATTAGCTTGATCCATCTGTACCTCAGTGACTTTGAGGCTGTGTTTATAGGTGCGATGGGAACCATCTTGTTTCATCGTTTCTGCCATCCCTACCCAACGAGCTAGAGCCGGATCAACTAAAATTTGTTGTAAGGCTTCGACTTGATGGTCAGGCCCCATCGCTACGGATTTCGCCGATAACCATTGATTGAGTTTGGTTTCAGCCACTTCAGGCGTAATTTTCTCTGGCTCGGCGGTCACGGGTTTAGCTTCAGGAATGGGCAACGGTGGCTGGTTTAACTGCACCATTGCCTGCTCCCCTTTCAACGTTGGCCCAGACCATCCCAAAACATCGGCTAAGGCTCCAAAGGTTCGGGAAAGTAAAAACCACAGTATCCAAACCCCGATTAATCCTCCCAGGCCGAGAATTAACAACCGCCCCCATTTACTCGCCTCATTTTTTCGTTGAATACGACGGAGACTACTGCTATTAGCAGGGGGAGAAGCGTTTGTCTGTGCGGAAGTTGGGGGGATATTAGCCGATGGCGTGGGTTCAACGCTAGGAGGTCGAGTTTCCCCGGAGGAGGCGGGACTGCGACGGGAAGATTCAGGACTTTTACGGCTTCCTTGTAACGAGGTTGAGGTAGAACCCGTTTCTACAGACGTCCGAACACTCGCAGGCGGGGGGGAGGAGGGTATAGGGGTAACTAATTCTTTAATTCCAGAACCCGATACCTCTGGATTTTGGGCAGTCAGTGTCATCGAGGGAGGGTCTGAGGAGGTCTGGGTCAGTTGAATATTTGTGGCCGTTGAACTGGATTTTGGGGTTGGGGACTGGGAGGAGGAAGTTGGGGCGCTCGCCGGACGGCGAGGTTGAACCACAACCCACTCATTGGAAGGATTTCCCGTTTCATTGGGCAGGGCTTCCAGATAAGCTTGGACATGGGGATCAGCGAAATAATCTTTCAAGGAAACTGATTTATCTAGCAAATCCCGAAAATGGGGAAACACCTCATCTTGTAACCAACTTTCGGCGTAGAGACATAATCCAGGTAACAAGTCGGGAGAATTTTGGGAATTTTCTCGGATAAAGGCAATGGGTTCCCGTTCCTGACTTAATTCTAAGGAGCGACTGGCTTCTTCGGTTTGTCCTAACAATAAGGCACAAACGGCTTTTTCTAAATGTACATCTTGACGCCGCCCCAACTGCATCAACATTAATTTGGCTTTACGAATTAATGCGGGTTGAGCTTCGGCAAATCCTTGAGCAATTAAGGCATAAACCGCTAAATAGGTCGCAACAGCAGAAGGACGACGAGCTTCGGCTTCAAACAACGCTTGTTGTTCAGTGGTGGTTATGTAGCGCCGGAGTTGCTGCACAAATCGCAGAAAGTCCTCTATGCCTAAACCGGATTGATCCTCCCCTTGGCCGTCAATACCGCCGCGTTCATGGAGCATTTCTCGCAGGAGTTGCAATCCTTTGCGACGTTCTGCGGCTTTTTCTAGGGGAAGTTGGAGTAATTCTAAAATCCGATAGGGACGGAGTTTGTAGAGATCCGTTTGCATTTCACCTCTCAAACTGGCAAACAAGCTTTCTCGTAATAATAGATTTTGTCCAGCCTCTAGGGAAGAGGCGGCGTTTTCATATTGTCCTTGTTGCCACTGCTCTCGACCGAGTTCTAAATAAGCTGAGGTAACGGTCAAAATAATATCAGGAACTATCAGAGCCGGATCACCGAAACGGCCATCTTTTAGACCAATACTGCCATTACTAAGATAGGGGTGACATAATTTCACCACTAATTCATATTCTCCTAATTCATGGAGCAGTAATAACGCGCCCACAAATTGTTTATCTTCGATCTCAATACTCGGTGTATGAGAGTCGATGAGAGCTTCTAAAGCAGTGGCCTCGCTGGTGACACGTTTGCCAAAAGCGGGAGTTTTAACTTCTGATTCGGGTTCGTAGGTTTTGGCTAGAAACCCCATATCATAAGCTTGACGTTGATCGGCATCCGATAAAACTGCATACGCCTCATCAATCAATTGCTTGCGTGCAGTGATCGCCAAATCAGAATACTCCCGTCTCGGAAGTTGCAAAGTGCGATCGCGGTGCGCTTGCTTGAGTTGTTCTGGAGTTGCTTGAATCGGTAAGCCTAATATTCGGTAATAATCGAGTGGAATACGCACGAGCCACTTCCCCAACGGTGAGAAACTGATAGTAGCTATATTAGCAGGGATTCACTAACCCCGTCCTAAAAGTGCGGGGATTGCTTAAACCAATTTAGGCAACGCCAGAAGTGAATAGCTCATGGAGACTCAATTGGGTACAGACTTCCGAATACTTCTTACTAACAGCTAACAGCTAACGGTCAACCGTCAACAGCCAACCCTCAACCTGTAAAATATAATTTCAAATTGGTCAAGGTAATTGGAAACAATGGTACAGGAACGCACGTTACCGACGTTTGAGGCGGATGCAACGGCTGTAACCCGTGATGAAGGGTTAATGCTGTATGAAGATATGGTTTTAGGGCGGTTGTTTGAAGATAAATGCGCCGAGATGTATTATCGGGGCAAAATGTTCGGTTTTGTCCACCTCTACAACGGTCAAGAAGCCGTAGCAACGGGGATGATCCGCGCTGGTCGCCGAGATGAAGATTATGTTTGTAGTACCTATCGGGATCACGTTCATGCTTTGAGTGCCGGGGTTCCCCCTCGTCAAGTCATGGCCGAATTGTTTGGCAAGGCCACAGGCTGTTCTAAGGGTCGGGGCGGCTCGATGCACTTGTTCTCCTCTCCCCATAATTTATTAGGGGGGTTTGCCTTTGTTGCTGAAGGAATTCCGGTGGCTACGGGTGCAGCTTTTCAAACGAAATACCGTCGGGAAGCGATGAATGATCCGAATGCGGATCAAGTAACGATGTGTTTCTTTGGAGATGGCGCTTGCAATAACGGCCAATTCTATGAATGTTTGAATATGGCAACATTATGGAATCTGCCCATTATTTATGTGGTCGAAAATAACAAATGGGCCATCGGGATGGCCCATGAACGGGCAACTTCTGACCCCGAAATCTACAAAAAAGGCCCTGCTTTTGGAATGCCCGGTTATGAAGTCGATGGGATGGATGTTTTGGCTGTTCGAGAAGTGGCTAAAAAGGCCGTTGCTCGCGCTCGTGCTGGGGAAGGCCCAACCTTAGTGGAAGCTTTAACCTATCGTTTTCGAGGGCATTCTTTGGCTGATCCCGATGAATTACGCGACAAAGAGGAGAAGGAATTTTGGTTTGCTCGTGATCCGATTAAAAAATTTGCGGCTCATTTAACGGAATATAATTTAGCAACCCAGGAGGAATTGAAAGCAATTGATCAGCAAGTTCAAGCTACGATTGATGATGCGGTAGAATTTGCCCAAAGTAGCCCTGAACCTGATCCGAAAGAGCTTTACCGTTATATTTATGCCGACGATTAATAAACTGTAAATCACCGAACACAGAAACCGGGTTTCTTAACATAAATTTTGTTGTTTTTACCGAGATAACAATAAGAAACCCGGTTTCTTCAGGGGAGATTTAATGTCCTTCTTTCCAATCTGTTTCTCCTTGTAGGATTTGTGAAAAAATTCTGTAGGGGTGATGTCCCTCCAAACCCTCTTTATCTCTGGGTTTGGAAACCAAACCCCTACAATAAAATATTACTCCCTATTTAGGACTGCTATAGTATTGCATTCTTTCCAAGCGCACAAGCTGCAATTAAAATATCTGTATCCAACAAATACATCCTTTAACACCTAATTTTTTAAGACTTTAATTCAGAACTTGAGAGTTAGCAATTTTCCAAAGTCCATCCCACTTTTCTAAATTATAACGCACTAATATTGTATTAAAGCTACTTTCCGTCACTTTACCCTGGGTGTATAAAGTTGTATCTTCGGTAACTTTAACTTCTATTGTAGCTTTATTTCCCGATGCAGCAAATCGTTCTATGGATTCAATTTTTTGGACTCCATATTGATAATAGGCATTATTTTCAATTAAAAAATTAATCGCTTTTAAGGTATCAATATATAATGTCCCCGTAGTTAAGTCTCCAAGAAGCTCACGGTCAAAAGGCGGGGCGAAAATCCTCGATTTTGCATTCAACCATTCTGTTACTAGATCTGCTGCTTTTCCAATGGTTATTGATTCGGTATTTTGAGCGATTTCAGTTACCGTTGGTGAGTCTTGTAAACTTAAGGGTTCATTTTCTGTTAAAGTTTTAGCTTGAACAATTTGACCCATACTCAAGGACAAGATTAGAGTTAAGGCTAATAGTGTTGCTTTCATAGGTTTTAGTCTATTCTGTTTTAACCAGATTAATATTCTTAATTCTGATTGTCTCTAAGAATAACCCCAACAGTCAAGACCTGTTTTTCGGAAATTCTAATCCTAATCCTGAGTTTTTGTTCTCGATAAGTTTATCTACCCAACCGTTAACCAGTGGTGACAGGAACTCCTTGGGTTTGTTTTCCCTTTAATAAATAGGTAGTCATTTCTCCTTTTCCTTTCACTTTAATTAAACCTCTTTTTTCAAATAAATAGCTTTGTTTTAAGACTAAATAGGTAGTTTCTGTAACTTGAATTTCATCTGCAATTCCATGGGATTCCATACGACTTGCAATATTAACAGTATCTCCCCATAAATCATAAATAAATTTCTTAATTCCAATCACTCCAGCAACAACTGGGCCCGTAGCAATCCCAATTCTAATATGAAAGTTTTGTTGGGTTTTTAGATTAAATTCTTTCAGAGTTCGTTGCATATCTAAAGCCATATTTGCGATCGCATCTGCATAATCATCATGGGGAATGGGTAAACCCGAAACCACCATATAAGCATCTCCAATGGTTTTAATTTTTTCTAACCCATGTAATTCGGCTAAATGATCAAATTCTGAAAAGATTTGATTGAGTAAATTAACTAATTGTGGAGGATCAAACCGTCCTGAAAGTTCGGTAAAACCGACAATATCAGCAAATAAAACTCCCGCATCGGTGAAACTATCTGCAATGGTACTCGGTTGCAGTTTTAACCGTTGGGCAATGGAATGGGGTAAAATATTTAAGAGTAAACTTTCTGAGCGTTCCTGTTCTTCTTTAACTTGCTCATAAGCTTTTTCTAAGGCTTGACGAGAGTTAAATTCTGATCGCGCTAACCGATCATATAAATACACCGAAAGATTGCAAATTAAACAAATCCAAAATAGATAAAGAAATAGGAAATCAGCCGTCATCCACTCGGCGGGAAGTACAACTTTTAAATTGAATAAAGTTTGACTTCCCTGATAATAGATAAAAACCCCTAATTGAGAAATTAAATGTAACGGCCAATAAACCGGAATTAATGTAGCTTGAGAAAAGAACATTAACGGCCATTCAATAATAGAAGCGCGCGCCATTCCTCCTAAGCTTTCTCGAATTTGGGGGGTAATTGTTACCAGCCAAGAAAATAAAAGAAACATCCACCCCGGATATTTGATTCCGATGGGGGTTCGTAGGATAACTAAACCGATAATTAAACCCAATTCAACAACAACTTGTGTGGCTACCCATGAAGGGTGAAAATGATCCCGGTTAAAGAAAAAATTGTTAACTTCTGAGACAGTAAAGGTAAAATAGGAAATAAGAGCTAAGGTAAAGCCTAAACTTAAACGTTGGTGCATAAAATGCTTTCGCCAATCGTCATAGGTCTGCGCCTTAGAAAGGGCTAAATTTGAAGAAAATTTCTTCAGATTTGTTTGTAGAAAAGCACCAATTTCTGATAGTCTTGAGTCAGTTGTAGTCATGATTTATTTGGGGTTTCAGCTATAAGTTCAATACAATCTATCTGGGATAAATTATTGTCCAATTACGTTAATTGAGTGTTAAAATAACTGTGAATAATAATCCGCGCCAAGTTGCATTTTTAGCTCTCCGAGACATTAACCGACGGGGTGGACTGGCTGATGTGGCTTTAGATCAATGGCTTCGTCAATCTGATTTATCGGATATTAACCGACGCTTAACCACCGAATTAGTCTATGGTTGTGTTCGTAGGAGGCGATCGCTCGATACCTTAATCGATTACTTAGCCCCTAAAAAATCCCATCAACAGCACCCGGATATTCGTACTATACTACATCTCGGTTTTTATCAAGTTTGCTATCTAAATCAGATTCCCAATTCGGCTGCGGTCGATACCAGTGTGGAATTAGTTAAACAAAATGACTTAACGCACTTTAGCGGTTTTGTAAATGGGATATTAAGACATTATATTCGAGAACAGGGAAATTGTCTTGTAGAAATTCCTGATTCTATTAACTCTATTTTTACTCCCTTTGAGTTACCCAAAAATCCCATAGAAAAATTAGGAATTCTCTATAGTTTTCCTGACTGGCTGATTCAATTTTGGTTAGAGAGTTTAGGATTAGAAGAAACAGAACAGCTTTGTACTTGGTTTAATCAATCTCCGTCTATTGATTTAAGAATTAATCCCTTACAAACCACTTTAGAAACAGTAGAATCTGAATTACAAAATAGGGGGATTTCTGTTAATCGAATTTCTGGACTTCCTCTAGGATTAAGGTTAATGGGAAGTATAGGTGCAATTCAAAAATTACCCGGTTATGATCAAGGATGGTGGTCAATTCAAGATAGTAGTGCTCAATGGGTGAGTTATTTATTAGATCCGCAACCGGGAGAAACAATTATTGATGCTTGTGCGGCGCCGGGAGGAAAAACCACTCATATTGCTGAATTAATCCAGGATCAAGGGAAAATTTTAGCCTTTGATTCGATTAAATCTCGATTAAAAAAAGTTCAGCAAAACCTAACACGATTACAACTCAATTGTATCGATCCTCAACACGAAGATATTCGGAAATTACAGGGCTATTTTGAAAGTGCTGATCGGGTTTTATTAGATGCGCCCTGTTCGGGTTTAGGAACGTTACATCGGCGGGCTGATGGACGCTGGCGACATGATCCTAAAAATATTCAAGATCTGTCTCAACTTCAAGCTGAACTATTAGAAATTACTCAAACTTGGGTTAAACCAGGAGGTTGTTTAGTTTATTCTACCTGTACTCTCCATCCTCAAGAAAATGAAAGCGTAATTCAAACCTTTTTAACTCAGCATTCAAACTGGAAAATTCAACCTCCTCCTGCGAATTTTACCCTTTCTCCTGAGCCAGAAGGCTGGATTAAAATCTGGCCCCATAGACAGAATATGGATGGATTTTTTATGGTAAAATTAATCAAAGAGTTAACTTAATTAAAATTCACCGGACACCCAACACCCCATTCCTGATTTTATGCACTTAATTTTATGTCATATTACGGCTGATTTTGACGCCTTGGGGGCGGCGGTGGGACTGACTCGAATTTACCCCGGAAGTCGCATCGTATTATCGGGAGGAAGTCATCCATCGGTGAGAGATTTTTTAGCATTATATCGAGATGAATTTCCTTTAATTGAACGCCGATCTGTTAATCCTAATAAAATTCATTCAATTAGTGTTGTTGATACTCAAAATTGCGATCGCTTAGGAAAAAGTGCCGAATGGTTTCGCTTACCCAACTTATCGGCGATTAGAATTTATGATCACCATCCTGATGTAAAATCCGATATTCCCGCTACAGAAACTTTTATTCAAGCCGTTGGTGCAACCACAACATTAATTGTAGAACTATTAAGAAATCAACCCCAACAACTGCTTTTAAGCACAGCAGAAGCGACGGTAATGGCGTTAGGAATTCATTTAGATACAGGTTCATTAACCTTCCCCCATTCTACCGCTAGAGATGCCATTGCCTTAGCGTGGTTAATGCAGCAAGGGGCAAATTTACCCGTGATTGCAGAATATGTAGAACCCGGTTTACCGCCGAAATTACAAGACTTATTAACCCTCGCCTTAGAACAACTCCAAAAATCAACCATTAGAGGTTATACCGTAGCTTGGATATTATTAAAAACCGATGAATATGTACCCGGTTTATCGAGTGTGGCTTCAGAATTAATTGATTTAACAGAAAGTGATGCTTTACTATTAGGAAATCAATATGCTATCAAAGGAGGAGAACGGTTAAGTATTATTGGACGTTCTCGGATTGAAAAAACCAACCTCAATGAACTGTTTAAACCCTATGGCGGGGGCGGACATACTCGTGCGGCTTCAGTTGTTCTTAAAGAAGGCAATTTTTCAGAAATTTTAGATCAACTGGTTGAACAATTAAAAGCCCAAATTCCTCACCCTCCAACCGCCAAAGAATTAATGTCTTCTCCGGTGAGAACCATTCGTCCTGAAACCTCTGTAGAAGAAGCCCATCGAATTTTATTACGCTATGGTCATTCCGGTCTTTCTGTCGTCGATGAACAGGATCAATTAGTAGGAATTATCTCCCGTCGAGATTTAGATATAGCCCTACATCATGGCTTTAGTCATGCACCCGTTAAGGGGTATATGACCCCCCAATTAAAAACCATTACCCCAGAAACAACCTTACCCGAAATTGAATCCTTAATGGTGACTTTTGACATTGGACGCTTACCTGTTTTAGAACACAAAAATTTAGTGGGAATTGTGACCAGAACTGATGTTTTAAGGTTACTTCATCAACAACAACGTCCGCAAAAATCACCCTTAAAAGGCTGTATTCCGGGGTTTACTTGTTCCACCTTAGAAGAACTATTAGAAGAACGATTAGCAACTCCCTTGTTAACCTTACTAAATCGCCTATCCTTTTTAGCAGAAAAACGCGGATGGCAGGTTTATTTAGTGGGGGGTGCGGTGCGGGATTTACTATTAGCAGAACCCGAAAAAACTGTATTATTGAGTGATATTGATATTGTGGTGGATGGATGCTATGGAAATCCCAATTTTGAGGGAGATATTTTATCAACTATTTCTCCGGCGGTGGAATTAGCACAGGACTTACAGAAACATTATCCAGCCTCACGGTTAGACGTTCATGGTCAATTTAAAACAGCAGCTTTATTATGGCATAATGATCCGATTTTAGACTCACTTTGGATTGATATTGCTACCGCTAGAACAGAATTTTATCCCTATCCGGCGGCAAATCCTGAAGTCGAGGCGAGTTCAATTCGTCAAGATTTATATCGACGGGATTTTACAATTAATGCTTTAGCCTTGCGGTTAACGTCTCCCCAGGTTGGGGAATTATTAGACTTTTTTGGAGGGATTTCGGATTTAGAAACTCGAAAAATTCGGGTTTTACACGCCAATAGTTTTATTGAAGATCCAACTCGAATTTATCGCGCCGTGCGGTTTGCGGTGCGCTTAGGGTTTGAAATTGAATCTCACACTAAAGACTATATTTGTTATGCGGTTAGTAGTGGAATTTATGAAAAACAACGAGAAGAAAGTAATAAATCCTTTGATCAAAATCGCCGAATTCCGGCTTTAGAAACTCGCTTAAAAAGTGAGTTAAAATATATTTTACAGTCTCCCTATTGGAAACGATCATTGCAACTATTAGGAGATTTAAAAGCGTTGCGTTGTATTCATCCTACGTTAGAATTAAGTCCGCAATTATGGCGACAAGTGCGTTCTGTTGATCGGTGTTTACAACGGTTTGATCCGCAACGAACCTTAACCCATTGGGAAGTTAGATTAGAGGTATTAATTGCTTATTTATTACCCGAATATCGAGAAAAAGTGGCTCATAACCTACAGTTAACTATTGATAGTATTGAACGATTAAATCATTTAGAATTAGCTAAAAATTATGTGTTTGAAACGTTATTAACATCTGAAAAAAATAGTCAGTTTTTCTGGCTATTTAAGCGTTATGATTTACCGATGTTAATTTTAATGGCGGTTCAATCTCCACGACCCATAAGACAGCGAATTTGGCAATATTTAACTCAATTACAACAGATTAAACCTCCGTTAAATGGCAATGATTTAAAAACAATGGGATATAAACCAGGTCGTCAATTTAAACAAATGTTAGATGATTTATTGACGGTTACATTAGATGGGGAAGTGTGCGATCGCGCTTCTGCTGAAGCTTTTTTACAACGCCATTACCCCTTAAAATAAAAATCGGTGCTGTTGATTCTTATCAACTGAATCTTAATATTTTCCCCTGACCGTCATCTTGAAAACGCTGTTCTCCGACTCCCACAACATCAATAATAATCTCCCGGTCAGGAGGAGTCCATTGTCCTTGACGGGGTTCAATTTCAATAATTAATGCTTGATTTTCTTGAGAAACTTGATATTTTGTTGTTGAATAAATACCCTGAATATACTCAAAAGAATGACCATCATCTTCATATAAAATCCCCTCTCCAGTCCCTGGAAATACCTTAAAGGTTAAACTATCAATCGGTTTTTCATCAACATATTGCATCACCGGTTGTAAGGGAATTATTGACCCGGCTTTTACATATAATGGCATCCGTTCTAAAGGTGCTTCTGCTAAAATATATTGTGATCCAGAATAAGGTTCTTTCGTCCACCAATCATACCAAATTCCTTTGGGTAAATATACAGCCCGACATTCAACACCGGGACGATAAATCGGGGCTGCTAAAATTGCCGAACCCAGTAAAACTTGATCAGATAAACTATAGGTTTTGCTATCATTAGGATAGTGATAAAATAGAGGGCGAAGAATTGGTGAACCCGTTTGTGTAGCTTCCCAAAATAACGTATAAAGATAGGGTAAAAGACGATAGCGTAATTCTAAATAGTCTCGACAAATGCATTCAACTCGTTCTCCAAATACCCAAGGTTCATGTTGGGCTGTTGATAACGCAGAATGACCTCGCATCAACGGATATAATATTCCCAATTGCATCCATCGGGCGAATAATTCTGCTGTTGCATTCCCCGCAAAACCTCCAATATCACAACCTACAAATGCGACACCGGATAACCCCATATTGCATAACATTGGGAGAGAAGTTTCTAAATGTTCCCAAATCGAATGATTATCCCCCATCCACACCGATGACCAGCGTTGAATTCCTGCATATCCTGACCGAGTTAATACAAAAGATCGCTCTTTTGGTCGCAATTTTAATAACGCTTCGGCGCTAGATTTTGACATCATTAACCCATATAAATTATGGGTTTCGGCGTGGGTTGCTCGTTCTTCTGGAGGGCCCTGTAAACTATCTAAAGGAAAGGTAATTTTAGTTCCTTTATCGCCAAAGGGACGGTCATCTAAGGCGGGTTCATTCATATCATTCCAAATACCGGAAATCCCCATATCTGTTAAAGTTTGATGGCATTCTCCCCACCATTTTTGTACTTTAAGATTTAAAAAATCAGGAAAAACCGCTTTATCCGGCCAAACATAACCATGAAACAATTGACCGTTCGGTTTTCTAACAAAATAATCCTGTTCTAATCCTTGATCAAAAATAGCATAATTTCCTTCGGGTTCATATTTAACCCCTGGATCAATAATTGTAACGGCTTTAAAGCCATTTTCAGATAAATTTTGAATTAATTTTTTAGGTTCTGGAAACCGTTTTTCATTCCAGGTAAACACTCGATATCCCTGCATATAATCAATATCTAAATGAATCACATCACAGGGAATTTTGCGGTTTCTAAATTCTTTTGCTATTTCTTGAACAACAATTTCTGATTCATAACTCCACCGACATTGATGATAGCCTAAAGCCCAACGCGGCGGTAAGGGCATTCGTCCGGTGAGTTGGGTATAAGTATTAAGAATTTGGGCAGGTTCGGGGCCATAAATAATATAATAATCTAATTCTGGGGCTTGGGTTTCCATTCGCCAAATTCCCGGTTGTTCAACCCCAATATCAAAGCGACTCCAATAGGTACTATTTAAAAAAATGCCATAACTTAACTCAGGACGTAACGCCATAAATACAGGAATAGCCTGATACATGGCATCCGTTAAAGCATCATAATCTAAAGAATCAACTGTCCAATTGGTTTTAATTTCCCCAAGTTTATCTAAAAATCCTGTCCGTTCTCCAAACCCATAAAAATGTTCTTCGGGTTCAATTTTTTTCCAAACTGCTGTTAATCCTTGTCGCCAAGCAAAGCCTAATTCTCCATCTATGGCAAAGGGATTATTTTGCAGATCATAACATTGAATCCGGCAAGGGTTATGTTGAATAATAATCTTAATTTTTTCGGTAATAATTTCTGTCGTTGTTTCGGTTTCGTGAGTTTGAAATTGAACGGGTTGCCAATCTTGATCCTCTACAGTAACAGCCCAAGACCGACGGGGAAGAAAATCACCCGATGGGGAATAGCGGACTCGAATTAAATTATCGGCTAATAGACTAATTTTAACATCAGCATTGCCACAATTAAACAGTAGATGGCGATCGCCCACTTCTACCGTTTTAACGGCTTCAATTTGTGACCAACTGGGGTCTAGGGTGTGTAATTGTCCAAAATATTGAGGCATAATCTAAAATAGTAG
Organism: Planktothrix serta PCC 8927; assembly: GCF_900010725.2. Taxonomy (NCBI): domain Bacteria; kingdom Bacillati; phylum Cyanobacteriota; class Cyanophyceae; order Oscillatoriales; family Microcoleaceae; genus Planktothrix; species Planktothrix serta. Next base: position 319,551 of record NZ_LR734869.1, on the reverse strand, counting down.
GGATTAAAAAAATAGCGTTTAATTAATTCTATCCTAAAAATCCTTATCCTTGTAATAAAGATTGTCCGCCATCGATCCAAACTTCAGTTCCGGTGATATGACTAGAAGCATCAGACACTAAAAATAAAACCAGTTGGGCTACTTGTTTAGAGGTTCCTGGTTTACCATCGGTTAAGGGAATTTTACCTTCAGGAAATTCAACGGGTTCTTGAGCTTTTTCTAAGTATTCTCGTTGAGTATTATGATCGATTTCCGTTGTAATTGCCCCCGGACAAATCACATTCACTCTAATTTTATATTTCGCTAATTCTAATGCGGTCATTTTAGCAAAAGCAACTTGAGCCGCTTTCGTTGAAGCATAAGCCGATGCGCCACTATTACTAAACATTCGAGTGCCATTTACAGAAGATGTAATTACAACACTTCCGCCTTGTTTTTTTAAATAAGGTAAAGCATATTTTAAGGTATAAAAGGTTCCATCTAAATTAATAGAAATTGTCGTTTTCCATTCCTCCGGGGAAAGTTCCTCTAAAGGTGCCCAAACGCCATTAATGCCAGCATTCGCAAAAACAATATCAATTTTTCCCCAAGTTTTGGCTATTTTATCCATTGATTGTTGTACCTGTTCAGGGTAAGAAATATCTGCCTTAGTTGTCATTGCTTCTCCCCCCGCTTGTTTAATTTGATCAACGGTTTTTTGACCTTTTTCGGGTGTGCGATCAAGGGTTGCCACTTTTGCCCCTTCTTTTGCTAATAATAATGCCGTGGCTTGACCAATTCCTGAACCCGCTCCAGTAATCACAGCAACTTTATCTTTTAATAACATGGATTAACCCCTATTTAATTATCCTATAGTCTAAATATTGCGTGTTTTCTCAAGTTTTTACGTCTATCTTAAGAAAGAATCTCATTTTTTTACAATAAATTTGAGGGATGGGGGGTTTTTGAAGGAACCACAAAGGCACGAAGACACTAAGAAGGATAATTAAGGAGGATAAGCTATTAAGCATCTAAATTTAATTGTCCTAAATCCCCAACACCCAAGCAAAAAAAATCAAGAATGTGTTATCATTAATATCAAAGTTATTTTAATTCCCCCTACTACCCCGATCCCGTATCTGATTCTAGCTTTTTTACATCTTTTATTTCTATGATCAGTCTATCCTCGGTAACAGCCCCTTCACTGAATTCTGCAATTTCTAAATGGCAGAAGGCAACATGGGATGATTATTTAGTCTATCGAGATCATCCGAATTTAGAACGAGTTAAAGTCTTTTATCAAGACGGATATTTATTAATTGAAATGGGTTCAGAAGGAATTAATCACGCCAGTATTAGCGATTTATTCACGATGCTATTTGCTTTTTGGTTTGCTCGGTTTCCTGTTGCTAGTTTTAGTTCTTTGGGTCGCTGTCAACTCGAAAAAGCGAACTCTCGCGCCTCGGCTCCTGATCGGGTTTTATATATTGGTGAAAACTCACCCCGTTGGCAAGCTGGCGAACCTCGTCGGATTGACTTAAATCGTTGGCGAGTTCCTGATTTAGTCGGAGAAGTTGCTGATACAACTTTAGCGACTGATTTAGATGAGAAAAAACAACTTTATGCAACGTTAGGAATTCCTGAATATTGGGTAACAAACGTTAAAGGAAAACAAGTGATTGCCTTTGGTTTAGGAGAAAATGGAAAATATGAAGAAATTGAATATTCTGTGGCTCTTTCGGGTTTGCCGATGATCCTTTTAGAGCAAACTTTAGAACAATTAACTCAGATGGATAATGGTATGGCAGCCCTTTGGTTTAATCAAGAAATTGCCAATATTGAACGTTATTAAGGAAGGGGTATTTTGAACGCTTTTCGCAGTTTTGATCCGAAGTGTCAACGGAGTTTGCTAAGTTTATTTATCGCAGGTTTATGTTTTTGGACAAGTATAACGGCACTATTACCAACACTCCCTTTATATGTTGAATTTCTCGGCGGAACAAAACAACAAATTGGCTGGGTGATGGGGGCTTTTGCTTTAGGTTTATTACCTGCTCGATTTTGGTTTGGCCCCTTAGCCGATCGCAAAAGTCGCAAATTAGTATTATTAATTGGAACAGTGGTGGCGATGATCGCTCCTTGGGGATATTTGTGGGCGAAATCGATTCTATTAATGCTCTGTCTGCGGGCATTTCATGGCATTAGTGTGGCGGCATTCACCATCGGTTATAGTGCCTTAGTCGCCGATATTGCCCCGGTGGAGAGACGGGGGGAAGTCATCGGATATATGAGTTTAGTCGCCCCAATTGGCATGGCTATTGGCCCTGCGGTGGGGGGTTCTCTGCAAATGGCTTTTGGCTATGACCCCATCTTTTTATCCAGTGCAGGGTTTGCGTTTTTAGCATTTCTGGGAATTTGCCAAGTTCGGGAGCCACAACGGGATCAACCCACTGCAATTCCGTCCTCAACCTCTTGGCGACAAAAAGGGTTATGGTATTTCAAAATGTTGTGGAGTCCTCCCCTTCGGGTTCCCGCATTTGTGATGTTAATGGTGGGTTTAATATTTGGAACTTTAGTCACATTTTTACCCTTATCCGTGAAAGAATCTGGGTTGAATTTTAACTCTGGATTATTTTATAGTACCGCCGCGATCGCTAGTTTTTTAGTACGAGTTCCCACAGGTCGAGCGTCTGATCGTTATGGTCGAGGTTTATTTATTACGGGGGGGTTAATCTGTTATTTTTTAGCGATGTTACTGTTATCTCAAACGACGAAAAGTAACATTATTTTATTCGCCGCAGCCCTAGAAGGAATGGGAGCAGGAATCGTTATTCCAATGATGATCACGTTAATTACAGATCGCTGTCTACCGGAAGAACGGGGTCAATTTTTCTCCCTTTGTTTAACAGGATTTGATGTCGGAATTGCCCTTGCTGGCCCCATTTTTGGCAGTATTGCAGAACAATGGGGTTATCCAACTATCTTTGCTTTAGATGCAGTTTTAGCATTAATTGCTGTGATCAGTTTTGCGGGATTTTCTAGTAAAACGGTTCCCCTTTCTCTTAAATTTGCGATCGGTCAAGCCAAGGATGTTTATAGTTTAAATTAAAAAACTCCGGTTTCTCGGTGTGTTTATAGAAACTCAGAAACCGGGTTTCTTCTGCTATCTTTTTGTTATACAGGAAAAGCGATCGCAGAAACCCGGTTTCTCGGTGTGCTTGTAATTTTGGGCGATCGCATCCTGACTATAATATAATAATAAACATGATTAAATGGCTGACAACCTGTTAATAAATACTCACTATGAATCAATCACTTTTGCAGCGAATTACTCTAGATCTAAATATCTGTCATGGAAAACCTTGCATTCGAGGGTTACGTTATCCGGTTGAGTTTATTTTAGAGTTACTAAGTTCGGGGATGAGTATGGAGGAAATTTTAGCAGATTATGATGATTTGGAACGGGATGATATTTTAGCCGCTTTGCTATTTGCAAGTCGGTTAACTCAGGTGAAAAGTATTTATAAAATTGCTATATGAAGTTTCTTATAGATGCTCATTGGTTGAATTGTTTAGTCAGCACTCACTGATCGAAATAAGTCGAGATGCAATTATTGTACATCAATAGTATTAGATTTCTTTCTCCTTTAAAAGTATCAATTTCTACTGCTATTTTACCCAAACTCTCGACAACCCACAAGCGACCTAGAAACCGGGTTTCTGCATAAATTTATTGTTTCCCAACCGCTTCCTGAACAATATCCAGTCGGATGATCTTAGGACGTAATGTTTCATCAATAAAATGACAGTGAACAGCATCTTTTATTTCTTGTTTTAAGCTTTCTAAATCATCAGCTTGGGTAATAATTGATTCCCCTAATGCTTGGGCAATATACCCCCCTTCAACATCAGATTCTACTAGGAAAATAATTTCCGTCATGGCTTAAATAACCTTTAGGTACAAGATAATCGCAGTTTCCTTAATTCTATCACTCAAGGCATCAAAAACAACGATTAAACGATTGAAATTTAGCAATTAATCAAACTAACTCGACTCGATAATTCTCGACAACCCACAAGCAACCTAGAAACTGGGTTTCTGCGTAAATTTATTGTTTTCCAACCGACAATCTTTCACAGAAACCCGGTTTCTCCTCTCAAATCTGGCACTTAAGGTTGATTATTTTATTCAGGGATGGTTTAGGGTATACTTGATATCAAAATCTTTCAGCCTGAGTAGCTTTAATCATACATGAACCGACAGGCGTTGGTAGTCGGCATTAACCGATATCCTGATCTGGAAAATTTGAAAAGACCGGCTTTTGATGCGGAGGCGATCGCCCATCTTCTCGAAACTTATGGGGGTTTTAGGGTGCGTCGGTTGCCTGTCTGTGTTGCGAATGAGAAATTTCAGGTCAATCCTAAACCGGGTTATGGAGAAGAAGAAGTTGACATCAAGGTATTAGAAGAAGAAATTCTCCAACTGTTTGGCATAGGAGAAAAAGATTGCCCTGATACAGCCTTGCTGTTTTTTGCTGGACACGGTTTGCGAAAACCGAGAGGTTTAAAAGAAGGATTTTTAGCTACCAGTGATACTAATCCTGAGCAAGAATTATATGGTTTGGCTTTAAATTCACTGCGAGATATTTTACTAGAAAGTGATGTTAAACAGCAGATTATCTGGCTGGATTGTTGTCATGGTGGCCAATTTATCGACGTTTTAAATAAAGCCGATCCAGGAAATGCAGGCAAGGTGCGCGATCGCTGTTTTATTGCTGCCTGTAGTGCTTCGGAAACTGCTTACGCAACTGGTGAACACGGTCTACTGACTAGCATTCTTTTACAAGGACTCGATCCACAGCAGCGTCAAGTTGGTAAGTGGATAAACAACCTTTTTTTAGCAGATTTTGTTAACCAACAAATACAAACTAATGAATACTGGCGAAACTTTCCCCAGCGTCCAGTTTTTAACAATTCTGGCGGAGCAATTCAACTCATTCAGGGAGTAAAAATTGATAAGGAAGAAACAGTTAGTACGCGACAACCTGATATTTGTCCCTACAAAGGTTTGCAAGCGTTTGATTTTAACGAGACTGATCCTAAGTATTTTTATGGTCGCACGGCATTAACTGGCGAGTTAATTGAAAAAGTAAGAACCGGGAATTTTCTAGCAGTTCTCGGCCCTTCGGGAAGTGGTAAATCTTCTGTTGTGAGGGCGGGATTGCTTTATCAATTAAAATTAGGACAGCGACTTTTACAGAGCCAACAATGGAAAATCTTGCCCGTGATTCGACCCGGAGAATATCCACTGCAAAGTTTAGCAGAAGCCTTTGCCGAAGGCAATAAAACTGCCTTACGTTGGCTTAAAGATGCACTCAATCAAAATGGGGCTATCGCACTACAAGAGTTTGTAGCAGATGTTGAAGCAGAACGGGTATTTTTAGTTATCGACCAATTTGAAGAAGCGTTTACTCTGTGTCAAGGAACTGCGAAACAAGAGGCAGAACGTCAACAGTTTTTTGAGTGTTTATTAAAAGCCTTAGATAGCACTGAAAATAAACTTTGTGTTGTTATTACCATGCGGGCAGATTTCTTGGGTAAGTGTGTCGAACAGGAATATGCCGGACTTGCAAAAAAGATTCAAGAGCATTTGGTAACAGTTACACCGATGACTTTTGAGGAGTTAGATGAGGCGATTTGTGAACCAGCAAAGCAAGTAGGTTTAGAAGTAAAACGTCGGTTAGTTACTCAGATGATTGTAGATGTGAAAGACTCTGCGGGTAGTTTGCCACTATTGCAATTTTCTCTCACAGCACTCTGGCAGCAGTGGCATCAACAATGGCAACAAGGAAAACCAGGATTACCTAATCAGCTTACTCTTAATTCTTATAACGAATTGGGTGGTTTAAAGGGAACGCTAGAAGAACAAGCTAATAAAGTTTTTCAGAACTTATCGACAGCGCAAAAGGAGATAGCCAAGTGGATTTTTATCGAGTTAACGCAGTTAGGAGAAGATGCAGAGGATACTCGTCGCCAAGTTACGAAATATCAATTAGTAGAAACTTTGGGAAGGGGGGAATATTCAGAGGATCAGGTTGAGGAGGTGATAGGGATTTTAAATGATGAAAAAGCCCGGTTAATTGTTACCAGTGATGAAAATGGAGTGTCAGTGGTTGATATTGCCCATGAAGCGTTGATTCGACATTGGGATAAGTTGCGTGAGTGGGTAAATGCGGAGAGAAAGGCAATTAAACTCAAGCGGAATATTGAGCAAGCGGCGGCAGAGTGGGAAAGTAACGGGAAGACAGAGGATTTATATTTTTTACTGCCAGGGCAAAAGTTGATAGCAGCAGAAAAACATTGTGGGAGTGTTCCACTGTCCTATTTGGCTCAAGAATTTATTCAAATTAGCAGACTTGTATTTCAACGTCGAGTTGCAGAACAACAAAAAACCGCAGAGAAAAACCGGTCTGATGAAAGAGGGCAAATAATTACTTTAATAATTACCCTAGGTGCTAGTTTGGCTGGCTTGATTCCTACTATAGCTACTATAGCTCCAGCTTTAATCGGAGCAGTGCAGCCTGTTATATTAGCCTTTAATGGGTTAGTAGCACCCATTCATATTAATTCAGTTATTTTTACACTAATAGTAAGTCTAATTATTGGTATGGCTATGGTAACTTTAAGTTGGATGATTATAAGATTTATGAAAATATCTCGGCGAACAAATAAATTGTAAAGATATCTATCCTGCCCAATATTGCCTTATCATGGAGAGAGAAAACAAAAGTTTTATAGAAAAATGGATTCATCAAAATCATATTATTTTAGCCTTTTTCCCAAAATCTCAAGTTTCCCGCCTCACCTCCACCTCCGAGCAGCACTGAATAACAAGGAAGATTGATCGCGCTTTTTTGTGCTTCTCCTAACGCGATCGCCCTATAATCTAAACTAAGTCAGAAATACATAACGATGGAGAGATAACTATAACAACACTCAAAGCAAAATTTCAACTAGATATTCTGCTTGCCGATCTAACATTGATTGTTCTCGCTTTTATTATTACCGATATCCGTCAAGCCCATCGTCAAGCTAAAATTGTTCAAAAACTTTCCTATCTTTTTGGACAAGCAACTGGTAATCGAAATAACATTCTCAGAAGCAGAGAAATGCTCCGACTCCTAGAATCTATTGGAATTTATGATACAATAGAAAACCGGGATTACATAGTACGCCATATCGAAACTGCCTTCTATGACTCGACCAACATCATTAGAACTCAACCAGATGGTCGAATTGTCAAAGATTCTCTCTTGATCGGAAAAAGAGGTGCTCTTAGAATGGAGACAGTTTGGCAAAATAACAAACTTATCACAATTTTTCTCAAATCTGGAGACAACTAAAATGTTTATTACTTTCACTACAAACGTTATAGAATTACAAGAATTTTTAACAAAAAAAGAGTTGATTTACTCTTTAAGTCAATGCGATTTAGGAAGCATATTACTTAATGAAGAAGATGATTATGAACAGAAATTTTATGCGGCTATTGTGCGTCCCCAAACATCAGGACTGCATTATTTTGGCATTGGCATTTGTTCAGAAGGGCATGGGTTAAAACCGAATTTATTAATAAATCCAGAGTTAGATATTATTATGTTCGGCTACAATCAGGAAGTAGTAGGAGTAAACGTGAAAAATCGAGAAATATCTTTTAGAATCCCATTAAATTCTCTCTTTTATTATTTCTTACCCCTCAAAAATCAGGGACTTGTGTTAATTGTTCAAGAAGTCGATGTAACTGCTATCACTGAATCAGGTAAAGAACTCTGGAGGTACGGCAAAGATATTATTACTCAGACTACTATTGAAGGAGAAAAATTATATCTCAATTTTATGGATGAAAGTCCAACTTGTTTGAATATTTTAAATGGAGAGTTAGTTAGGGATGGTAAAAGAAAGGTTATAATTAATAATTAACTAACTTTGAACCAGATATGACTACAGTTGCGATCGTGCCTGTATTTAATACCAACGGTGAGAAATCTTATCGCGCTATTGCCGGAGATCAACAGTCTGTTGGCACAACTGCGGGTCAAGCTTTAGATAGTTTGACTACTTTGTTAGGCGAAACAAACTTCAGCGCCTTACTGATTATTCAAAGCTTTAACCCCGATGAATTGTTTACTGCCGAACAACAAAAACAATTATCGGAATTAATGAATTTGTGGCGTGTAGCACGCGATCGCGGAGAAACCCTTTCTTCCCAACAACAAGCAGAATTAGAAACCCTTGTCGAAGCCGAACTTAAAGCGGCTACATTTCGGATATCGGCTTTTGTAAAACAATGATAAATAATAACAAGAACGCGATCGCGTCTGATTCTACTATAATTAAGAGCAATTCTAACTTACTTTACCCCAAGCATGAGTCAACCACCTGCTCTCCCTACTCTCCTGGCCTTGCTTCTGGCAATTAGAGATCCAGGTGTCACCCTGAACTCTGACAAGCAAGAGGAACTTTTTACAATAGGAGAACAGCTTCAACTCAATCCTGAAATGGGAGACAAAACCCACGCTAAGTTAATGTCTGTAATCCAATCAAACCCAAAATTAAATGAAAGTTTTACCAAGTATCAAACAGCATTAATTCGTTTTCTAGCAACAGAAAATAGTGAAAATTTAGATTACTTGCCAACTTCAGAAGAAGTGTTAAAAAGACTCCAGGCGGGTAATAAATCCAGCCAAAGAGAAATCCGAGGCGAATTACCTAAAAAATCACAGCGCTCTCCAAGTCACACGATTATTAATGATATTGTTGTTCCTATCCTCAAAAGCGATAATCCGCCGGAAGTTAGCAAAAGTTTGTTTCAGCGTCTATTAGAAAAGTTATCACAATTTTCTGCTGATTCAGATACTCAACCACCAACATTACCTCCTCTAATATGACAGATGATCTGATTTACCCCACAATTGACCTCTATCTCTACGATTTGCGTCAGGGACTAGGGCAGGATTCGGATACTTTGAAAAAGAACGATCAAGTATTTTTAGATAAATTGCCTCCCTCCTTACAAAAAAAGATTAAAGCGTCTTCCCCGCCTGAAAAAATGGAGTGGGAAACAGAATTTGTAGAGTTATTAACAGAGGAATACAAATTTACAGAACCACTCAACCTTCCGTCTGAATATAAAGGCTATTACTATCCAGTACAACTGAGTGATACTTATGCGCTGATGGTTGACTGTTCGGTGAGCGATCGCACTTCTAATACTTCTATTCAAGAAATAACAACACTTCAAAAAATTATAGTTGATCAGGTTCTCAAAAATCAAGGGGGTAGCTTAGGGCAAACTTGGTTAATTAGTGGTACACTCCCTTCAGATTTAGATATTAAAATGGGATCAGATGATGTTAAAAATCTTGCTCAAAAATGTTACAATTTGCTAGTAGGAAAAGAACTAGATTGTCAAGAAAAACCCCAAGGTGAGGGAAAGTTATTAGGGGGAAGATTCTTTGAATGGAACCCCGATAATTTAAACAATACTCCTCAAAAAGCACCCTACAATTTACAGCAAGAGAATCCTCATGTAATTATTATATTATATCCAAATTTAACAGCAGTAGAAAATGCAGCAGAATTAATTGATCACTGGATGCAATTGTTTTGCCATCGCCATAAAATTCTTTGGGCTTATGTACGAAGTCGGCTGCTTAAACGAGAGTTAGACACTGCATTTAAAAAGGTTCAAAGTTACGTCAAAGAGTTTAAAACTCAAGAATATGAAGGGTATAATTTGAGCCAACTTAGTCAAAAAGTCAATGAGGCTGACAATCTATTTTCTGATTATGCCATCAATCTCAGTTATTTAGAATTTCAGAGAAGTACAATTGAAGTTAATCTGGATAACTACCGCCAACAGCTTAAAAAATTAGTTGCAAAGGTGTTTGAAAAAAACCAAGAATATGAAGTACAATGCTTAAAGCAGTTTCATTCCTACGCTCGAAATAAATACTTAAAACAAGTTAGTAAAGACTACGAAAATCTGAGTGCAGGGGTAAAAATGCTAGAAGTTGCAGTCAACTTAATTCGAGTTAACTTGGAAGTCAGAGAAGCAAAGAGCGATCGCACATTTCAAAATACACTGGGTATTGTCGGTGCGGGTTTAGCTGCGGCTTCTGTAACGGCTTCAATTTCTGGACAATTCCCCAATGTTGTTGCACCTGTTACTATTATCAAATCAGAGGAAGCAAAAACCCTTGTAGAGCAAAATTTAGGGCAAGTTTTGAGGAGTTTGACAATTCCAGAATATGGGTTAATGCCCTCTATTTCACTGGTTTTGAGCCTGATCATAGGCTTGACAGTGGCGGGGTTAACGGGGTTAGTTATCTGGTTGCTAGGATTAGGGAATCATGGTAAGAAGAGATAAGCTATTAAGCACTTATTTAGAAGCAGATCAGATTAATTATTATCAACAAAAATTATAACAAACTCGCCCCTCCATTCAATTAAACTTGTAGGGGCGGAAAAATTACAAATGCGATCACTCTTTGGGACACTCCAAAACCGGGTTTATGTCATCTTCTAATATTAGGAGTCAGCTAAAGCCTACAAACAGAAATATAGGGGCGAGATGATCTCGTCCCTATATTAAAAGATTGAATAAACGGGCTAGGAGGGATTCGAACCCCCGACACCGTGGTCCGTAGCCACGTGCTCTAGTCCACTGAGCTACAAGCCCTTGCCAGTTCAGAACAACAACCCCAGGAACAATATACACTGTTGAACGAGGGTGTTTTCTTCACCGCTTTCTTATATTAACACATTTTTCCCAAATGGCAAGCAATTTTTCTGAAAATTCTTCTGATCGCCTCACCCACCTGGATGAAACGGGGGAAGCCCGGATGGTGGATGTGTCGGAGAAGGTGGCCACTCGTCGTCAGGCGATCGCTGGGGGACAAGTGCGAATGTTAAGCACCACCTTTGCCGCCATCGAAGCCGGAAACGCCCCCAAAGGGGATGTTTTAGGGACAGCGAAACTCGCCGGAATCATGGCGGCCAAACAAACAGCCCAGTTAATTCCCCTGTGTCATCCCTTACCCTTAAGTAAAATTGATGTTCAAATTTGGCCCGACCCCGAATTACCAGGCTATCAAATTCAGGCGGAAGTGATCACCAAAGCCGAAACTGGGGTTGAAATGGAAGCGTTAACGGCTGTTTCTGTGGCGGCGTTGACTTTGTATGACATGGCGAAAGCCTTAGAAAAGTCGATTGTGATTGAGTCAATTCGGCTGCTGAGTAAAACGGGGGGAAAATCGGGAGATTACCACCACCAGATAGAAGAATTCAACCCCAGTTCCGCCTAAAATAGAATAGAAAAAGCTTGGGAATTGACTGTCTATGCCTCCTCGTTGGCCGCGTAAGCCCGACCGCAAAGATCCTGATTATCGTCGTTTAGATGATCGGATGAATTTTGCCATCCATGTTGCTATTTTTGCGGCGATTAATTCGGGTTTATGGTTTTTCCATAATTTGCAATCGGCTGATTGGTCTTGGTTAACTGGATTTACGGTTGTTTGGTTGTTAGCGATCGCCCTTCATGGGATTTATATTTTTGCGATCGCCGACTATTCTCCTGTAACTTCAAATCGATAACATTCCGGTTAACGGCTAACCGTTAACCCTTGATTATTTAGGAGCTTAATTATGTCTGTTTTAGATACAAGAAACATTGAAAAGTTAGCGTCTGAAATTGGAGAAAATGTCTATATTGATGTCGCTAAATGGCATCTGTATTTAGCCGAAGCTCATTTGCATACTCAATTAGCTGAACAACTTTATCCGCTTTTAAATCAGGGAGACTTTACGGAAAATGAAGTTCAACAAGTGTTGCAAAAAGTTTATGTTAATTTAGGAGGAGGAAAACAAACTACCTCCCTTGTGAATTTAATTCCTAATTCGGGAATTCAAGAACTGGTAAGAATTTTAAAAGACTTCCAAGAAGAATTGTAAACTTTGTAGTGAGGCGTTCACGCCTCCCTCAAATTCCAGAGTCAAGCTCAAGTCATCTGCAATCATTCTCAGCGTGAATCATTATGATTGAACTTTACTACTGGCCTACCCCTAACGGTCACAAAATCCCCATATTTTTAGAAGAAACTGGATTAGAATATCAAATCATTCCGGTGAATATTGGCGCAGGTGATCAGTTCAAACCGGAATTTCTCAAAATTGCTCCCAATAATCGAATGCCTGCCATTATTGATTTTCATCCCGTTGATGGCGGAGAACCTTTATCTATCTTTGAATCAGGCGCAATTTTAATCTATTTAGCTGAAAAAACCGGACAGTTTCTTCCTCAAAATTGGCGCGATCGCAAAACCGTTTTAGAATGGCTATTTTGGCAAGTGGGAGGACTAGGGCCAATGGCGGGACAAAACCATCATTTTCTACAATATGCACCGGAAAAACTTCCCTATGCGATTGACCGTTATGTGAAAGAAACTAATCGTTTATATGGGGTTTTGAATCGTCAATTAGAAGGACAAGAATACATTGCGGGAGAATACTCTATTGCAGATATGGCTTGTTATCCTTGGATTGTTCCCTTTGAACAACAACAGCAAAATTTAGAGGATTTCCCCCATTTAAAAGCTTGGTTTGAGCGAATTCATTCTCGTCCGGCGGTCATGCGTGCTTACGAGAAAGGAAAATCCTATTCTTCTGGTGCAAAGATGACTGATGAAGCGAAAAAAATCCTCTTTGGTCAAAGTGAAAAAACGCTTCAAAATAGGGAATAGGGAATAGGGAACAGGGAACAGGGAACAGGGAACAGGGGGGAAAAGAAAATAGACAATAGGGAATTAAGAATTATTGTCCTCCTTTTCCCTCTCCTTTTAGGAGAGGGTAGGGAGAGGTCAAACCATTTCCTAACGCAATAAGGTTTTAAACAACTTAATTCCGTCGGTATTTCCTAACATTGGATCAGAGGCACGTTCTGGGTGAGGCATCATCCCTAAAACGTTGCCTTGACGGTTACAAATTCCAGCAATATTATGCAAAGAACCGTTAGGATTTTCTTCGAGTTTTGGAGTTTTATTACTGCCATACCGGAATAAGACTTGGTGATTTTCTTCTAACTCTACTAAGGTGTTTTCATCCGCATAATAACAGCCTTCTCCGTGAGCAATAGGTAAAGTAATGACTTCCCCGGTTTGATATTCAGCAGTCCAGGGAATATTATTATTAATTACCGTCAAAGGAACCGATTCACAAATAAAATGTAAATCCCGATTTCTGACTAACGCACCGGGTAATAATCCCGCTTCTGTTAACACTTGAAAGCCGTTACAAATTCCCAACACTAATTTTCCTTGATTCGCGTGTTCAATTGTTGAACGCATGACGGGAGAAAAACGCGCGATCGCACCACAACGCAAATAATCCCCGTAACTAAAACCCCCCGGAATTACTACCACATCAATATCAGATAAATCCGTATCTTCATGCCAAATCATGCGGGTGGGTTGTCCTAATAATCCTTGAGTTACCCAAGCCACATCTCGATCACAATTAGAACCCGGAAAAACAATAACCCCAAATTTCATAGTTAATTCATGTAGTGAGTTACGAATAGAAACAAGTTGATCAAAGAGAGAACTAATCTTCTTTGATCAACCTCCTGATTGAATTATCGATTAGCAACGGCAGAAACTTCCATCAGATCAAATCGATAAATTTCAATCACAGGATTTGCCAACAATTGATCGCAAATTCGGTCAAGTTGGGTTCTCGCTTCCGTTTCATCCGTTGCAGAAAGCGTCATTTCAATATATTTACCGATCCGCACCTGTTCAACATTGTCATATCCCAAATGTTGAATCCCAGATTTGACCGCCACGCCTTGAGGATCAAGAACAGAAGGACGGAGGGTAATATAAATTCGAGCTTGATAGTGATGGGTCACAACAATCCCTACTTTAACGGCATAATCTTTATTATCCCTCAAGTTAGGAGACTTGATCACATCTAAGGGTCAATCCCGTCTTGAATCAATTAAGGAAAGGGATGGAAATATTAATTAATAGACAGACTTGCTTTTGCTTTAACAGAACAAGAGGTTTATTTATCAGAAGAATTGGGACTCGCATAGTATCGCTTCAAACTGAAAAATGAACCTGTAAGTCTATTTTACTGTCAGTATGGTTTGAATAGGATTTACTGACTCTAGGAGAAACTTAAAAATGAGATTACGCCGTTTAACCCTTGCGGGATGTGTTTTCAGCCTGATTTTAGCCTTAGCTCCCAGTGCTTGGGCTGATCGGCAACAAATTGCTCCCGGTGGTTCTCTGTCCTTATCAGGAACCTCTGGAGGGCCTGTAAATAGTCAAGATTGTGGGTTTATTGCTCAAACCCCGAATCACGTTGTTGAAATTACCGAGGATTTACCCTATTGGCGAGTGATGGTAACAACCTCTGGCTCACCCACCTTATTAATTGATGGCCCTAGCGGACGTTATTGTGTATTACCAGAGGGTTCTGCTAACAGTGGTATTTTGCAATATTCTGGTTATGGAACCCAAGGTAATTATAACATTTATGTGGGCGATCGTCAACAAAATCAAAACCCTTATCGGCTATTAATTACGGATAAAAAATAGTGATTTAACAGCCAACGGTCAACGGTCAACGGTCAACAGTCAACCCATTTATGATTCTCGTCCTGATGCCCAAAGATCACGCCATTTAACAATGCCTTCATTGGCAATTACCCAACGACGAGAGACTAAATTTTCGCGGAGAGGGGATGTTCCTTCTCGCCAAATAGCATATTTATAATTAATCAGTTTTCCGGCACTTTCATTAAAGGGAATTTCCCCAAACCAAGTGTTGGTATTAATATATTCTAAGGGGTAAGCTTGGGCAATATCCCAATTTCCCAATTCAGGACAATCCCCAATAATCACAACTCGTTCTCCGGGTTGAGTTTGAATCCCGTTTAATTGAACCCGAACAATCGTTTGTGCTTTAACCCGTTCACCCACTTTAGAAAGAACAATCACCTGTTTAGAGGCTAATTCTAGGTTATAAATTTTCCCGTCTTTGACTTCATATTTATACTTAGACATTACATCAGTATGTTCGCCATCATTTAACTCGGTTTCGACTTCTTCAAGAGTTACCGTTTCCCCTCGATTCATGGCTACAAATACAATACTATCTCGATAGCGACGCACATAACAATAGACATCAGGAGTAATATATTTTTGCCACTGACTTCCTAACGATGCAGCCGGATTTAAGCGCCGTAAACCGGATAATAATCGAACTTCTCGATAGAGAGGAGAATCTGTATCCCAATTTTCCATCATCGGACGGTTATAGGGATCATTATTTCCATAGGGATTATCATCTCCATTGGTATCATTATGAAGGAATTGTTCTGTGCCATAATAAATACAAGGAATGCCACGAGAGGTCATAATTAAAGTGATCGCCATTCGCAAAATTTCAGGATCAGGATTTAAAGTTTGGAATCGGTGCATATCATGGTTATCAATAAACGTGATCAATTCTGTTGAACTATAATAGCGATAATCCAAATTTAAAACATCTTGAATTAAGTGAAATCCTGCTTCTTCAAATGCTCCTAATGCTCGTCGAATAGCAACACATAATCCAAAGTCTAAAATTGACATTCCAGACTCATTGGCAAATTCCACAGAATCATCCTGTTCTGGACTAGAATAAATCCACTCACCAAAGATAAAAACATCAGGCCTATAGGTTTTAATATCCGCGTTAAACTCCTGCCAAAACCAAATCGGCATATGTTTAACAGTATCCACCCGTAAAGCATCAACTCCGCGATCTAACCATTGTTTAATGGCAGATTTGATATAATTTCGGTATTCAATATTATTTTCATTAAAAGTAGCTAATCCTGATAATTCACAGTTCATCACTTGCCATTCATCTTCCCAATTTGTTACTTCTCCATAATGGTGATACCAGTTCTTCTCATCATTATTAAAATCAGCAATTTTTACCCCATCATCATATAATATCCCTTTTTTTCCACTAATATCGGGGTTACTATGATTGCACACAATATCTAAAATCAACTTCATATTGCGACTGTGAACTTCTTCTATTAAAAGATCAAAAGTTGTGTTGCGGGTGTCTTGGGTTTCGTTTAGCGAGGGGTTTTCATCTTTACCAATAAAACGGGGATTCAAGCGTTTAAAATCACTTGTCCAATAGCCATGAACTGCCGCAGATTCACAGAATAAATCTTCAATTTGTTCAAATAAAGGGGTTAACCAAAGTGCCGTTACTCCTAAGTTTTTTAAATAATCAAGTTTATCAATAACTCCTTGTAAATCACCCCCCCAATATTTCCCCCAATCTTGTTGTTCAGAATCATAAAGTTCAGGATTAGGCCCTTCGCTATTATTGGGATCACCATCATAAAATCGATCCACAACAATAAAATAAATGGTTTCTTGACGAAATTCAATATCACGGGTATAAATAAACTCTAAATCAAGATCAAATTCGGCCTTATGGTCTTGAACAAGTTCCTGAATTTCACCTTGAGCTTCAAGGCTAGAAACTTCTTCTTTAGGGGATGTGGCTTGGGGCGGAAAGACTGTATTTGACATGGGGATACTATAGGAGAAAAATTTAATGGTTGGGTTTGCACCTTCTCCTCAGTATTATTCAATTCCAGCAGATTCAACATCTGTCAAAAGAAAGAAGAATTGATTGATTGAGGCAGAATCATACTAATCCTTTGATTTTTATTAAAAAATTTGATTCGCACCTGCGTCTATTTTAACTTCTAATTTCCCCATCTGTAGGGTGTGTAAGCGACAGCGCACGCACCGAAGACAGCGATCGCTGAATATCATAATATCAATAAGAGTTGTGATTATTAAAAGGGCGATCACATTTAATAAAATATTGGTGCGTGTGCTATTTTAACTTCTAATTTCCCCATCTGTAGGGTGCGTAAGCGACAGCGCACGCACCGAAGACAGCGATCGCTGAATATTATAATATCAATAAGAGTTGTGATTATTAAAAGGGCGATCGCATTTAATAAAATATTGGTGCGTGCGCTATTTTAACTTCTAATTTCCCCATCTGTAGGGTGCGTAAGCGACAGCGCACGCACCGAAGACAGCGATCGCTGAATATCATAATATCAATAAGAGTTGTGATTATTAAAAGGGCGATCGCATTTAATAAAATATTGGTGCGTGCGCTGTCGCTTACGCACCCTACGGGGGATGAATTGAATAATTACAATATTTTATCTGATTTTAATTTAAACAAAGAAACAATAGTTTCTGGAACCAGAATTAAATTGTGATTTTGATCACAAAAATTTTTATTAGAGATCACAACTTTATTTTACCGATATCACAGATTATTAGTTATTTCTATCACAAATTTTACGCTGAGGAATCACTCTTAAAGCTTCTGTAAAATCACTTCAATTTTATCAAAAATCCGTAAAGATTAAACTATCGAGTTCAGATTGAATTTTCATGATCCCTAAAGTTCAACTTTTACAATCTGCTCTCAGTGATTTATTTGCCCAAGCGAACACCACAGGTTATTTAACCCTTGGGGATCGTTATGGACTGATGGCAGCGATTTTAGATGAATCTCTTTCGGAGGAAGAGAGACGCTGCATTGATCGATTACTCAGAGCCGTCTATCGCGGAAAAATTAAAATTGTTGATGATCTCTCTAGTTTAAGATAATTAACATCCCCCTTTTTGTCCATCGGGCATCGTCGCCCCACAAAAATTAGTTCCTTGTAATTTAGCATTATTGAGGTTCGCATTTAATAAATTAGCATCATTAAATTGAGCTTCTTCTAAAAATGCTTGATACAGATCAGACCACGATAAATCAGCACCCTTTAAATTAGCCTTTCTTAAGGTTGTGCTATGGAATTTTGTATCTCTTAAATCTGCTCCTGATAAATCCGCTTCAATTAAATTCGCTGAACTTAAATCTGCACCTTTTAAATTAGCCCCTCTCAAGTTAGCTTTTTGTAAATTAGCCCCCAATAAATCAGCCCCTTCTAACTTCGCTTCTGCTAAATTCGCTTCACTCAAATTGCATTGCTGACATTCATTCGTACTAATTAATCTTTCGACATCACTTTTTCTTTCTGCTAATACCGGAATACTGACTCCCAAACCCATTAAACCCACAATAACCAGAAGCAACCATCGGCAATTCAAAACAGCAGATTTAGGAGAGTTTTGCAGATGTGGAAATAATCTAAAATTTTGAAATTTCATAAGTTTTTAGAGAAACTGATTAACAAAAGTACCATTTTTTGCTATTGTAAGATATTGTTCTATCATTGCTAAAGTTATGTCTGCGCCCGTTAGCGCCCCTACGATCACCTCCTTTCCCCTAACTGCGGTTATTGGACAAGGTGCCATTAAGCTGGCCCTGTTACTGACGGCGGTTGACCCTGAATTGGGTGGTGTGGTCATCGCTGGAAGACGGGGAACGGCTAAATCGGTGATGGCGCGGGCATTACACGCTTTGTTACCCCCGATAGAAATTGTTAAAGGATCAATTGCTAACGCTGAACCCGTTAACGAAACCCAACCCACCGAAATTGTCCCCACAGCCTTTGTGCAAATTCCGTTAGGAATTACCGAAGATCGATTAGTCGGTTCAGTGGATTTAGAACAGTCGGTTAAACAGGGTCAAACGGTATTTCAACCCGGACTTTTAGCCACAGCAAACCGAGGGGTTTTATATGTGGATGAAATTAATTTGCTCGATGATAATATTGCCAATTTATTATTAACAGTTCTTACAGAAGGACGGAATTTAATTGAACGGGAAGGGATTAGTTTTGAACATCCCTGTAAACCTTTATTTATCGCTACATTTAACCCGGAAGAAGGGTCATTACGAGATCATTTATTAGATAGAATTGCGATCGCTTTATCCGCCGATGGGGTTCTGAGTTTAGATGAACGGGTGCAAGCGGTGGATCAAGTGATGGATTATGCGCGATCGCCCCAAGATTTCTTAACTCAATATAATCAAGAATTAGATGATCTGAAAACCCAGATTATTTTAGCCAGAGAATGGTTAAAAGATGTGGTGATTACCCCTGATCAAATCTTATATTTAGTTCAAGAAGCTGTGCGGGGCGGTGTTCAGGGTCATCGCTCAGAATTGTTTGCGGTGCGAGTCGCTAAAGCCTCCGCCGCCTTGGAAGGACGTACCACCGTCAACGCCGATGATTTACGTCGGGCGGTAGAATTAGTTATTGTTCCCCGCGCCAAAATTGTTCCTCCTCCCGAAGAACAACAACAGCAACCGCCTCCACCCCCACCGCCTCAAGATCAGTCGCCAGAAGATCAGGAGGAGGAAGAAGACGAGGACGAGGACGACGAGGAAGACCAGCCCGAAGAAGAGGAGGCGACTATCCCTGAAGAGTTTATTTTTGACCCAGAAGGGGTAATCCTTGATGATAGCGTCTTGTATTTTACCCAAATGGCGAACCGTCAAGGGAAATCTGGC